>JBCCCR010000003.1 GCA_039033415.1 Pseudomonadota bacterium | reverse complement strand
GGAGCGGCGTTGCGAGCCTTGGCCAGGGAACCACCCTGGCCGGCGGCTCGCGCCTAACTCCAGGGCCTTGTGGACACGCGCTGAAATGCAACGAACTCTCCAAACAGGACACCGGCTATTGTAACGCCGCCGCCGTAGGCTGAAAGCTCTGCGTTACAATACGCCAGAATTTTGGAACGACCTGTGCTTAATAAACTCGACATAACCCGCAACTGGCTCCCTCGCTACACCTCCATGCCGTTGGAAAAGTTTGGCGACTGGGTGCTGCTGACCAACTTCTCCAACTACGTCACCACCTTCTGCGAGCGCTTCAGCTGCGAGCTCTATGGCGAAGGGCGACCGATGCAGGCCGCAACCAACGCTGACGGCCTGACGATCATCAACTTCGGCATGGGGTCGCCGAATGCGGCGACCATGATGGATCTGCTGACGGCGGTCCATCCGAAGGGGGTGCTGTTTCTAGGAAAATGCGGCGGGCTTAAGAAGTCCACGGAAATCGGCCACTTCATCCTGCCCATCGCAGCCATCCGCGGCGAGGGTACGAGCGATGACTACCTCGACCCGATGGTGCCCGCGCTGCCGTCGTTCAAACTCCACAAGTTTGTATCGGAGAAGCTGCGGGCTCACGGCCTGGACTATCGAACGGGCGTGATCTACACCACCAACCGGCGCGTATGGGAGCACGACGATGGATTCCACGAGCGGCTGCGGCAGATGACCTGTATCGGCATCGACATGGAGACGGCCACCCTGTTTATTGTCGGCCACAAAAACGAAATCTCCCGCGGCGCGCTGCTGCTGGTGTCGGACGTCCCAACCACGCCGGACGGCGTGAAGACCGAAGAGTCAGACCGTGCGGTGACCCAGAACTGGGTGGACATGCATCTGAACCTCGGCATCGAGTCGATGACGGACATCGGCAAAACCGGCGAGAAGATCAAGCACTTTCAGTACTGACGCCGTAGTTCTTTGCGCTAGTCACGTTCGAACACACTGATCTGTCGAGTTATTGAAGGACTCGACTGCGCGCGTTAACGTGCAGCGACGGGCTGGAGGTTCCGCCGATGCACATCAGATCCCTGGAAGACACCCCCTCGCTGAGCCTGGTGCTGGACATGCAGCGCGCGATGAGTCAGGCGCAAAACGAAGGGGAGTTGGTCTACGGATTCAGCCAGCGCTTTCACGAGATTGCCGGCGTCAGCGAGATTCTGGACCTCGCCGTTGTGCCCGGTGACCATCGCGCCTTTCGGGTCATGGACCGCATGGATCTCGCGAAGGGTTGCGATTCGCCGCTCAGCATTCGGTCAAACTGTCGCTGGGATGAACCCCCGGACTCTGTCCCTGTGACCCGCGGCGGACTGATCGGAAAACTCATCGAAAGCGGGCAGCCGAAGATCGGTCTTTGCCTTGACCCAACTCAGGATCCCACCCTCGCGGATTGGGTCGATGGCCCCCGAGACGCGTTGGCGGTCCCGGTCTATCTGCAGGGAGAGATCAACGAGTGGCTGGTTCTGCTTCGTGAGCCTGGCCTTCCGCTGGACGCGATGCAGCTGCGGGTCATCATCTCGGTACTCAACATGCTGTCGCGCAGCGTTTACCAGCTCAAGCTGACTCGCCAGGTCTCCGAGCTCCGGGACCGCCTGGAGGTCAAGCTGGATGAGATTGCCGGCGCCCAGCAGGCGATCTTGCCGGATCAGCTGCCAAAGCACCCCGCGCTGGACGTGGCCATTCACTATCGGCCCTCAGACTACGCCGGGGGCGACTACTACGACTTTCGAACATTCTCGGACGGATCCCTGGGTTTTGTGATCGCCGACGTAGCGGGCCACGGCCCGGGTGCTGCGGTCGTGATGGCGATGCTGCGCACCGCGATGATGATCTTTCGGGGTATGGATCTCCCGACGGTCGACGTCGTGGAAAAGGTGAATCGCCTGTTTGTTGAAAGCCTCGGGCGGGGCACATTTGTCACCGTCTTTTTTCTGCGCATCTATCCGGAAACGGGACGGGTCATGTACGTCAATGCCGGTCACAGTCCGGCGCTGTTGCTGCGAGGAAACGGCTGCGTGTCGCGTCTGGATTCGGCTGGCGGGCCGCCGCTTGGGATCATCCCCGACGTCGCAGTTGTCGGCGGGGAAGCGCAGCTTGCGGAAGGTGAGGCCGCGGTGCTTTACACCGATGGCCTGACCGAGTGTCGAAGCCTGAGCAACGAGCAGTTCGGCGAGCGCCGCCTCGTGGCGGCGCTTGGCCCCGTTGAGGGGAGCGCGCAAGAGCTGGTCGACAAAGTGCGAAAAGCGGTTGATGACCACAGTCGCGACTGCCCAAATTCGGACGACCAGTGCCTGGTGGTCGTTCGCCTTAAGGGCTGACTGCCTCGAAGCCGCTCCTAAAGATCACGGGACCTGGCACCTCGAAGTCCAGGCGGGCGCGAGATCCCGGGCGAATGCGGGGTCGGATGAACCCGTCGTCGTCTTCGTAGTCCGGTTCGATGCAGTTTGGCGAGCACGCGACACCCGCAAGGACGTCGATCACTGCCGGCTGGGTGATGCCTCGCGGGTCAAAGGTCGTCAGCTCTCGGATGTCGTAATCTGCGCAGAGCCGATAAAACCCCGATGAATCGGTGATCACGGTGTTGTTGATATCGGAAAATAGCCAGAGGAAGGGCGCCGAGTCTCCCGAAATTGCCGTGTTGACGTTACCTTCCAGCAGCACACACTGCTGGTGTCCCACGCCAGCGACCCAGACGTCGTAATCGCGGGTTCCGCTAGCAGACCCCGGCTGGCACTCAAACACCCGCGGGAACAGAATCTGGTTCTCCTGCAGGCCGCCGGGCGGGAAAACGTTCAGCTCGGTTCCCGGGCTATCGAAGTTGCTGCAGCCAGCGCTGTCCAGTTCGTTGCCGGAGGCGTCCTCCAGCACCAGGCCAAGACTGAGCGTGGTGTCCCGAGGCTGTACGCGAATGGTGTAGCTGCTGGCAGCGTTGTAGAGAAACTGCACGTAGTCCAGGTCCGTGGCAGTGTGCAGGTTGTGTCGCTGGGGATATTCGTCCACGTCAAACTGCATCCCAACCTGGATATCGCTGGCCTGCTCTCGCGTGTCGTCCACCTCAAACTGATCCGGCAGGAGGCCCAGCGACGGGTCGTCGAACACCCGCGTACTCTGCGCAGATCCCGGGCCGCTGATGCCTGGGGAACAGTTCCTCAGCCCAAAATCTTCGCCGGGCGCGCCGGCCACCGCCAGGCCTGCCTCGAACGCGACAGCCTGTCCAAACAAGCGGTCAGCAGCCCCGCCGTCTTCCGTGAACTTAACTATCCGAAACCAGTCGTTGTTGTAGAACTGGAACAGGTAGGCGGAGCCCGCAAAGTCTCCCCAGACGTCGTCCGTAGCGGCGCCGACAAGCGCGTAGTCGCCCCAAAGGCTCACCGAGCTGCCCAGCTGATCGGTGCACTCTCCAAACACGGGAACCTCAGTGGTGTCGTCGACGGCCAGCTGAGTGAAAGCGATCACCCAGCTGGCGCCGTCGAAATCGAAGATCTCTGCCGCTCCGGAGCGCCGGTTGGAGCCGGGCACACCGACGAGCGTCCGATCGTTGAATAAGCTAACGGCTGTGCCAAAGCGGTCCTCCTCCTCCAGGAACCCGGGAGCCAGACGCTGAGTCTCGGTCCAACTGCCGCCGCTGAGGTCAAACACGTAGGCGGCTCCCTGCGCATTGTCTTCTTCCGGCGCCCCGGCGACGACGCGATCCAGTCCCAGGCTGACCGACGCGCCGAAAAAGCTCGGTGTGGTGCTGCCCTTCGTGGGTCCTGCCTGGTTGATGGTGCCCGCTGAGGGAGTCAGTTTGGTGCTGAACGTCCACTGGCTGTTCACCAAATCGAAGACGTAGGCTGCTCCGTTACTGCTGTTGTGACGCGGCGCCCCCGCCACAATCCGGTCCGCCCTCACATCAACCGCCTCGCCAAAGCCATCCTCGGCCGCCAGATCGGGGCCCGTAACTACGTCCGTGAAGTTCCAGGTGGAACCATCGAAGTCGAAGACGTAGATGGCCCCGGCATTGCTGGCAGCGTCGTCTCGCCCGGGCGCACCAATGGCGGCCCGCGCGCCGTCGAGCGCCACGGCGCGGCCGAACCCGTCCGCCGCAACGCCAGCTGGCGCCACCAGTTTGGCGATCTGTGTCCACCCGGCTTCGTTGAGCTCAAA
This sequence comes from Pseudomonadota bacterium, assembly GCA_039033415.1. Taxonomy (NCBI): domain Bacteria; kingdom Pseudomonadati; phylum Pseudomonadota; species Pseudomonadota bacterium. Next base: position 294,504 of record JBCCCR010000003.1, on the reverse strand, counting down.
CAGGTACGCTGCGCCGCTGCCGCCGGCGCTGCCCGGTGCGCCAACCAGTGACCGCGTGCCGGACAGGCTGATGGCCGTACCGAAACGATCCCCTGGGCTTGCGTCGCTGGCGGTCAGCTCCCGAGGCCCGTCTAAACCTTTTGCCGCCGTCGGATCCGATTTCGGACCGCCATTCGCGGATCCCCAACCGGCGATGACCAGGGTGACTGCAATGATCCAAACGGCGCCTGCTTGCTTCAGATCGATCGAGTTTTTCTGCATCAGCTTTGGCCCGGCAACTTGAGTGTTAAGGTTAGTCCCAAACGAGGTCGCCGCCTAGCGAGTTTCAGGGCGTGCGCTCACCGTCCGGACCGCTGGCCAGATCGTCACGCTAGGCATGTCGGCTTTTCTCCCGCCAGACCGAGAGTTTGGGCGCGTCGTAGTTAGCAAAAGTTGCTGTTTTTGGTTGCTGGCATGCGGCATGCTCCCGGGGCCGGTATGTTGCTCATATCACGACTGCCCGGTCCCCCATTGTGTCTTATCGATCCGTATTTTTGATGCTTTTTACCTGCATTGTGGCGACGCTGGCGCCCGTGCAGTCTCAGGATTTTGAAATCTACGTTAGTGATGCCGGCGGCCTCAGCAGTCCGCCCTGGCAGATCCTCAAGTTTGATCAGAACGGTGGAAGCCCGGAGCTGTTCACCGACGAGAACCTTGCGTGGCCCCAGGACATGTTGTTTCTGGAGGACCAGGGTGTGGTGCTGATCTCCAATCTCAACAGCAACCAGATCAACCGGCACAACGCTGAAACGGGCGCCTTTATCGATTCGTTTGCGACCGACGCCAGCGGCCCGACCCGAATGAGAATCGGACTAGACGGGCTCCTCTACGTGTTGCAGTGGACCGGCTCTGGTCGGGTAAAGCGCTATCAGCTCGACGGTACGCCAGCGCCAGACTTCACCACCACAGGCGTTTCGCAGAGCATCGGCTTGGATTGGGACGATGACAACAACCTGGTAGTTGCCTCGTTCGACCAAGCCATCGTGCGCCAGTTCAGCAGCCAGGGTGCGGACCTCGGCGAGCTGATCAACACCACGCTGCAGGGACCCACCAACGTGTGGTTTGAGGATAGTGGGGATCTGCTGGTGCTTGATTGGCAGGGCGGCGCCATCCGCCGGTTCGACGCCAGCGGCTCGTTTCTCAGCAACTTTGCCACCGGCCTTAGCCAGCCTGAGGGTATCGCCCAGCTGCCGGGCGGCGACCTGTTGATCGGAAACGGCGGCACGTCGTCGGTGCGGCGGTATACCTCGGAAGGAACGCTGATTGGCGATTTTATCGCCTCGGGCACCAACGGGCTCATCCAGCCTAACGCGGTGGTGATCCGCCCGCTGGGCAGTCCGTTTGCGATCAACGCCGGCCTCAACGACGCGTGGTTCGATCCGGCCACCAGCGGCCAGGGGTTCCTGATCAGCGTTTTTCCAGATCTCGGGCAGATGTTTGTGGCGTGGTTCACGTTCGATAGCGAGACGCAGCCCGGCAACACCGCCACCCTGGGCGGCCCTCAGCAGCGCTGGCTGACGGCTCAAGGCCCTTACGACAGCAACACGGCAACGCTGACAGTCTTCTCCAGCACCGGCGGTGTCTTTGACAGCCCCGAGCCTGCGCCTGAAACCGACGGCGCGGGCGAGGGCACCCTCACCGCTACGTTTTCCGGCTGCGCCGCCGGCACCATGACCTACAACCTGACGCGGCTGGGTCTAACGGGAGACATCCCAATCCAGCGTGTTACCAACGATAACGTGGCGCTCTGCGAATCGCTTGCCCAGCCCGCCCGCCGCTGACAATGGTCAGCGGTGCAGCGCGCCGCGGGAAGCGCTCCCGGCCCAGCGAAGCGGTTTGACGAGCGATCGGTTCAGTCGCGCGGTGCGGAACGTCGCGCTGCTGACCGCTAGTCAATTCGGCGCTATAGTTGGCGTTCGCCGGAACGCGCCTCGCGGGTGTAGTTCAATGGTAGAACCTCAGCTTCCCAAGCTGATGACGTGGGTTCGATTCCCATCACCCGCTCCACTCTCTCAAAGCTTTCACTTGTCACCATCCGATGATGCCTCGTCGTGTGATTCGAGTTCTGATTGTTGTGCTCGCTGAGTGTCGACGTGACTTGCTTGGTCAAAAAAAGGCCAGGCGCGATGCGCCTGGCCTTGTACGCCGGATTCTGCGGCAGCGTCAGGTTTGACCAGCGGTGGCCAGCTTGGCATCCGGACCGCCGCCCGCGGCACCCGTCACTTCAGCCAGCGCGGCCTTGAGAGCCTCCAGGCGGGTGGCATGGGTCGTGTCACCCGGGATGCAGTGGTCAGCGTTCAGGCCGGTTATGACCCGCTTCACCTCGTCACTCATGCCCGTCACGTAGAGCGTTTTATGAGCCACTTTGGCGTCGCAGGCGATGGTCTCGACCGCTCTGGCTGCTGAGACGTCCATGAAGGGCACCCTCGAGAAATCCAGCACGATCGCGGCCGAGTGTTCGCGAACCCGCTCGCGGACCGTGTGACCGACGTCAGCTGCTGCGCCGAAGCTCAACGGGCCGCCGAAGTCGAACAGGGTGATCTTGCCTTTTGCCTGATCCAGGATTTCCTGTTCCTCCTGGGTGGTGATGTCGCCGGCGGTGCTCTTGAACGACTCGAGCTGCTTGTCGGCCATCCGCTTAACGAACGCCAGTGCGGCGAGGATCACGCCGACGGCCACGGCGGTGATCAGGTCGACGAACACCGTCAGGCCCAGCACCATCACCATCAGCGCCAGATCCCAGCGTGGCCCTTGGTGCGCGCGCTTGAGGTAGCTGACGTCGACGATGTCGTAGCCCACCTTGATCAGGATGCCGGCCAGTACGGCGTGCGGGATTTGTGAGGCCAGCGGGGACAGGCTGAGCACAACCGCCAGCAGGATCAGCGAGTGCAGCATGCCGGAAATTCGCGTTAGACCACCGGTGCGGATGTTCACCACGGTCCGCATGGTCGCCCCGGCGCCCGGAATGGCGCCAAACAGGCCAGCGATCGTGTTGCCCACCCCTTGACCCACCAGCTCCAGGTCGGAATTGTGTCGGGTTCGGGTCATGTTGTCTGCGACCAGGGAGGTCAGCAGGCTGTCGATGGCCCCCAGCAGCGCCAGGATGAAGGCTGCTTCCAGCACAATCAGGAAGGTGTCCTGGGTGAAAGACGGAATGATGAAAGACGGCAGACCCGTGGGGATGTCGCCCAGGATCGGAGCGCCCTTGAGCACCAGGCTCAGCAGCGTGCCGATGATCAAAGCGGCCAGCGCGCCGGGAATAAATTTATTCAGCGTTTTAGGCCAGAAGAAAATCACTCCGAGCGTCACCAGACCGATAATCAACGCGCTGTAGTTTGGATCCATGACGGCCCCGGGGATCGCGATGAGCGCCGGCACGGTGCCGCCACCTTCCGGCTCGTGGCCAAACAGCCGGGAAAGCTGCAGCGCAATAATGATGCAGCCGATGCCGCTCATAAAGCCGGAAACCACCGGGTAGGGCACCAGCCGAATGTACTGGCCCAGGCGCATCACGCCGAACGCAATCTGCAGGAGGCCTGCCAGCACCACCGCGGCAAAGACCAGCGCGGGGTTGCCGGCCAGCGAGGCAAACACGCCGGCGAAGACTACGACCATCGGACCGGTTGGTCCTGAGACGTTTGAGCCGGTGCCGCCGAACAGGGAGGCAAAGAAGCCGACAATAATGGCGCCCCACAGGCCGGCAATGGGGCCGGCCCCGGACGCCTCGCCGAAGGCAAGGGCGAGCGGCAGCGCAACAATTCCAGCGGTAATACCGCCGAAAACGTCGCCCCTCATATTGCTGAAGTCAAACCAGGGTGTACGCCCGGATGATTGTGTGTTGGTAGTCATTAGGTTCTTACTCCCCAAGCCTGGCAGGCGGCGCCGGGAAATAGCGCCTCCTGCTTCTCGAGAAATACTTCGCTCTGAAACCTGACTACGCCAGCTGCAAACTTAGGCATGATTCTCCTCAACCTTACAATTTTTTTGTTTTGGTTAGCCGTTACTTCTGTACGGGAACAGCGCCCCACAACTTGCGGGCGGATTTGATTTCTGCGGCAGATATCGCCGACATGCGACCTTCGACAAAGGCCAAACCGTTGACGATCCAGTCAGCAATTTCTGGCTGGACCAGGTGGTAATAGTGGTGCCGTCCCTCGCGTCGTTCATCGACGATGCGGTGGGCTTTCATCAGGCTCAGATGCTGGGAAATCCGGGTAGAGGTGAGTTCCAGCGCCGCCGCGATGGTGTTGACATCTTTCTCATCGCCCCGCAGCTCTTCAATGATCCGCACGCGATCAGGGTGAGAGATGGTTTTGAGTATCTGAGACAGCTCTTTGGCGATAATCGCGCGGCTCGGCAAGACTTAAAACCTTAATATATTCAAACTTGCGAAGATATTAGCGTGACGAGATATTCGTGTCATGAGAATTCGTCGTTCTCATCACAAAATGTCGATAGGGTGTTGGGCGGGAGCGGCGAGCGGAGTGCCAAACGAAGAAAAGCCTTGAATTAATGCAGATGTTAACGAGCAGTTACGTTTCGTTTAACCAATTCTTAATACAAATGTTAGTAGTCTAAGCCTGCACTCGCTAACGAAACAACCACAACCCATGGTCTGGGATTGGCAGATCGGGTTACGGTAATCGGGGCAGTAGCTCAAGGGCTCAAGCAAGGAGTTTGGTCAGCACTCCTACTTGGGCCCTTTCTTTATATAAGAAGAAAGATAATACCTCACGGTCCACTAGATCATCCAACTGCCAGTACGGGGGGTTAAACCCAGCGGAGCGATCGTCATCCGCAACGCGCTGAAAGAGCGCGCCGTTGTTGCGGGTCTCCTCCCAAATGCACGCTCCCGGGTAATATGCGCTGATGAAGATACTGATCATTGAAGACAATCCAGATATTGCCGCCAACATTGGTGACTATCTGGAAGACCGTGGTCATGTCGTGGACTTTGCCGGTGACGGCGTCACCGGTCTGCACCTGGCCGTGGTCAACGAATTTGACGCGATTGTCCTGGACCTCATGCTGCCGGGCATGGACGGACTGGACGTTTGCCGAAAGCTTCGGGAGGAGGCGCGGAAGAACACGCCGATCCTGATGCTGACGGCGCGCGACGCGCTGGAACAGAAGCTTGAGGGATTCCAGACAGGGGCTGACGACTACATGGTCAAGCCGTTCGAGCTGCAGGAGCTCGAAGCCCGGCTTGTGGTTCTCGCCCGACGGGGCAAGGCGGTTGAGCCTCGAGTCCTGATCGTCGGAGACCTGGAATTCAATCTGGACACCCTGACGGTCAACCGCGCAGGCAAAGACATCAACCTCAACCCCACCGGTCTCAAGCTGCTGCAGCGGCTGATGGAGGCTTCACCGCGGGTTGTGTCTCGGCACGAGCTGGAGCTGCGCGTGTGGGGCGAAGAGCTGCCGGACAGCGACAGCCTACGCGTTCATATTCACAGCCTGAGAGCTGCCATCGACAAGCCCTTTGATGTGGCGCTGATCCAGACCCGCCACGGCATCGGCTATCGGCTGGTCCACCCCGATGCGGTTCAGACGTAAGCTACGCGCTCGGATCATCATCTCCTTTTTGCTGTTCGGCACGCTGCTGAGCGGCCTGTTCGCCGTGACTGCGCTGGGTATGCGCCAGTACCTGGAAAACGCGCTGATCGACGAGACGTTGGTTCGAGACCTCGACGATCAGCTCGACAAGGTGTTGAGCGGCGACAGTGGCGCTGCAGGATTTTCCTCCCGCTACTACGCCTGGATTGGACGCCGCGACCTGGCGCTTCAGGCGATGCCAGCGGCGCTGCCGGATGACTCTGATCTGAGGCAGCGGGTGGTCGAACTGGTTGGCCTGCCCACGGGCATCCACGAGATGGCCACCGAGACGAGGCGCTATAAGATCGCTGTCAACAAGCGGCCGGAGGCCTGGGGCTACGTGGTTTATGACACCACGCCCGACCCGCGCGAAAACCTGCTGTTGTTTGGATTTCTCGGGGGAGCCGCGGTCGGGTTCTCGCTGCTGATGCTGCTGCTGGCAATCTGGTCTTCGAAGCGGGTGATCCGGCCCGTATCCGATCTTGCGCGCCGCGTTTCCACCTTGGGGCAAGACACGCACCCGGAACCGTTGGCGCCAAACTACGCTGATGATGAGGTCGGGCAGCTCGCTCGAGGACTGGACGAATACGCCGAGCGTCTCACGGCGATGGTGGTGCGGGATAAGGAGTTCAACGCGGACGTGAGCCACGAGCTGCGGACGCCGTTGGCGGTGATCAAAAGCGCCACCGAGCTGCTGCTGGCGCAGCCCGAGGTGGATGAAAAGACGCGAACCCGACTCAACCGAATCGAAAGGGCCGCCCGTCAGACCACCGAATTGACCGAAGCGCTGCTCCACCTGGTTCGAGCGGAACGGGTGGATCGCGCGACCGGCGAATACTTCCGCGTTGATCGAATTGTCGAGGAGGTGGTCGACTTCAAGCGGGTGCAGATCGGCAGCAAGCCGGTGGAAGTCTCGATCAAGGTGGTCAACTCGTTTCTCGTATGTGCGCCCGAGTCGGTCATCGCGGTGGCGTTGGGCAATCTGATCGGCAACGCGTTCAAATACACGCCGCAGGGGAGCGTCGACATTACCGTGGTGAACAATCAGGTGGTGGTCGAAGATACGGGCCCCGGGCTCGCCGAAGACGAGCTGCGCAAGGTTTTCACCCGCCACTATCGCGGCAGCACGGTCAAAGGAAAAGGCTCAGGACTGGGGTTGGCGATTGTGCAGCGCTTCTGCGAACTCTACGAATGGACTGTGGACGTGGCGAGCCGAGATGGGGGTGGTCTAAGGGCCACGCTGTCTTTTGGTAAATAGGCGGCCAAACCGTGCCTGCTGATCGGACACGATTTCATCGACCGGCGGAAGCTGACGGATGAGCCATCTAGCAGCATAATTGCGTCTATGCCGAAACTCGCCGCCGCCCGAAGCGCTTTTGATGAAGCACGTTTTGTGCAGGCCGCCGAGTCGGCGCGTGGTTTTCTTGCCCAGGAAGACATCGAGCCTTCCCGCGCGGCGCAGGCGATGGCGCTGGAGGGCGCAGCGCTGGTGCAGCTTGGCCTGTACCGCGACGGCCTCGACGCACTTCGCCTCTCGATCAATCTCCACCTCGAGCACGACCAGCGCGAAGAGACGGGCTTTGCGCATAACTACATCGGCATTGCGCACGAAGAGTTGGGCGACCTCCAGCAGGCGTATCAGAACTACGAACAGGCGCTGGCGCTCGCCAACCACACCGCAGACCGAAGCCTGCAGGCTCGCGTGCTGGCCAACATGGGCGACGCCATGGCGAGCGAGGGACGGTTCGACGATGCGTTGAAGCAGCTCGAGCGAGCGGCGCGTCAGGCGGAGCAGAGCGGCGAAAACGCGATGCTCGGATGGATCGAGGGCGCTCGCGCGCGAGCGCTCGCGGCCAAAGGTGACGTCGAAGCGGCCGGCGAGTGGTTCGCCAGCGCGATCGCCCACTGCCATCAGGATAAGGAGACGCGCAGCGAGGCTGAGATTCTGCTGCATTTCAGCGATTACCTGGCGAGCCTGGGTCATCAGACTCAGGCGCTGGAGAATCTCAACTCCGCGCTGCGGATCTTTCGTGCCGTCAACGCCCGCTCAGGCGTTGGCCGGGCCCACGAGAAGCTGGCCCGGCTCGCGGAAGAGATGGGCGACTTCCAGTCGGCCCTCGCGCATTTTCGGGAGTACCATCAGGTCCAGACCGATATGCTCGAAGAGCTGGCGACGGCGCGCGTTCAGTCGATGGTCAATCAGCGGGACCTGGAGCGCGCCCAAATGGAGCGGGCGGTGTCACACCTGCGAAACGTCGAGCTGGCCGAGGCGCTGAAGGAGGTGGAGGCACAGAAGGCGGAGCTTGAGCGGCTGAGTATCCGCGATCCGCTGACCGGCACCTACAACCGCCGCTATCTGGATAGCTGCCTCGGTAAGGAATACAACTTTGCCGAGCGACACGGGACAGCGCTTTCGCTGGCGGTGCTAGACCTCGATCACTTCAAGCAGGTGAACGACCAGTACTCCCATACGGTGGGTGATGAGGTCCTCAAACAGCTGGTTGAGCTGCTGCTGGATTGGGTCCGGACGGAAGACGTCCTGGCTCGCTTTGGCGGCGAGGAGTTTGTGCTGGTGATGCCCGGCACCGACGAAGCCGGTTCCGTCAGAGCTTGCGAAAAGCTGCGAGTTGCCGTCGAGCGCCGCAGCTGGGAAGCGCTGGAGTCTGGCCTGAGGGTCACCATCAGTATCGGGGTGGCCGACAACCAGGGCACCTGCGGCTGGTCGGAGATGATGTCAAAAGCCGATCGGCGTCTATATCGGGCGAAAGACGCGGGTCGCAACCAGGTTTTTCCCAGACCGGAAAATCCTTGAAGCGGCTGCTTTCACTCATTGAGAAGGAATCCATGAAAATACTGACCCTGATCGCCGCGATAGACCAGGCGCGAGCCATCGGCATCGACGGGGGGCTGCCTTGGCACCTGCCGGAGGACCTCAAGCACTTTAAGGCTTCGACGGTCGGAAAAACGGTTTTGATGGGGCGCCGCACGTTCGAGGAAGTGGGCAAGGCGCTTCCCCGGCGCCAGAACCTGATTTTGTCGCGGTCGATGACCACCGCGCCGCCGGGCTGCGTGCTGGCCGCCACGCTGACGGACGCTCTGGCCATGGCGGACTCCGACGAGGTGATGGTAATCGGCGGTGGCGAGATCTATCGCGCCACGCTGCGCCGGGCTAGCCGCCTGCTGATCACCCACGTCCACACGCGGGTTGCCCGAGCGGACACCTGGTTTCCGCGAATCTCCTCGAAACGCTGGTCCGGCTGGACGATGAGCGAACAGCAGCCCGATCCCAAGCATGAACACGGCTTCTCCATCGTTGAGTATTTGCCGCGGGTGGTCGACGAAAAAGTGTTGTGCCGAACGCCGGCGGTGGGCAAAAAGCCGACCCGGATTCCAGCCTGGAAATTTGAGCTGATGCGCGACCGCATTCTGACGGTTGTCGGGGGCCAGAAGGAGCCAATCGCGTTTAAGGCGCTGCCCGGGCTGGTGGACCGCAAGCTCAGCAAGGCGGAGCGAGCGTCGCTCGGTTCACTCGGCTGGCACGTCACCACGGTCAAACTCGAGCTTGAGGCCGCGGGTGAACTGCGCCGAGCGCCCGGCAGCGGTCCACAAAAACTCACAACCAACTAAACCTGGATTGGCTTATCGGGCTCCTTCAGCTTCACCGCGGTCAGGCGACCGCCCCAAACGCAGCCGGAGTCCAGACATACCGCCTGCGGGGTGGATAGGTATCCCAGCGTGGCCCAGTGGCCAAACAGGACTCGCCAGCGCGCCGGGCGGACGCTCGGAAGGGAAAACCACGGAAACAACCCCTCGCCCTGCGTGCCGGGTGGCCCTTTGTTGACCGAGTCGAAAGACCCGTCGCCGCTCAGGTATCGCATGCGCGTCAGATTGGCGGTGATGGCCTTGAGGCGTTTGCTGCCCTGGAGCGTTCCGTCCCAGCCGATCTTGCCGCCGTAGCTGCGCGAGAGGTGTTTTTCCCAGCTGCGACCTCGCAGGCCCGTTTCCACTTCATCAGCTAACGCCCGGGCCCTTGCTACGGACCAGCCGGGATGAACCCCGGCATGGGACAGCAGGATGCTGTGCTTGCGAAAGACCTTGAGCAGTTTCTGACGGCGCAGCCAGTCGATCAGCTCCGGTGCGTCGGGCGCGTCGACCACCCGCGCCAGCTCTTTCTCCGGGCGCTCGACCAGTCCTGCCGCGTGGGCGAGAAGGTGAAGGTCATGATTGCCTAGCACCGCTCGGCAGGCGTGCTGGTGCTCGACCACAAATCGCAGCACCTCCAGCGACTGTCCGCCCCGGTTTACCAGGTCTCCGGCAAACCAGAGGCGATCTCGCTGCGGGTCGAACCTAAGCCGCTTGAGGAGCCGCATTAGCGGTCCAAAGCAGCCCTGCACATCGCCAATCACGTATCGTGTCATGTCCAGTGGTAAGATTCGCGCCTTTGGATTTAGGTGTTCGGCCATGCGTGCGGCACAATTTCACATCACCACGGTCAAGGAAACTCCGGCCGATGCGGAGATCGCGAGCCATCAGCTGATGCTTCGGACCGCGATGATACGGCGTCTGACATCCGGCATCTACACGTGGACACCGCTGGGCTTTCGCGTTCTGCGCAAGGTCGAGAACATCGTTCGCGAGGAAATGAACCGGGCCGGGGCGCTGGAGATGCTGATGCCTGCCGTGCAGCCGGCGGAACTCTGGCGAGAGTCCGGCCGCTGGGACGTATTCGGCCCCCAGCTTCTGAAGATGGTGGACCGCGCTGAACGAGAGTTCTGCTTCGGCCCGACGCACGAGGAAGTGATCTCCGAATTTGCGCGCGACGAGATTCGCAGCTACAAACAGCTGCCCGTTAACTTCTACCAGATTCAAACCAAATTTCGCGATGAGATCCGGCCGCGCTTCGGCGTGATGCGGGCGCGCGAATTTATCATGAAAGACGGCTATTCGTTTCATCTGGATCAGGCGTCTATGGACGAAACCTACCAGCGCATGTATGACGCCTACTCGCGGATGTGCCAGCGCATGGGGCTTGAGTATCGGGCCGTCCAGGCAGACTCCGGCGCTATCGGCGGCAGCCACTCCCACGAGTTTCAGGTGATTGCCGAATCGGGTGAAGACGCGATCGCCTACTGTCCCGACAGTGAGTACGCGGCCAACGTGGAAACCGCTGAGGCGGTTCCCACGATCACCGAGCGGCCGCAGGCCAGCGCGTCGCTGGAAAAAGTCGCCACACCAACCCAGCGCACGATCCAGGCCGTGGCCGAGCACCTGGATGTTCCCGCGGCGCAGTGTCTCAAAACGCTGGTGGTGGCCGACAGCGAGGGTGAGCTGGTCATCCTGGTGCTGCGCGGTGATCACCAGCTCAACGAGATCAAGCTCGGCAGGCTCGCGCGCTTTGCCGAAGGTTTTGCGATGGCCACCGAAGCACAGATTCAGGAAGCGTTCGGCGCCGAGCCGGGCTTTCTGGGCCCGGTGGGCACGGAGCTGCCGGTTATCGCCGATCGCAGCGCCGCGCTGCTGGCGGACTTTGTCTGTGGGGCTAACGAAAACGGCTTTCACTTTGTGGGCGCCAACTGGGAGCGCGACGCGGCGATCACCGAAACGGCGGACCTGCGCAACGTGGAAGCGGGCGACCCCAGCCCCGATGGGGCCGGCACGCTGGCGATGGCCCGGGGCATCGAGGTGGGGCACATCTTCCAGCTGGGGACGAAGTACTCCGAGTCGATGGGAGTTACCGTGCTGGATGAACAGGGCAAAGCGCAGCATCTGCTGATGGGCTGCTACGGCATCGGCGTTAGCCGCTTTGTCGCCGCGGCCATCGAGCAGCATCACGACGAGGCTGGCATTCGCTGGCCTTTGGCCATTGCGCCGTTTGAGCTGGCGCTGCTGCCGATGAATGCCCACAAGTCGCATCGGGTGCGAGAGGCGGTCGAGCAAATCTATGCGGATCTTCAGGCGGCCGGCGTTGAGGTGGTGCTGGATGATCGGGGTCTTCGACCCGGCGTGATGTTTGCGGACTGGGAGCTGATCGGCGTGCCCCATCGGCTGGTCGTCGGCGAGAAGGGCCTCGACCAGGGGCAGGTGGAATACCGTGCGCGGGGCGATTCGGAGAATCAGTTTCTGCCGCTGGATACCCTGGTGACCGAAATACAGGACCGACTTGCCCACGGCGGCTGAACTGCTGGCCGCTGCGGGTGCTCAGGACCGGCTGAGCGCTGAAAGGCTGCTGGCCCATCGGCTGGGCCGGCCCCGCAGCTGGCTGTACGCGCACGGTGAGAAGCCGGTTCCCGCGGCAGCCGCTGAAGGGCTGCGGGGCGATTTAACCAGGCTGCGACAAGGTGAACCACTGGCTTACCTGCTCGGCAGCTGGGAGTTTTATTCGCTGCCGCTTAAGGTCACGACCGATACGCTGGTCCCACGGCCGGAAACCGAGCTGCTGGTGGAAGCGGTGCTGGATCTTACGGAATCCACCTGGGATGGCACCCTCGTTGATCTGGGCACCGGCAGTGGCGCCATTGCGGTGGCCGTGGCGGCCCACCGACCGGCGGCAAAAATCACCGCGGTGGATATCTCCGGCCCGGCGCTGGCGGTGGCGCGCGAGAACTTTGATCGACACGGCTGTTCCCGAATCGAGACCCTGCAGGGGTCGTGGTGGGAGCCCCTCGGCGATCGCCTTTTTGACGTGGTCGTGTCCAACCCGCCCTACGTGATGCCCGGCGACCCGCGCATGACCACTCGCGGCGAGCCCGAGCTGGCGCTGCTGGGTGGCAGCGACGGTCTGGAGGCCTATCGTCAGCTTGCTGAGGGCCTACCTCAACATCTCCACCGCGGCGGCAGCTTGCTGCTGGAGCACGGCCTGGATCAGCGACAGGTATTGTCGGAACTGTTTGCGCCGGGGTTTGAGCACCTGGACACCATCGACGACCACGCCGGTCATCCGCGGGTAATACGAGCGCTTGGCTACCGAGGGGCGGTGTCGTGAAACTGCTGGATATCCGGCGAGACGAGTGGCTGCCGGCGGCTGCATCCTTTCTTTATTTCTTTTTTATCCTGTCGAGCTACTACACCGTTCGTCCGCTCCGAGACGCTCTGGCCGTGAGCGGTGGGGTGGAATCGATGCAGTATCTGTTCACCGCAACGTTCGTCTGCATGCTCGCCATTGTGCCGCTCTATGGCTGGTTGACCAGCCGCCTGCCGCGGCGCAAGTTTTTGCCCATCGTCTACAGCTTTTTTGTGCTTAACCTGCTGGTGTTGCACTGGGCTTTTGTGGCGTTCCCGGACAGCGTTTGGCTGCCGCGGGTGTTTTTTGTCTGGGTCAGCATCTTCAACCTGTTTGTGGTGCCGGTGTTCTGGAGTTTCATGGCTGACCTGTTTGCGGCCGGCCAGGCACGCAGGCTGTTCGGGGCCATCGCCGCCGGCGGCAGTATCGGCGCGATTGCCGGACCCCTGCTGGTGAGCCTGCTGGTGGATCGAATCGGCACGGCGGGGCTGCCGCTGCTGTCAGCCGCCCTGCTGGTGTCAGCGTTGGTCTGTCAGTTCTGGCTGCTCCGCTGGTCGCGCGGGCGACCTGTGCAGGGTACCCGCCCCGATCCGGAGGAGGCGATGGGCGGCAGCATCTTTGCCGGCTTCACGCTGCCGTTTAAGTACGGCTACCTCGCGGCGTTTTGCGGGATTATGTTTCTAGGCACCTTTTCAGGATCTCTGCTCTACTTTGAGCAGGCTCAGGTTGTGGCCGAGCGCTATGAGGGAACCGAGTCCATGACAGGCCTGTTTGCCCGGCTCGACCTGCTGGCCAATACCCTGACCATTGTGATCCAGCTGCTGTTTACCGCGGGCATCGTGCGGTGGCTTGGGCTCGGGCTGACGTTACTGCTGCTGCCGGCGCTGGCCCTGGTCGGGTTCGGCGTCATCGCCGTAGCGCCCGTGCTCGGTGTCATCGCCGTGATTCAGGCGCTGCGTCGCGCGGTGCTGTTTGCGATCAATAATCCGGCCGTCGGCATGCTCTTTACGGTCGTCGGACCGCAGTCGCGCTACAAGTTCAAGCAGTTTGCGAACACCGTGGTCTACCGGGCCGGCGACAGCACCGGCGCCTGGACCTTTACCGGCATGATGGCTTCCGGTGGAGGGATGAGCGCCATATCGATTGTCGGCATGTTTGCGGCTTTGCTGTGGGCCGTGCTGGCCCTCTCGCTGGGCCGGCGCTATCAGGACATGCTCGACGGGAAAGTGGTTATCCCCTGACCCCGCGTCGCTCGCCTGGGTGGCCTTCACCGCCCGGCGGCTCACTACACCGCAATCGGCGCCTTGATGTGAGGATGCGGCTCGTAGTGTTCGAGCGTGAAGTCCTCGAAACGGAAAGCAAAAAGATCGTCCACATCCGGGTTCAGTGACATCGTCGGCAGGGCTCGCGGGTCACGCTTCAGCTGCTCCCGGGCCTGATCCAGGTGATTGAGGTACAGGTGGGCGTCACCCAGCGTGTGAACAAAATCGCCTGGCTTAAGGCCGCTGACCTGGGCCACCATCATCGTCAGCAGCGCGTAGGAAGCAATGTTGAACGGCACGCCAAGAAATACGTCGGCCGAGCGCTGATACAGCTGACACGACAGGCGACCACCGGCCACATAAAACTGAAAGAGCGTATGGCAGGGCGGCAGCGCCATCTGGTCGATCTGGGCCACATTCCAGGCGCTGACGATATGGCGCCGGGAATCGGGGTTGTGACGGATGTCGTGCAGCACCCGGGCGATCTGATCGACATGACCGCCGCTGTAGTCCGGCCAGCTTCGCCACTGATAGCCGTATATCGGCCCCAGGTTGCCGTCCTCATCCGCCCATTCGTCCCAGATCGAGACCCGGTTTTCTTTGAGGTATTGGATGTTGTCCTCACCGCGCAGGAACCACAGCAGCTCGTGAATGATGGACCTCAGATGCAGTTTTTTGGTGGTCAGCAGGGGAAAACTCTGGCCGAGATCGAAACGCATCTGGTGGCCAAAAACACTGAGGGTCCCCGTGCCGGTGCGGTCCCCCCGCTGTTCGCCGTGTTCAACGATGTGATTGAGAAGCTTGAGGTAGTTGTCCATAAGGTGTCTTAGGAGTTTTTGAGTGGGCGTTGGCGGAAGGCCAAGGCCAGCATAACCACACCCACCGCGATCAGCGGCCACGACAGCAGCTGGCCCATGGTCAGCCAGCCGCCGGCCAGGAATCCGATATCCCGGTCAGGCTCACGGAACCATTCAACCGCAGAGCGAAACACGCCGTAGCCGACAAAAAACAGGCCGGTGACCGCCAGCGGTGGTCTCCGCCTGCTGGAATAAACCCACACGATGGCGAACAACACCAGCCCTTCCAGCAGGGCTTCGTAGAGCTGCGAGGGGTGACGCGCGAATGCGTTGAGGTTCCCGTCCAGATACTCGGCCTTCAGCGCCTCGGGGCTGAGGGCCGGGGTGATCGACTGCGGGAAAATCATTGCCCAGGGCACGTCGCTCTGGCGTCCCCAGAGTTCGCCACCGATGAAGTTGCCGATCCGGCCGAAAAACAACCCGGGCGCCACCATTGGAATCACAAAATCAGCAATCCGGTGGTAGGGCTTGCCGGTCTTTCTGGCAAACCAGGCGAACGCAACGCCCACGCCGATCAGGCCGCCATGAAACGACATACCACCGTTCCAGATCTGATAAATGCGATGAGGGTCGTCCACGACCGCCCCGAAATCGTAGAAGAGCAGGTAGCCGATGCGTCCTCCCAGCACCACGCCCAGGACGCCATAAAACAGGAAATCGCTGACTTCAGCCTCGGTCCAGTCGCTGCCGGGCTGGCGTGCCCGGTAGTTGCCCAGCAGCAAAAAGGTCAAAAACCCCAGCAGGTACATCAGGCCGTACCAGTGCACCTTCAGGGGCCCGAGCTGAACGGCAACCGGGTCAAAATCGACGAGAAACGGCATGGCGCGATTCTACCCGAGTTGATCACCGTCGATCGAACGTCACGGCAGATTTTCGGTCTGAAACAGACGCGACCGCCGCTATACTGGGGCGGAAGGATTTTTCGTGCAAAGGAATCGACCCTCTTGAATCGCCTGGCCGACTCGCCCAGCCCCTATCTCCAGCAGCATGCCGGCCAGCCGGTGCACTGGTGGCCGTGGTGCAAGGAGGCGCTGGCAGCAGCGCGAGAGAAAGATCTGCCGGTGCTCCTGTCCATCGGCTACTCCGCGTGTCATTGGTGCCACGTGATGTCCAGCGAGTCGTTCGAGGACCCGGACACGGCGGAGGTCCTGAACGAGAACTTCGTTTCCATCAAGGTCGATCGCGAGGAACGGCCCGATCTCGACCGAATCTACCAGCTCAGCCATCAGGTGATCACGGAGCATCCGGGCGGCTGGCCGCTGACCCTCGTGCTCGATCCGCATTCGCAGACGCCGTTTTTCGCCGGGACCTACTTTCCGTCGAGCGGGCGGGACGGGGTGCCGGGCTTTCGGGATGTGCTCACCAACATCAGCAAGGCCTGGGAAACGAAACGGGACCAGCTCGATGATCAAACCGAGCGGCTGCGAGATTTTCTGTCTCGCTCTACCCAGGTCACGGCCACCGATCGGCCCCTGTCGATGAGCCCGGCGGGCGCGGCGCTCAGCAATCTCCAGCGCCAGTACGACCCCATCCATGGCGGCTTCGGGTCAGCGCCGAAATTCCCCAATCCGCCGCTGCTCCGTTTCCTGCTGAGCTGGTCTTCGTTCGATCCCGAACAACAGTCGGCTGCCGATCGCATGCTCGAGAACACGCTGAGCCGCATGGCCGGCGGCGGCCTGTTCGATCAGCTGGGTGGAGGCTTTTTCCGCTACAGCGTCGACGGCGCCTGGGGTGTCCCGCACTACGAAAAAATGGCCAGCGACAACGCGCAGCTGCTCTGGCTCTACGCGCTGGCCGGCGAGCGTTTCAGACGCGACGACTTTATCCAGGTGGCGCGCCAGACTGCGGCATTCATGGAGCGCGAGCTGGCTTCAGCCGGTGGCGGTTTTGTCACCGCGCTGGACGCGGACTCAGAAGGCAAGGAAGGTCAGCACTACCTCTGGACCCGCGAGGAGCTGACCGCCAATCTCAGCGACATTGAGGCGCAGATTGCCGGGGCGTGCTGGGGTTTTGACCAGCCGGCGAATATGGACGGCGAGCGATGGCACCTGGGATCAGGAAAGCCGCTGACCAAGGTGGCGCGACGAATGGGTATCGGTCGATCGCTGGCGGAGGAGTGCCTGTATAACGCGCGGAAAAAATTGCTTGGGCACCGCCGTCTTCGCCCCGCGCCGGCACGTGACGACAAGGTGCTGAGCGGTGTTAACGGGTTGACCGTCAGCGCGCTAGCCGCCGCGGCGCGCGTGACCGGAGATCCCGCGCTGCTGGCCGCGGCGCAGCGGTCACTCGACTTTGTGCGGTCCCGTCTCTGGGAGGGAGGCCGCCTGCTGGCGGTGTCGCGAGGTTCGCGAACCTATCAAATGGCGTTCCTCGACGACCACGCCTTTTTGCTGGACGGGGTGCTGGAGCTCCTGAGCGTATCCTTCCGGCCGGCCGATCTGGCCTTTGCCAAACAACTGGCTCGATCGCTGCTGACTCACTTTGAAGACCCGTATCAGGGGGGCTTCTTCTTCACCGCCAACGACCACGAGCCTCTGATTCAGCGTCCGAGGCCGATGCAGGATGACGCGACGCCGGCCGGCAACGCCGTGGCTGCTCGAAGCCTGCTGCGCCTGGGCCGCCTGCTCGACAACCTGGTGTTTGTAAACGCCGCGGAACGAACGCTCAAAAGCGCGTGGGACGAGCTGCAGCGTGCGCCGCAGGCGTGCGGCGCCATGCTCGAGGCGCTGGACGAGTGGCTGAACCCGCCGGCGCTGCTGATCATGCGGGGTGACGCGGAACAGGTCCAGGATCTGCAGAAGTCACTGCGCGCCCGGGGCACGGTCCGCGATCAGGTTTATGCGCTGGACCCAGCGTCGCTCATCGAACGCTACCCGGCCAAGGGCACGTTCACTGCGTATCGCTGTGAGGGGACGCAGTGCTCGGCGCCGATTGTTGACCCCGCTGACCTGGCGGCAGCCTGATCCTCGCTCTGATCGCGCGCCGATCGATCCGGCGGCCCGCTGGTGGGACAAGTGGTTTCCGGACCGGAAACTAAAGCCCCAAAACGTCCTTACCCTGCCGAAACACGATATCAACCGGGATGCCGGCGGCCGCCAATCGGTCCAGATCAGCCTGCAGCGCCTCGCCCACAACCCCTTTTTCTGCCAGCAGTGCGCGCGTGCCTTCGTAGTCACCATCACCCTGCAGCGTCAGAATCAGCCTGCTCAGGTCGCTCATGGCAATCGCCATCGCGTCAAAGTCCACCGCGTAGACCCGCTCGACTGGATCATAGGTAAAGGCGCCCTGGTCGGCGAAATAGTTGAAACGGACCATATTGGCCTTGCCGTGAGCGGAGCTGGCGCCGAAGCGCACCGAGCGAAAAATGCTGGCCAGGAACGTCACGTAGTAATCCGCCAGGTGCCCCTCAAGCTCACCGCGCTCGTGCAGTCCGGTGACCATATAGAGACCCAGAACGTCGGCCTTGCCTTCCTCCAGCGCCGAGGCGTGCTCCCGGAGGGCCTGACGCACCGTGCCGCTGCCGTCCAGCGTGTTTTTGATTCCCAGCCCGTGGGCAACCTCGTGGAACATGGTGTTGGCGAAAAAGGCGTCAAACGTCAGATGTTTCCGCTGCTGCGGCGTGATCAGCACCTCGCTGATCGGCAGGAGGATCTTGTCGAACTTGGCCCGCATCGCGTTCTTGAGCTGTAGCCGACGGGCGCCTTTGGCGAGCTGGACTCGCTCATCGTTCGGCAGGTTGATGGCGATGGTCTTGGAACCCGCGTTGCTGTCGCCCGCGTAATACACCACGTCGTAAGCGTTGAGGTCAGCGTCGGAGCCCGGGTTTTCCGTCTTGTAGCGGTCGTCGACGGGTAGATCCCGCTGCAGCTCCGGCAGAAACTGGGCGAAATGGGCAAGCCGTTCGCTCCACGCCAGGTCTTTGATCAGCACGTAACCCTCGAACGCGGCCCGATAGCCATAAAGCTGATCCTCGTAGGTCTCAATCGGACCGATCACCAGCTCTACCGGGTTGGTCTTGTTGTCCATCCATGCCATATCGGACGCAAAGTAGTCGTTGGTCAGGAAAGCATCGGCTCGCAGCCTCAGGTAATTTGCAAAGCCCTTGTCGTCCGCCAGGTCGGCCGCCTCGCGGAGAAGCCGCGCCGCCTGACTCAGTTCGTCGGCAAAGATCTCGCTGTACGGGTGGAGGTGTAGCTCGCCCGCCCGGTTGCGCTCAACGATGGAATAGAGTCCGTCCTTGCCTTCCTGATCCCAGTCTTCGAATTCAGCACGAGTCATATCAGGGGGATAAAAGCGGGCGCCGGCGGGCTTTTCTTCAACCCCGGGCAGGAACGGTCGGTTGGCGTCCAGTCGGTCCCAAGGACCGTAGTTGATCTCAGCAAAGCGCCTCAGCGCGGGATCGCCGATCGCCTCCAGCAGCGGTTCAGGGTCGCCGTAGGCCTGGCGCCAGAACAGGCCGTTCATGATATCGGCGGCGTCGATCAGCAGGCCGACCATTTCCCGCTGATTGGCCGACAGGTGGTCGAGCTCGGCCTGCAGCCTGACTTCCGTGTAGACCTCTCGGCTGGCTGGCGGGGCCGCGGCTTCAGGCGCCGCGTCGGAGCTCAAACCTGCGTCTGCCGCACCTTTACCCGGTGCGGCGGCATCGGGTCCGCAAGCGGCCAGGGCCAGCGACATGACCAGCATTAGCGGCAGCGTGAGGCGCGTCGAGCGATGCCTCCAGCGAAAGTGGGTGGCTTTGGGCGACGCGGTCATCAGGTGTCGAGCGAGCTTTTGATTTGATCGATTTCGGCGGCGAGCGCCTGGCGGTCCAGCGCGGGCTCCGCTTTGGCGGCAAGCTGCTGAAGCTGCTCCAGGGCTTGGTCCGCCTGTCCGCTGCGTGCGAGCAGCTGGGCCTGCCAGAACGCCGGAAAGTCGCTTTCGGCCAGCAGCTCACCGCTGATGCCAAGCTGCGTTCGCATGTCCGACAGCCGCCGCGTTTCCGCCAGCAGGCGCATCAGCGAAACGTGGGCATGCAGCACCCGCGGCGCCCGACGGGTTAGCCGGCGGTAGATATTGATGGCGGAGTCGTTGTCGTCCCGTTTCTCCGCCAGCTCCGCCAGCGCCAGACGGGCGTCGTGGTAGTGATGATTGATCGTCAGCGCGTGGTGTAGCGATTCTTCAGCCTCGCTTAGCCGATCGGCGCTCAGCAGCGCCCGTCCGAGGTTGTAGTGCGTGTGGGGCAGGTCCTGGCGCAGGTCTCGGGCGCGCGTGAACTGCTCCAGCGCCTTGTCGAGCCGCCCCATCTCCTGGTACTGAAGCGCCAGCGCGCTGACGCCCGCCAGGTTTTGCGGTGCGCTCTGCACCGCCGTCTCCAGCTGGCTCAGCGCTTTGTCCAGCTCACCGCTATCGCGGAGCGCCAAGCCCAGAAGCACCTGGGCGTCCGCTAGCTCTGGCTCGAGCGCCGCCGCCTGCTCAAGCTTCTCGGTGGCGCCGGCCGGGTCGCCGCTGTCGCGCAGACATTTGCCGAGATTCAGCCACGCGGTCGCGCTGTCCGGTTGAAGCTCCGTGATCCGCGCAAAGTCTTGGCGGCCAGCGTCAAAGTCTCCTTTCTGGCAGGCGATGATGGCACGCAGCTCCAGCGCCGCTGGGAGTTCCGGATTGATACTCAGCGCTTCCGCCAGCTCAGCCTCACCGGTAGCGCCGTCTCCAGCCCGCAGGGCCGTTCGCGCTCGGTCGAGCGCCTGCAGTTCGGGTGTGTCGGTTGCCACAACGTCCTCGCGGGCGCCGTTGATGTCGTCACTCAATCGTGAACCTCCGTTTGACGTCTACACCGCCGCCGTCGACCAGCTGATCGGTTTCGGCGGCCTCGAGGCGCGAAAGCGCCCGGTCGGAGTCGGGCTGACTCCGGAAAGCCCGGCATGTTATCACGCGGAAGCGCGGGTTCTGTGACCGGTTTGGACGCATCCGGACACAACCTCATCGCCATAACGTACCGAGCTGATAGGTTCGGGTATCATCCGTTTTTTTTGCCGAACGGGAGCCTGTCATGAACTTCGAAGTGGACTGGAATAATCTGTTGCAGGAATACGCAATTCCTTGGGCGATCAAGTTAGCCCTGGCCCTGGTGGTCTATGTGGTTGGCCGCTGGATCGCAAAGCTGATCGTTGCGGTGGTGCGTCGCGTAATGCAGCGCGCCAAGATGGACGAGATCCTGATCAATTTCATGTGCTCGATCCTCGCCGCGCTGCTAACGGTGGTTGTTGTGGTCGCCGCGCTCGATCAGCTCGGTCTCAATACGACTTCGCTGGTGGCTGTGCTGGGTGCGGCAGGGCTGGCGGTCGGTCTGGCGCTGCAGGATTCGCTGAAGAACTTTGCTGCGGGAGTCATGCTGATCCTGTTTCGGCCGTTTAAGACCGGAGACTATGTCGAGGCGGCCGGCGTTGGCGGCAGCGTTGAGGAGCTGGCGGTTTTCTGGACCCGGCTGAAGACGCCGGACAACAAGATGGTGATTGTGTCTAACGGCGACATTATCGCCAGCTCGATCACCAACTACTCGGCGAATGATACCCGGCGAGTCGACATGGTGTTTGGCATCGGGTACGACGATGATCTCGATCAGGCTCGTCAGCTGATTGAGGAGGTGGTGACCGGGCATTCGCAGGTTCTTCAAGACCCCGCCCCCACCATTGCGCTGGCGGAGCTGGCTGACTCGAGCGTGAACTTTGTCGTTCGGCCCTGGAGCCGGACCGAGGACTACTGGAAGGTCAAGTTTGAGATCACCGAGCAGATCAAGCGCCGCTTCGATCAGGCGGGGGTATCGATTCCCTATCCGCAGATGGACATACACCTCAACAAGCTGGAGGCGCAGGACAGCCCGGCGCAGGCAGCATGAGGACGGCGTTTGTTGGTCTGGGCGTCATGGGTTATCCCATGGCGGGCCACCTTCAGCGAGCGGGCCACGAGGTCACCGCATATAACCGTACCGAGGCAAAGGCGGCCCGCTGGGCCGCCGAATATGGCGGCGCTAGCGCTCCGACGCCGGCTGCTGCCGCGCAGGACGCAGAGGTGGTGGCTCTGTGTGTGGGCAATGATGACGACGTCCGTTCGGTGGTCCTGCCGCCCGACGGCGTCCTGGCGAGCCTTAAGCCGGGCGCAGTGGTCGTCGACCACACCACAACGTCTGCCGAGCTGGCCCGCGAGATGGCGAGCCGGTGTGCTGAGGTGGGCGTGACCTTTCTCGACGCCCCGGTATCCGGGGGTCAGGCGGGGGCTGATAACGGGCAGCTGACAATCATGGTGGGTGGTGAACCCTCAGCCTTCGAGACCGCGCAACCGGTCTTGGACTGCTACGCCAAGTCCGCTTCGCTGCTCGGGGCCAGTGGGTCGGGGCAGCTGGCTAAAATGGTTAACCAGATCTGCATCGCCGGCGTGGTACAGGGTTTGGCGGAAGGGCTTAATTTCGCCCGCCGTGCCGGGCTGGATGGGGCAGCCGTTGTCGACGTGATCTCCAAAGGCGCCGCGCAGTCGTGGCAGATGGATAACCGGGCGACAACCATGCTGGACGGTGAGTATGACTTTGGCTTTGCCGTGGACTGGATGCGCAAGGACCTGGGGTTTGCGCTGGAAGAAGCCGGCCGCAATGGGTCGGCGCTCGAGGTAACGGCGTTGGTGGATCGCTTTTATGCCGAGGTTCAGGCCCTGGGTGGCGGTCGCTGGGATACGTCCAGCCTGCTCCAGCGGCTGGTCAGCCAAACTCCGCGCTGAGCCAGGTGAGAAACCGCTGGACGTTTGGTCTCACCTCGTCACCCTTGCGATACAGCGCGTAGTAGCGGTCCGGGATTTTGACCCGCTCCGGAAAGGCCGGCACGAGGTGGGACCGCTCCAGCCAGTTGGCGGTGAGCGGCAGCGCGGCGGTGACGATGCCGAGTCCCTGCTCAGCGGCCTGGAGCGCTGAAAAAATGCTGTCCATGGTCAGCGTGCTGGCAGGCTCGAACTTCTTCAGACCCACGCCGCGGGCCCACTGCTCCCAGGCATCGAGGTTGCTTTCGAAGTAGATCAGGGTGTGTTCGTTGATGTCCTCCGCATGGTCCGGCCGAATCCTAGCGGCCAGCGCGGGCGTGCACATGGCCTGCAGCTCGAGCTCCATCAGCGGCAGGGAGACCAGGCCGGGCCAGCTCCCCTGGCCGAGACCAATCGACAGGTCGGCATGATCCGGATGGGTTTGGCTCCGCCCGAATGACGACTCCAGCCGCAGATCGATATCCGGATGCTGGCTCTGAAAGCTCTGCAGCCGCGGCACCAGCACCTCGGTGGCAAAAAAGGGCAGCAGATGGAGCCGGAGGACCTGGCGGCCAAACTGATGGCTGAGCTGCTCCGTGCCGTTTTCGATACGGGCAAAGGCCCGGTGAATATCCCGGAAATAGGTCTGGCCCGCGGCCGTGAGGCGGATGGACCTCGGCAGACGCTGAAACAAGGGGATTCCGAGATCCGACTCCAGCTGGCGAATCCGGTGGCTGACCGCCGATGGCGTGATGTGGAGTTCAGCCGCGGCCAGCTTGAAGCTGCGGTGATAGGCCGCTCGCTCGAACGCCAGCAGCAGGTTCAGTTGGGGTAGCTGACGGCGCAACTCAGGGGCCGGCGGGCTGCTGCGAGGGTTTTTCCTCCAGCCTGTTTTCCGAGCCCTCCTTCAGGCCATCGATGGTCCCGGCATCCGGGTCGTTAAAGCGCGCGGTATCCATCTCGTTTTCCGAGTGGGCAACCACCGTGGTGACCGCCGCATCCCCGGTGATATTGACCACCGTGCGCATCATGTCGAGGAGCCGATCCACCCCGAGGATCAGCGCGATACCCTCAACCGGGAGTCCCACCTGCTCGAGCACCGTGGCCAGCAGCACGATACCCACACCCGGCACACCCGCGGCGCCGATCGAAGCCAGCACGGCCATCAGCACCACCGTCATTAGCTGTGCAAGCGTCAGGTCTACGCCGTAGGCGTTTGCAATAAAGATGGTGGCACAGCCCTGCATGATGGCTGTTCCGTCCATGTTGATTGTCGCCCCGAGGGGAACGGTAAACGACGCCACGGAGTTGTTGACCCCGAGGCGTTCCTCGGTGGTTCGCAGCGTCACCGGCAGGGTTGCGTTGCTCGACGAGGTGCTGAAGGCAAACGCCATGGCGGTGCGCATCTTGCTGAGAAACACCAGCGGATTCAGTCCCGTGGTCAGTTTCAGGAGCATCGGATAGGTGACAGCGCCATGGATGGCCAGCACCGCAACCACGGTCAGGAAGTAGGTCAGCACCTCGGAGAACTCTTTGAGGTCCAGCGTCGCGCAGAGCTTCGCCATCAGCGCCAGCACGCCGATGGGCGCCGTCTGCATGACCATGGTGACCAGCATCATCACCACGTCGTTGAGGTCCGAAAAAATTCCCCGGATTCGTTTGCCCGGCTCGCCGGCCAGCGAGATGGCCAGACCAAAAAGCACGGCAAACAGGATCAGCTGAAGCATCTTTGCCTCAGCCATCGCGTTTATGGGGTTTTGGGGCACCATGCCCAGAATCACTTCAGAAAGCGTCTGGCTCGGGGGCGGCGTGTATGCCCGGTCAGGGGGTGAAAAGCCTTCGCCCGGCCCCACCAGGCTCGCCACCGTAATGGCCAGCGCAATGGCCAGCCCGGTCGTGAGCATGTAAAGCCCCACCGCCTTTCCGCCCAGCCTTCCCAGCTCTTTTGGATTGGCCAACGAGGTGACGCCGCAGATCAGCGACACCAGCACCACCGGCACCATCAGCATCTTCAGGAGCTTGAGAAAAATCTGACCCAGCAGGTCAAACAGACCCAGGGCCAGCGTTTGCTCGCCCCATTCCCAGTTGGTGACGTTGATGGCGACGCCCACCACCACACCAATGGCCATGCCAATCAGGATGCGGCGGGTCAGGGCACCACCCAGGGCGCTGGAGTCGGTCATAAACGTGCTCGGGTTTGATGAAACAGCATTATAGGACATGACGCTGACCATCCTGGCTGGCAGCGTCAACCGTGGTGGGAAAGCGCGCAACGACACGCGAGCTGCGCTTGCGCAGTCGAAGGTATTACGTTGGACAGGGCTCGAGCACCACGGTTCCCGCGTGCTGAGCAACAGCAGGACGAGCAGGGTGGCAGACGAGCTGCCACCCGGGGTCAAACGTTACGCAGCCCGCTTCAGGCGGGTCACCTCACGCCGCAGGGATGCGAGGCGGGTGTTCAGTCGATCCAGCTCTGCCTGACTCGGTAGACCGGCAAAATCCAGCACCTTGCCGAGCTGTTCCTGGACCACGGTTTCCAATCGCTGGACGTTGTCGCTCACCACCTCGCGCGCCTGATCTACCTTCGGCGCAAGCTGGACCCGGCTGCTGAGCTCCTGGCGCAGCTTGGTGACCGGCGTGGTCACCGCGGCGACAGCGCGGCTCTGAACCGCCTCTCCTTCCTGCACCAGTTCCGCAAACAGGCTGGTGCCGTTGCTGCGCAGCTGAGTCACCATAGCCAGGCCCGACTCGCGCAGCTCTTTGATGGCGCTGTTGACCTGGTCGATCGTCTTGTTCAGTGAGGGCGTTTTCATCGTGTTTGTCTCCTGATTCGTTAACTTGATGACGTCAGGATAGGGCCGGCGCTTAGAGCAAACACACTATGGGTCTTCGAAGGGTTGTGATTTCGCGGACCCGTCCAGCCGGTGGGCGGGCCCGCCTAAGGCGGTGGTTCGGGCGCGTAGGCGCCCGTGGCGGCGGGGTCGCCGCTCAGTCGGAGTGGATCGAGCTTCATCCAGTCGCGCTCCGGCAGCCCGAGATAAGCATCCAGAAAGGCGGGCAGGATGCCCCAGGGCCGGGTGCTTTCCGAATTCCAGACCGCCGCCAGCCCCACCTGCTGGTCCGGCAGCACCGCCACAACGGCGCCGTACCCGCTCACCGACCCCGCATGAAACACCACCTGCTGGCCGGCGTAGTCGTAGATTCGCCAGCCCAGGCCGTAGTGAGCGCTCCTGAGGCGCGTTCGGCGCCACTTGCCCCGATACATTTCTGCTCGGGTGAACACCTGCGGCGTGCGCAGTATCTCCAGCACCTGGGGGCTGACAACCTCGGGTGATTCACCCAGCTGTGTCTTCAGCCAGCGGCACAGGTCGCTGGTGCTGGCGTTCAGGCCGGCCGCTGCCGGCACTCGGTAGTAGTTGTCGTTGACCTTACTCTGCCGCAGAAATCGACCGCGCCCGCGGTGGGGGCGAGCCCAGTTCTCATCGCTGCTCAGATGGCTACGGCCAAAGCCCGCGTCCTCCATGGCCAGCGGCCGCAGCAGCCGATGCACCACCTGCTCCTCATAGGCCACGCCCGTGGTCTTTTCGATCGCCTCGGCGATCAGATTGAAGCCCACGTTCTGATAGCCGTAACAGTCGGCTGCCGGACATAGCGGCTCGACCTGGGCGAAGCGGGGCACGATGTCCTCCGGTTTGCGGCTGGCCTCCAGCAGATTGTCGTAGGCGTTTGGCGGCAGCCCCAGCCGATGACTCAGCAGGTGAGTCAGCGTGACGCGCTCAACCTGATCAGGGTCGGGCAGCGTGAAGTAGGGCACCAGCGATTTCGCCTGCGTGCTTAGATCCAGCTTGCCCTGGGTTGAGAGGATCACGGCGGTGGTGGCGGCAAAACCCTTGGAGACGGAAGCCAGCCGAAATCGCGTGTGCGGGTCGAGTGGCTCGCCCGCGAGGGTGCGGCGACCCTGAGTCAGCAGGAGGCGTGTCTCAGTGCCCTCGGCTACGCACACGCCCAGCCCAAGCATATTGGGCGCGGTGTCCAGGAGCGACAGGCTATCTTTTAGACTCTTGAGCGCTCCGTCCAGCCCGTCCGAACTGCTGGGACCGGCCATCGTCAGCATCAGTGCGGCACCCAGCGCCGCCAGGGCCCGACTGAGGTTCAGCCTGCGGCTCGGTCCGCGAGAGTAAGACGTATCCTTCCGGCAACGTCGCTGATGGAAAAAGGAGCGGCGCATCGCGCGTCAGCTTAACCGTCTGGCCCACCCGCTGCCAGCCTCGAAGGCGCGTAAGTTGCTGGAAACCATGACGAATGACAGGGATAGCCCTGCTGGCAGCGCGATTGAACCGCCCGGCCCACCAGCACATTTAACGCGTCACACCGCGTGGCATAATTGTTGTTTAGCGATTTTCCCGGGAGATAAACATGGGTTGGATCTTTTTTGGCCTGATTATCGTGGCCATTGTCTTTGCCATCTCGTTGTACAACGGACTGGTCACCAAACGTAATCGGTACAAAAACGCTTTCGCGCAGATCGACGTCCAGCTGACCCGTCGACACGACCTCATCCCGAACCTGGTCGAAACAGCCAAAGGCTACATGAAGCATGAGCGCGAGACGCTCGAAGCCGTCATCCAGGCCCGGAACCAGGCGGTGAGCGGACTGCAGGGTGCAACCAGCAACCCTGGTGACCCGGGCGCAATGCAGCAGCTGTCGGGCGCGGAGAACATGCTGACCGGCGCGCTGGGCAAGCTGTTTGCCCTCGTGGAGAGCTATCCTGATCTCAAGGCTAATCAAAACATGATGCAGCTCACCGAGGAGCTGACGAGCACCGAAAACAAGGTGGCGTTTGCCAGGCAGGCGTTTAACGACTCCGTGATGAACTACAACAACGCCCGCGAGACGTTTCCCAGCAACCTGATCGCCGGTTCGTTCAACTTCGAGCCTGCAGATCTGCTGGAGATCGAGGACCCCGAAGTGCGGGAGGCCCCCAAGGTCGAATTCTGACCGGACTGGCTCTTAGCGACGGCGGCGTGCGCCGTCGCTGGCTCCGGCCGGAATTGCCTCGTCGATGAATTTTTTTGACCAGCAGGATAAGGCCCGCAAAAAGACGCGCGGGCTGATCGGCATCTTTTTGCTGGCGGTGGTGTGCATCGTGCTGGCCGTAGACCTCGTTGTCCTGGTTGTCGCCGCCAGCGTCACCAGCGCCGAGCGCGATGTGGCCATGCCGACCTGGGAGTGGCTGAAGCAAAACCCGATGCTCCTGATCTGGTCGTCGCTGTTTGTTTTGGTGTCGATCGGCGGCGCCACGCTGTTCAAGATGGCGCTGCTGCGCGGCGGCGGCGGGGTGGTGGCTCGCTCCATGGGCGGGACGCTGGTCTCACCCGACGCGACCGGTCCCAAACGGCGCCAGCTCTGCAACGTTGTCGAGGAGATTGCGCTGGCCTCCGGCGTGCCGGTTCCCGAGGTCTACGTGCTGGAAGGTGAGAGCGGCATCAACGCGTTTGCCGCCGGCTATGCGCCCGGCGACGCGGCCGTAGCGGTCTCCCGGGGCTGCCTGGAAACGCTTTCTCGCAGCGAGCTGCAGGGTGTCATCGCGCACGAGTTCAGCCATATCTTCAACGGCGATATGCGGATGAACATCCGGTTGATGGGCATACTCTTCGGGATCCTGGTGATCGGGCTGGCCGGCCGGCAGATTCTGCGGGTGACCTATCACGGCGGCTCGAAGAAAGACGGCGCGCCGCTGGTATTCGTCGGCGGGTCGCTCATGATCATCGGTTTTGTCGGGCTGTTTTTCGGGCGCCTGATTCAAGCTGCGGTGTCGCGCCAGCGGGAGTATCTGGCCGACGCGTCCGCCGTGCAGTTCACCCGCGATCCGAGCGGTATTTCCGGGGCGCTCAAGAAGATTATGGCCGTTTCCCAACACGGCAGAATCGAGGCGGTAGACCCTGAAGAGGTTGGCCACATGCTGTTTGCTGACGGCGTCGGGCGGCGGGTATTTGCCACCCATCCGCCGCTGGAGGAGCGGATCAAAGCAATCGACTCCCGCTTCGACCCAAAAGAGATCCGGGATCTTGCCGCTCGGATTGCCCTGGAGCCACCGCCGATGGACGCTGGGCCTGCGCCGGCAAGCGCAGCCGGGGCGGCCGAGGCGGCAATGGGTTTTGCCGCCGCCGGCTCAGCGGCGATTGCGGCTGACAGCGAGGAGCTGCTGTCTGAGGTGGGCAACCCCAGCTGGGATCACGTGGCTTATGCCGAGCTGCTGATCGACGCCATTCCCGAAGACCTGCTCGACAAGGCCCGCTCCGTGCAGCATGCGGTCGACGTGGTGCTGGCGCTGTTGCTCGATCGCGACGCCGCCATGCGCCAGCATCAGCTGAGCATCATCGAGTCCGGCATGGGTCCGAACCACCGGCAACGGGTCGAAGACAACCTGTCCGCCACCGACGCACTGCCGGCCCTGCATCGGCTGCCGCTGGTCGAGCTGGCGTTTCCGGCGGTGAAGCGCCGGCCGCGTCAGGCGATCCGCACCTACCTCGAGGTGATCGGTCAACTGATCCGGGCGGATGGCGATATCTCGGTATTCGAATACGCGCTCTCGAAAGTGATCAGCCAATACCTGGAAGAGTCGATTCGGCCCGATACCGTGGACAACGGGCATGCGAGCCTCAAACAGTGCAAGAAGGAAGCTTCAGCGCTGCTGGCCGTGCTCGCCAGCGTCGGCCATGACGACGAGAATGCCTGCCGCCAAGCGTTTGCGTCCGGCATGAACCACCTCTTTCCCATGGACCCGGCGAGCTATCGAGCGCCGGCCAACTGGGTCACCACACTGGACGACGCGCTGGCCAAGGTGGATGAGCTAAGACCGATGTTCAAGCAGGCATTGATCGAGGCGTCGATCAGCACGCTGGCTCACGACGGGCAGGTCACGCTGGAAGAGGTTGAGCTTCTGCGAGCCATCTGCGCGGCGCTGCACTGCCCGATGCCGCCGAGCCTGTCGGCGAGAAGCTAGAAACTCGGTGCGTTTCAGCGCCCCGTTGGGCGCCAGGAGAAAGGCGCGTCGCGCCGAGGTCAGGCCTGGGCCAGGTGGCGATCCGCAGCTTCGCTGCACTCGAACTGACGGCGAACAATGAACTCGGCCAGCTGATCGATGCCTGGCAGCGGCTCCGAAAACACGTAACCCTGCAGGTCATCGCACCCAAGCGCCTTGAGCTTCCGCAGCTCCAGATCAGTTTCGGCACCCTCGGCGACCGTACGTTTGCCAAGTGAATGGGCGAGCTGCACGACCGCGGTAACAACCCCCTGCTGCGTGTCGTCGGAGTCGACGCGGGTGACAAACGACCGGTCGATCTTGATGGAGTCGACGGGCAGTCGCTGCAGGTAGGTCAGTGACGAGTAGCCGGTGCCGAAATCATCCAGCGCGAGGTTGAGCCCTACCTCCTTGAGCTGCTGGAGCTGACGAATGGCCCAGCCGTTGTCGTTGACCAGCAACGATTCGGTGATCTCGAGCTCCAGCTTGCTGGCGTCCAGAGCGTGTCTGGCGAGGCATTCAGCGACGAAGTCCACGAACTGCGGATCGGCCAGCTGACGCGCTGAGACGTTGACCGAGATTTTAGGCGGTCGCAGCGTCTCGTCCAGCCCGGCAAAGTCGGAGCAGGCACGCTCCAGGACCCAGCGTCCGAGGGCGTTGATCACGCCGTAATCTTCGGCAATTTGAATCATCTCGCCAGGACTGACGCCGGACTCGGGCCAGCGCACCAGGACCTCCGCGCCGCAGAGGTTTCCAGTCCCCAGGGAAAGCTGTGGCTGGTAGGCGAGGGTCAGTGAGTTTTCGGCTAGCGCCTTTCTGAGCTGGGTGAGGATCTGGAACTTACGAGTGATCTCGAGATTGATGTCGTCGGTAAAGAACGTCACCCGATTGCGGCCGAGTTCCTTGGATCGGTACATGGCCGCGTCAGCGTTGCGCAGCAGCTGTCCGGGTTTGGTGCCGTCCTCCGGGTAAATCGCAATCCCGATACTCGCGTTGACCTCCGTGCTGTGCCCGCCGATGGTCACGGCATCCGACAAGGCGGCGATCACCTCCTGGGCTCGCTGGTCCAGGTCCTGCGGCGTTCGGTAGCTGGTGAGAAGCATGACAAATTCGTCGCCTCCGAGGCGGGCGATGGCATCACCGGGCTGGCACAGGTCGTTCAGTCGGCCAGCAACTTCCCGCAGCAGCTGATCTCCACCCTCATGGCCGACAGAGTCGTTGACCAGCTTGAAGTTGTCGAGGTCCAGAAAGAGCAGCGCAAAAGGTTCACCGGTCGACAGGTTGCTATCGCAGGCCAGCCTGAGCCGGTCTTCCAGAAGATGCCGATTCGGCAGGCCGGTCAGCGAGTCGAAGTTCGCTTTGGCAAACAGCGCTTTTTCCTTCTCGGCGGCGGTCAGGGTCACGGCGACACGGTCCCGGAGCTCCATCGCCTGGCTGCGGATCTCCGCTTCCGAGGTGTCAGCTGCGGGCATACCGGCCAGCATGAACCCCAGCGGTCGGGAGTGCCAGGTGATGCCCAGAAGGAGCCCGCTGCTCCCGCCCAGTTCACGCATGGATTCGGCGCCGGCCCAACGAGGGTCAAGGCCTACCGGGTGTCGAGCGCTCGCCAGCAGCGCTAGATCAGCGTCGCTCAACGTGGCCCGGGACAGCGGCGTGATCTTGCCGTCTTGTTTGCGGGTGCTCTGACAGATCGCCTCGGTTGGACTTTCCGGATCGATGATGCCAATGGTCAGAAAATCCGCTTCGACAAACGAAAAGGCGCGCCCGAGAATCAGGTTGAGGACGGTCTCCGGCGACTCGCTTTGCAGGATCAGCTGATCGATCTCGGCGTTGCTGCGATAGCGGCCGACCTGCTCCTGGAGCTGCACCATCATGGCGTTGAAACGTTGGCTGAGCTCTCCGAGCTCGTCGTTATCGTCGACCTGAACGGGCAGGTCAAAGTTGGCCATGCCGACACGATCGGTGGCCTCCTTGAGCGCCTGCATGGGTTTTTGCTGCCGTCGGCGCAGCAGGAAAGCCGCCAGCGCCGCGAGAACCACCGAGAGACCGGTCAGCGCGGCTAACAGCCGACCTAGGCCAAGCTCGCCAAGCAGGCTGGTGTCGGTCCTGAAGGCCACCAGCTCGAGCGCAGCGCCCGCGAAAGGTTCGTTGATCACCAGCTCTTGGCGGACGTGTTCGACGGGGTTTTCTTCTCCCAAACCCAACTGAAACCCCCGGTCAGCGGCATCGTCCAGGCGGTCGAGCAGCGGGCCGGCGCCGGCGACAGCCCCCTCCCGGGTGCCGCAATACACCGGCGCCAGGGTGGCCAGCGACTCCAGACAGAGAACCACACCCGGAGGCAGCGTGACCGTGCCACGCCACAGCCAGGTCTCACTCAACAATGCCCGGACGCCGGTCTGGGAACCACGGAGCAGCAGCCAGACCCCGTCACCGGACGTTTCCAGGGCAACCCGCGGGCCCGAGGGCGCCACATCCATGCTGCTTTCGAGCGACTGGAACGCGCCGCCTTCGAGTACGGTGTCGGAACGCAGGAGCTGCAGCAGGGCCTCCTCAAGCCGCGTCGCGAGCAGCTGGCCCTGCGATTGCACAACGTCGAAGAGCACGGTTTGCCGCTGTTCTTGAATGGTGGCGGTGAGGTGGCTGAGCGCGTAGACGCTCACGGCGATGACCGGGAGGGCGGCCACCAGCAAAAAAGTCAAAAACAGGCGGCGGCCTGGACCGATCGGGGCGGCAAGCGTGGGCATCTCAGCGTCGCCCGTTCCGTCGGCCTGACCGTGAGGTCACGCGGTGCGGTTTCCAGGCGACGGCAAACGGCCGCAAGGTGGGGTCACCCCCGCCAAGGCCGCTCGATGAACAGAATTTGCCTGTCCTCGCCATGGTTCCGCCGTTCCTTAACTACCCCGGGATGCACTGTGACATAGATCCCCCGCCAAAACCCCTCAAGACTGAAGAAAAAACCGCTGCGGTGACAATCGTTTACGGCTCGCGGCGTAGATTAAGGAAAGGGGTCGGCTGATCGGCGAAAAACTTTAGTTTTGTGGCGCTGCCCCGACGAGGTCGGCAACCGCTGCGTCTGACTCTAAACAGGTCAGCTCGCGGGCCCAGCGATGCCTGTCCAGCGCGCTGGCGATGATGCGCTGGCGATCTTCGTGGTGGACGTACCCACCATCAATGAGTTCGTCCGCGGCTTCCGCAATGGCCTCCATCGGCACCGTCTCGGCCAGCGTCGGTCGGCTGTCACCGGCGTGTCGACAGGTCCTCAGCGGCACCAGAAGGCCCGTGAAGTCCTTCAGCTCGGTCGGGTTGGGCAATCCGTCGCGACGCGCCCAGGGTGTGTAGGTGGCGGCCGGGACCACAATTTCCAGATTGCGGATTCCGCCCCGTTCGTTGCCGTAATCGTCAACCGCGGGCACCAGGACGGGAAAAGCCGTCCCCAGCTCGGGGGGCTGCAGGTCGATGATGCCCTGGCGCCAGCGGCGACCGAAGTTAGCTCGGTAGGCCTCCTGCGCCACCGGTGGCGCTGCCACGCCCGCCAGCGACGGAAAACGAAAGTCTTGGATGGTGAGAAGCGAACCGTCGGCGAGCTTCGGGTAGCGGCTTGGCGGCGGCGCCTCGCCGCGGACCACCCAGCCCTCCAGCCTCAGCAGCAGGGCGCGCAGGTTGACCAGAAAATCGAGCGGGTTGCTTCGCCAGATTCCGTCGCCGGGCGGGTTGGCCGGGTCGGGGGGCGCGCCGACAAAGTGTTGTCCGGAGGCCAGATGGTAAATCCGCTCGTTGCTTAGCGGCGGTACGTCGCGTGTGCCGTCGGGGCTGACGTGCAGCAGCGCCGCGGAGCGGCCCCAGTACTCGTAGCCGGTATTGGTGTAGACAATGCGGGGCAGCAGCGAAGGGTCCTGGTAGGTCGCGAACAGCCCGTCAGTCTGGCCGCTCACCGAATCAAGCTGCGTGGTGCCGCTGAAAGGAAACAGGTCGGTGGGATAAAAAAATGCCGAATAGCGGTGTCCGTCGCGGGACGGCTGGGCGAAGCGGTGGTTGAAGCTTCCTCGCCCGCCACCGGCAGAATGGATCAGCAGACCGTCGAGCGCGCGTCGACCCTGTTCGTCCTCATTGAAACCCTGATAGAGAAACTGCCGCGCAAAGCGGCCGGTCTGCGAAACGCCGAAGCCGAGCACGTGCCCGACGCGGATGGGCGCGTCAGCCGCGTGTTTTAGCCAGCTGGCCATGTCGCGGACTGCCGCCAGGCCCAGGCCCACCAGCTTCGGATCCTTGGCGACGTAGGTCAGCTCATAGATGAAGCCGGGTTCGGCGTTCCCGTCGATTTTGAGATGTGGCGCCTTGTTGCCCAGCGGATTGCGTTCGATCACAAAATCCCACCGGCTGCGGGGAATGATTTCCCTCGGCCCAAGCCGGGCGCGGCGACGCGTCAACACGTTGCGCGGATCTACCGAGCGGGCCGGTCGATAGGCCTGATGGTTGCGGTGTGCCAGCGCCAGCAGCTCCGTCGGTTCATCCACCACCCAGTCAGAGCGCACCAGACCGTAGTTGGCCGGGTCACGGCTCGGCGCATACGGCACCTCCAGACGCAGCCGGCTCTGTCCGTCTTCCGGGACGTCCCACTGCCAGCCCACCCAGACCAGCGTCATGCCGCGACGCATCAGCAGCCCGTCACCAAAGTGTTGCGGCAGCGCCGGCTCCAGACTGAACTCGCCGCGTTGAAAGTAGCGCAGGCCGGCGATACCGCCGCGGTTGGAGATTTCCAGCAGCGCGACCGGGTCCTCCGGTTGCTCCATGGGCCTCAGCATCAGGAAGTTGGCGCTGGCGACGGCCCAGCCGTGGGGATGGGTCGTCCGGACCAGGGAGATGTCGCTGATTCGCTGGTTGACCGCCAGCGCCGGGTCGATCGCAAACCGAACCGTGCCGCTCAGCCGCTCGTAGGCCGGATATTGCTCGGTCGCTGGAATCAACTGGCGGTCGCGGATTTTTACCGAGTCGACCCGCGCACCGCAGATGCCTCCGAACGCGAGCAGCAGCAGGCTCAGCAGCAGCCGGACAAGCCAAACGCGATTGCCGGAGCGCTCAGGCCGTGGGATAGAATGCGTGTTCGTTTTTCTGGACCTTATGCTGCCAAAGCAGGTTCGGAAGCAGGCTAAACGGGCTGAAAGCAAATGGCAATTCACGACGTACTGGGAATGATTGGTGTGGCGCTGCTGCTGCTGGCGTACCTGTCGCTGCAGCGCGGCTGGTGCAGCGCATCCGCATGGCCCTACTATGCCGCCAACGCCGCCGGGGCGGGGCTGATTCTGCTGTCTCTGTGGATCGACTTTAATCTTTCTGCTTTTGTGATCGAAACGTGCTGGCTTGGCATCAGCCTGCTCGGCCTGGTCAGCAGTCTGCGCTCCAATCGCGGCGCGTCGGCCGAACAACAGCCGGGGCGGGCCGCTTGAACCGGCCACTGCTGGGCAGCGGCGGTCTGGCGCTGGCGCTGGTCGCCGGCGGATTTTTGCTGGCCTATCAGTTTGTTGAGCCTGCGCCGCCCAAGGAACTCACCCTGGCGACCGGCGGCCCCGATGGCGCCTACCACAAGCTTGGCCAGTCGCTGGCGACGCTGCTGGCCGAGGAGGGTATCGAGCTGCGGCTGACAACCAGCGCCGGCAGTCAGGAAAACGCTGCGCTGCTGGCGGCCGGCGAGGTTGACGTAGCATTAATGCAGGGCGGCACTCGGACGGACAAAACCGCTGAAACGCCGGTCGTCGCGCTGGCGAGCCTCTACTTTGAGCCGCTATGGTTGTTCCATCGCGTTGGGCTTGATCCGATACCTCAGGAGCTGGAGGAGCTCGCGCCGCTGCGGATCAGCCGTGGGGCGGCCGGCAGCGGAACCCGAGACCTCGTGGACGAGCTGCTGCAGCTCAATGGCGTGACCCTCACCTCGCTGGCGCTGCCGGCGCCGGCAGATCCGGACAGCGCGCTGGTGGCCGGCGCGCTCGACGTGCTAGCGGTGGTGGCGGGCGAATCGTCGCCCAGGGTTCAGAAGCTGCTGGCCGATCCGGCCGTTCGACTGCTGGATCTGCCGCGGGCCAACGCTTACCCGCTCCATCGGCGCTACCTTTCGGCCCTGCAGCTGCCGGCCGGCGCGATCGATCTTGCCACCGACAACCCGCCCGAGGATCGTCGGCTGATTGGCGTCGCCGCCATGCTGGTCGCCAGAGAAGACCTGCATCCGGCGCTGGTTGATCTGCTGCTGATGGCCTCGCCGACGGTGGTGGGCGCACCGGGTCTGTTTCAGCAGCGCGACCAGTTTCCCTCGCCGGACTATTTGTCGCTGCCGCTCGCCGACGAAGCGCGGCGATTCCATCAGCGCGGGCCGTCGTTTCTGCAGAGTATCCTGCCGTTCTGGGCGGCCACGCTGATCGATCGACTCATTGTGATGGTGATCCCGCTGCTGGCACTGCTCCTGCCGCTGATTCGCCTGTTACCTCCGGTCTATCGGTGGCGCGTTCGATCGAGAATCTATCGCTGGTATGAAGATCTGCGCCAGCTGGAGTCGCGCCTCGACCGGGAGGGCGTCAGCACCGAGCTGCTGCATCAGGTCGCGGAGCTGGATCGCGAGGTGAAGCAGGTGGACACGCCGCTGTCCTATGCTGACGAGCTGTACCATCTACGTAGCCACATCAAGCTGGTTCGCACCAGAGCTGAGGAAACTTCATGAATAGAGTGATCGGGACGTTTGCGCTGACGGCGATGCTGCTGACCGGCTGCGGTGATGACGGTGCCACGTCCGCCCCGCGAGAAGCTGAGGGCGCAGCGCCGGCCGGCACAACCATCGCCGGATCCTGGCGGGCTGTCCTCTCCTCACCCGGTGGCGAGCTGCCCTTTGAGCTCGTGATCGGTGACGACCAGGCGAGCGGCTATGTCCTCAATGGGGAGGAGCAGGTGCCCTTTGGAAGTGTTGTTCGCAACGGCAGCGAGCTGGTGATGAGCTACCCGTGGTATGACTCAGAGATCACCGCCGAGCTGTCGGACGACGGCTCGGTCATGCGGGGGCGCTGGCGAAAGACCCATGAGGGGGGCGTGGATTCCGCGCTGCCCTTCAGCGCAACCCGGGGCATGGCAATTCGGTTCCTCCCGCTGGCCGGTTCCGGAGCCGGTGACCCACCCGCGTCGATCGACGGCGCCTGGCGGGTAGAGTTCAGCGACGAGGACGGCACCGAGCCCGCGCGAGGCGAGTTCGTCCAGGTCGGGCAGGCGGTGACCGGCACCTTTCTGACCCCAACCGGCGACTACCGCTTTTTGGCCGGCAGCTTTGAAGAGAATCGACTTCGCCTGTCGGCGTTCGATGGCGCTCACGTGTTTCTGTTCGATGCGCGCCTTGATGAGCAAGGGACCCTG
Source organism: Pseudomonadota bacterium (assembly GCA_039033415.1). NCBI lineage: Bacteria > Pseudomonadati > Pseudomonadota > Pseudomonadota bacterium. The sequence goes on along the minus strand of JBCCCR010000003.1, from coordinate 257,580 downwards.
AGCGGGGATTTCTGGTCGCGGGAGACCTACCACGCCACCTGGGAGGCGAGCCGCGCGGACGAAGGAGAAAAGATTCTGCCCGATGCCTGGGAGCAGGTAAGTCTGAATTCCGACAGCAACCAAATCGACTTTGAATTCCAAAATCTGGCGGGAGAAACCGTTTCTCTCAAGGATCCTCGTTTTGAGGGCAAGGTGGTGTTGGTGAACCTCTTCGGGAGCTGGTGTCCGAACTGTAACGACGAGGCGCCGCTCTTGAGCCGCTGGTATCGAGAGCGCCGCACCGAAGGGCTCGAAATCGTCGGTTTGGCCTTTGAATTTACCGGCGACGTTGAGCGCGATCGGGAAATGATCGGCCGGTTTCGTGATCGTCACGAGATTGAGTACGAGCTGCTGCTGGCCGGCGTCAACGACAAGGAAGAGGCGGCCGCAACGCTGGGCTTTCTGGACAAGGTTGTGGCCTATCCCACAACGCTTTTCCTGGACCGTGACCATCAAGTGCAGCGGATCCACAGCGGTTTTGCCGGCCCTGGCACCGGGGAATTTCATACGGAAATGCTCAAAGAACTGCAGGCTGAGCTCGATCAGCTGCTGGCAGAACCCAAGATTTAGACCGCCTCAGACCGGCAGTTGACATTCGTTAACGGAAAAAAGGCCGACGTAACATTTCTTAAAACACAAGCGGGATCGCTTTGGGTACATTGACGCCATGGAAACGGCAGTCAAGCAAGGAGCACACGACATGAGCCAAGCAAAATCCAAGCGCGTAAGCCGCGTCGAAATGTACCACGACCTGTCAGTTGAACTGTGCCGGATCGAGATCGCGATGGAAAACCAGGACGAGAAGGATATCGATCAGACGCTGCTGGCCAAGCGGGCCAAGCTGCAAAGCGCTATCAAGCACCTGGCTATCTAACAGAGCATTTTCGAACCACGACGCAGGCGCAGCCTGCGGATAGATCAAGACCGGGTATCGGGTCGCCCACGGAAGGGCGGCCCGATCACCTTTAACCTCAAGCGTTATTGACCGGCCGTCTTCTCCCGGTCGACCAGCTTATTGGCCGTAATCCACGGCATCATGTCCCGAAGTCTTCCACCCACCTGTTCGATCAGGTGTGCTGCGTTGTTGCGTCGCCGGGCCGTCATCGACGGGTAGTTGGTGGCGCCTTCGGAGATAAATTTCTTCGCGTATTCGCCAGACTGGATATCAGCCAGCGCCTCGCGCATGGCGGCCCGCGAACCCTCGTTGATCACCTTGGGGCCGGTAACGTATTCGCCGAACTCCGCATTGTTGGATATGGAATAGTTCATGTTGGCGATGCCGCCTTCGTACATCAGGTCAACGATCAGCTTCAGTTCGTGCAGGCATTCGAAGTAGGCCAGCTCGGGCGCGTAGCCGGCGTCCACCAGCGTTTCGAACCCCGCCTTGACCAGCTCGACACAGCCCCCGCACAGCACGGTCTGTTCGCCGAAGAGATCGGTTTCCGTTTCGTCCTTGAACGTCGTGGCGATGATCGCGGTGCGCCCGCCGCCGATCCCGCTGGCGTAGGACAGGGCAACCTTCAGCGCGTCGCCGGTGGCATCCTGAAACACCGCAACCAGATCAGGGATTCCGGCGCCGCGCACAAACTCGCTGCGGACCGTATGGCCTGGGGCCTTGGGGGCGATCATGATGACGTCGAGATCCGCTCTCGGCACCACCTGGTTATAGTGCACCGCAAAGCCGTGGGCAAAAGCGAGGGTAGCCCCCTGTTTGATGTTGGGCTCGATCTGCTCCTGATAGAGCGACGCCTGAAACTCGTCCGGCGTCAGCACCATCACCAGGTCCGCCTGCGCCACCGCATCCGCCACCGGCGCCACCTTCAACCCGGCCTGGCGCGCCTTGTCGACCGACGCCGAGTCGCTGCGCAGACCCACAGTTACGTCGACACCGGAATCCTGGAGGTTCAACGCGTGGGCGTGGCCCTGTGATCCGTAGCCAATAACAGCCACCTTGCGCGCCTGGATCAGCCCCAGGTCGCAGTCTTTGTCGTAGTAAATTTCCACGGGTAACGGGTCTCCCTGTTTCGTTGGCGGCAAAGCTTACGCCATTACGCAGTGTTTAGAAAAATGAAATATAATCACTGTATTGTACCGTAATGCACAACAATGGATTTTCGCCATCTAACCAGTTTTACGGCCCTTGCCCGCACCCTGCACTTCGGCAGGGCAGCCAGCGAGCTCAACATCAGCCCGTCGACGCTGAGTCGTAGCATCGCGCAGCTGGAGCGGCTCGTCGGGGTGGAATTACTCGAACGCAACAACCGCCGCGTTGTGCTGACGCCGGCCGGCGAGCGCTTTCAGCAGTACGCGCTTCAGGCGCTGACGGGCTGGGATTCGGTTCGGCAGGACCTGCGCGAAGGTGCGGAAAGCCTGCACGGTGAGATTCGCATCTACTGCTCGGTCACGGCGAGCTATAGCTATCTGCACCGCATGCTGACCGACTTTCTTGGACAGCACCCGCGAGTCAAGATCAGTCTGCGGACCGGCGACCCCGAGCTGGCGCCGGATCGGGTGCGCTCAGGCCAGGAAGAGATTGCGATCGGCGTCAAGCCCGATCGCCCGCCGGCGGGGCTGTCTTTTCGATCGTTGGCCGAGTCGGCCCTGCAGCTCATCGCCGCCGCCGACGCTAGCAAAGGCCCTGCGAGCTTCGGGCCAAAGCAGCTCGCGGGCGAATCGCTGGTGCTGCCGGAACGGGGTGTCGGTCGGGTGCGCATCGATAGCTGGATGCGTGAGCAAAACGTCACGCCCGCGGTGGCCGCACAGGTTGCCGGCAACGAGGCCATCGTCAGCATGGTCAGTCTGGGCCGAGGTCTCGGCGTGGTGCCCCAGATTGTGCTGGACAACAGCCCGCTGGCGGACCGGGTTCGGGTCCTGCCCCTGCGCCCGCGGCTCGGATCGATCGAAATCGGACTGTTTGCCCAGGACAGCCGGCTGCAGGGCCGGCTTCTTCGAACGTTCTGGGAGTCGGCGTCAAGCGTACAAAGCGCATCCGGTGCCGCGGCCATAACTAAGGTTCCCTGAACGTGACAACAGCTCGCCATATCACCGCCGTCGACATCGGCGGCACTCACGTGCGCTTTGCGCCGGCGCAAATCCGTGCCGGCGAGCGCCCGAGGCTCGGCGAACCGGTGGTGCTGCGCACCGCCGAGTTTGCCGGACTGACCTCAGCCTGGCAGAGCTACCTGCGACAAGACCAGGCGCGAGTGGAAGAACATTCGGCCGAAGCGGTGTCGGTCTGCTTTGCGGGGCCCGTCCGGGGGCAGACGCTCAAAGCGACCAACAGCCACTGGCTCATTCAGCGCGATCGCGTGGCCGAAGAGCTGGGTGTCAAACAAGTACACCTGATGAACGATTTTGGCGCGATGGCCTACGGGGTTTCGCAACTGAGCAGCGATGAGCTCCAGCCGATCTGCGGCCCTACTGATGGCCCGGCTTTAGACCCTCTCGCTGACGGCGTTACCACCGTGATCGGACCGGGTACCGGGCTGGGCGTCGCGATCTTGATTCGGCGCCAGGGGCGCGTGATGGTCCTGGAGACGGAAGGCGGGCACATCGATTTTGCCCCGCTGGACGAAATGGAATCGGCCATCGTCAAGCAGCTGCGTGAGCAGTTCCTGCGCGTATCGGTTGAGCGAATCGTGTCCGGGCCCGGTCTCAACCACCTCGCTCACGCTATCGCCAGAATTGAGCGGCGCACCATCCAGCCCCTGGACGATCCGGAGCTCTGGGCCCAGGCCCTGGACCCTGATACCGAGGACGATCTTCCCGCGCTGGCGCTCCAGCGATTCTGCCGTGCCTACGGCGCGGTGGCCGGCGACCTGGCGCTGGCCCATGGCGCCTCTCGCGTGGTGCTCGTGGGCGGTCTGTCTAACCGGCTGGCCGAAACTCTGCGGCAGGCGCCTTTTTTCCGCCAGTTCTGCGCCAAAGGGCGATACCAAGCTGATATGGCGAAGATTCCGGTGCTGGTGGCGTCGCACGACCAGCTGGGGCTGCTGGGTGCAGCAGCGGGGTTTGCGGCGGAGGCGAATCTGGCGGAAGCCTCGTCTTCCTGAGGTCCGGGTGGAATGCCCCGCCGCACCGGATGGTACAGCGGGGCTTGAATCGTTAGACGCTCATCCAGCCGCCGTCGATCAGCAGGTCGGCAGCGGTCATATAAGCTGAGTCATTGCTGGCCAGGAACAGCGCGGCGTTGGCCATATCCTGCGGCGTGCCTGCGCGGCCCAGCGGGGCCTGGCTTTCGACCATCCCGATAAATCCTTCAAAATCCTCGGCCGGTACGTTCGTTCGGTCGGCAAAGTTGGTGCGCACGATGCCGGGGCTGAGCGTGTTGACCCGGATCTGCCGCGGTGCCAGTTCCGCTGCCAGCGTTCGGCCCAGCGAACGGACGGCGGCTTTGCTGGCAAAGTACAGGCTGCCGGTGGCAACACCCTTCTCGTGAACCGCAGATGCGGTCAGGATGATGCTGGCCCCATCGTTGATCAGCGGTAGCAGCTTCTGCACCGTGAAGAACGCGCCTTTGACGTTGATATCGAACTGTTTGTCGTAGCCCGCTTCGTCCACCTGCTCAATCGGTGCAAAAACGCCTAGCCCGGCGTTCGCAAACAGAATGTCGATCCCGCCGTGCTTCTGCCGGGTCACCTCAGCGAGCCGATCCAGATCCGCAAGGCTGGTGACGTCACCCTGGACAGCGATAGCGTTCTCGCCGAGCGTCTCAACCGCCTCGTTCAGACTGCGCTCGTTGCGACCAAAGATTACGACCTTGGCGCCTTGCTCGATGTAGGTCTGTGCGGTCGCCAGCCCGAGACCGCTGTTGCCGCCCGTGATAACCGCTACTTTTCCGTTTAGCTTGCTCATGATTGTTGCTCCTATTTGATTGGGCCCGGAGGCCGTTGCTTCAGTGAGTTCAGGCTACGGAAGCGCATTGCATAAATGAAATGAATATGAAATATTTTCAATATGCACAAGATTAATGTGGACGCGCTGGATCTGAATCTGCTGCGCGTGTTTGATGCCGTGATGCTGGAGCGCAACGTGACCCGTGCCGCCGAGCGGCTGTATCTGTCGCAGCCGGCCGTGAGCCACGCGCTCACGCGTCTTCGGCATACGCTGAAGGACCCGCTGTTTGTGAAAGGCCCGCAGGGGATGCAGCCGACGCCCCGTGCCGCCGAGCTTGCCGAACCCATCAACGGTGCGCTCATGGCGCTGAGAGATGCGCTGGACCCAACGGTGTTCGACCCGGCCGAATCGAATCGCAGCTTCACCATCGCCACGCATGACTACCTCACGACCGTTCTGATGGATCGCGTGGCGGCCCATCTCAGCGAGTTGGCGCCCGGCGTTCGCCTCCACCTCAAGCCGACGGAAGGGCGGGCGCTGGAGATGCTCGACCGACAGGAGGCTGAGCTGGCGATCTCAGCTTTTGGGGAGCTGGGCTCGCGCTTTGCTCAGCAACAGCTGTTTGAAGACGGCTATGTGGTGCTGACGCGCCGAGACCATGCGCTGGCGCGCGGGCGGATCACGGTCAAACGGTTCGCCCAGGCGCGCCATCTGCTGGTGAGCCCGCGTGGGGATGCGCGGGGGTGGGTGGATACGGTTCTCGCGGGCCAGGGGATGACTCGCCAGGTGGCGATGGTGATCAATCACTTTGCGCCGGCCGGCCAGATTGTGGCGCACTCAGACCTGGTGCTGACGCTTCCTGAACGCGTGGCTGAACGCTTTTGTGAGGACCCGACATTGGTCCAGCACCCGTGTCCGCTCAAACCTCTCGAAACCTTTACCCGGACTTCGATGGTTTGGCACCGACGCTTCGGTCAGCACCCGGCGCTGGACTGGCTTCGCGGCACGCTGCTAAAGATCGCGTCCGCCGCCTGAGCTCACTCGCTACTGATAGCAGTGTTCGGGGCCTGGGAAGGTGCCTGCTCTGACGGCCTCGGCATAGGCTCTGACGGCTCCCTGGATGCCCTCGACCTCGCCCGTCAGGAAGTTTTTGACAAACTTTGCGGGCCGACCCGGGTACAGGCCAAGCAGGTCATGCAGCACCATAATCTGGCCGTCGGTTTCCGGACCAGCGCCGATCCCGATCACCGGCACGTCCAGCGCCTCGGTCACCCGCGCTCCCAGTTCAGCCGGAACACATTCCAGCAGCACCATGCTCGCGCCCGCGTCTTGCAGGACCAGCGCCTCGTCGATAATGCTCTGCGCTTTGGCGGGGTCGCGCCCTTGAACGCGGAAGCCGCCCAGATGGTTCACCGATTGCGGCATCAGGCCCATGTGGCAGCAGACCGGAATGCCTCGCTGGGTGAGCAGGCGTGTCGACTCAGCCAGCCAGGCACCGCCTTCCAGCTTAACGATCTGCGCACCTTCCCGCATCAGGGCCGCCGCGCTCTCCAGCGTGACCTCCTCTGAATAGAAGGTCATAAACGGCAGATCGCCCATCAGCAAGGCGCCCCGATTGCCTCGCTGGACGCAGCGGATATGGTAGGCCACGTCGTCGATCGTAACGGGCAGCGAATTATCGTGACCCTGGATCACCATACCCAGGGAATCACCCACTAAAATCACCTCCACGCCGGCGTCGCTGACGGCGTAAGCCTCGCTGTAGCCGTACGCGGTCAGGCAAGAGAACCGCTCCTTGCCTTTCATTGTTTGCAGCGTGGTGATGGTGACCGGTTTGCGGGCCGGTACCGCTGGCTGGCTGGACATGGGTCTGAGGTTCCTGGACTTAAGTGGAGAACACAACGGGCTCCGAAAATACCACAGCCCGCACACCCCGCAAGCATTCCCCTTACTGCACGAGTATCTGCACTTCGTTCACACGATCGCCGCGCTTTTGTCGCGAAGATCCCGGTATCATGCGTTTTGGTTCAAGGCAGCGGTCATTTCCGCTCGGTCACGCTTATGTCACAACGCCTCAGCGCCTTTAATTTTCGCCAGTGGATCGATGATCACGCCCATCTGTTGAAGCCGCCCGTCGGCAATAAGCAGGTTTGGGAGGATTCGGACATGATGGTGACGGTGGTCGGCGGGCCTAATCAGCGTACTGACTATCACGATGATCCGGTCGAAGAGTTTTTCCACCAGCTGCGGGGCGACATGCTGCTGAAGATCTACGACAACGGTGAGCATTACGACGTCCCGATTCGCGAGGGTGACGTTTTTTTTCTGCCGAAGCACGTGCGCCACTCGCCGCAGCGCCCTCAGGAGGGAAGCGTTGGGCTGGTGATTGAGCCCAAGCGACCACCAGGCGCGCTCGACGCTTTTGAGTGGTATTGCTTCGAATGTGGCGCCTTGGTGCATCGGACCGAGGTGGTGCTCACATCGCTGGTGGACGATCTCCCGCCGATCTTCTCCGCGTTTTACGCCAGCGAGGCAGACCGCACCTGCGGTCGCTGTGGTGCGCTGCATCCCGGCAAAACCCCGCCTCAGGGCTGGGTCACGCTGGCGCCGGCTGACGCGGACTCCCCACAGGACTCACCGAGAGGCGGCTGACCAAGCATGTTTGAAAACACGCTGAACTTTGCCAGAGAAAACGACGAAAAGGATTCGCTGGCCCCGTGGCGCTCGGCATTTCATCATCCGGTGGTGGATGGACAGCCGCTGCTGTATTTCACCGGTAACTCACTCGGGCTCCAGCCGGTAGCGGCGCGCAAGGCGGTCGATCACGAGCTGGGCCGGTGGGCGAAGCTCGGCGTTGAGGGTCATTTCTCCTCAAAGGACCCGTGGTACACGTGCCATAAAAAGCTTGCCGGCCCGATGGCCCGCGTTGTGGGCGCCCAGGAGAGCGAAGTGGTCTGCATGAACTCGCTGACCGCTAACCTCCATTTTCTCTTTGTTTCGTTCTATCGGCCAACCCCTGGTCGCTTCAAGATCATCAGCGAAGCCGGGATGTTTCCCTCGGACCGCTACCTGCTGGAAACCCAGGTGTTGTTTCACGGTTTCGACCCGGCGGATGCCATCGTCGAGATCGGCCCGAGAGAGGGTGAGCATGTGGTCAGGCACGAAGACCTGCTGGCAGCGATCGAAGATTGCGGCGACCAGCTCGCCCTGCTGTTTCTCGGCGGCGTCAACTACTACACCGGTCAGCTCTTCAACCTCCAAGAGCTAACGGCGGCGGCGCATCGCGTAGGGGCTATCGCGGGCTTCGATCTAGCCCATGCGGCGGGGAACGTGCCGCTGTCGCTCCATGATGACAACGTGGATTTCGCCGCCTGGTGTACCTACAAATACCTCAACGCCGGGCCGGGCAACCTCGGCGGCATTTTTGTCCACGAACGCCACGGCACCGATTTCGACGGCCCACGCTTCGCCGGCTGGTGGGGCTACGATGAGTCCAAACGTTTCCTGATGCAGCCAGGATTTCGACCCATACCTGGGGCAGAGGGTTGGCAGCTGAGCAATCCGCCGGTCGTTGAGGTCGCGATGCTCGGCGCGTCGCTGGCAATGTTTGACGAGGTGGGGATCGTTGCGCTCCGGGAGAAGAGCCAACGGCTGACCGGCTACCTGCTGTTCGTGCTGCAGGAGGAGTTCGGCCGGCGCCCGGAGCTGGGACTTCGGTCGATCACGCCGGAGGACCCGGCGCAGCGTGGCTGCCAGCTTTCCGTCCAGCTCGGGGGAACGGACCGATCGTTTTTCGACCGACTGCGTGCGGAAGGGGTGAGTGCTGACTTCCGCGAACCCGACGTGATGCGTTTTGCTCCCACTCCGTTTTATAACCGTTTCGAAGATATCTGGCTGCTGGGCGCCATTCTGCGGCGCCTGCTTGAAGAAGAGGAATGAGCACCCGTGTGGTGGTCGTGGGGGCCGGGCCGGTCGGCACGCTGCTGGCAATCATGCTGGCGCGCCTGGGCATGCGGGTCGACCTGCTGGAAGCCCGCACTGACTCTCGGATCCACGACGTCTACGAAGGGCGTTCCATCAACATCGCCTTGTCAGAGCGGGGCTGGTTGGCCCTGAGCCGGATTGGGGCGGACGAGGCGGTGCGCGCCGTGTCGCTTCCCATGTCGGCGAGAGCCATGCACGACCGAGACGGCGCCGTGACCCGGCAACCCTATGGGCAGCTCGGCCAGGCGATCTGGTCTGTCTCGCGGGCGGCGGTCAACGAAGTGCTTCTGAACATGGCCGACCAGGAGCCCAACATCACGCTCCATTTTGAAGCTGTGCTTGCCGCCATCGATCTTCCGGGCCGGAGAGCCTTTTTTACCCGGCCGGAATACAGCGACCTTGAGCTTTCCTTTGACTATCTGTTTGGCGCAGACGGCGCCAACTCCAAGGTTCGCCGGCTGCTGGCCGTTGACCACGGTGCGGAGGTCAACGTGCGCAGGATGGGCCACAGTTACCTGGAACTGAACATGCCGCCGGCGATCGACGGTGGCCACGCGCTTGCCAAAGACGCGCTGCACATCTGGCCTCGCGGCAACTACATGCTGATCGCGTTGCCCAACCCCGACGGGTCGATGACCGCAACGGCGTTCCTGCCGGACGAGGGCGCCAACTCGTTTTCCAGTCTCTCGGACCGACGGGCGGTTGAGGCCATGTTCGACCAAGATTTTTCGGACGCCCGGCCTTTGCTTGAGCGGCCCGTGCAGCGTTTTCTCCAAACGCGGCCGTCGCTGCTGGCGCTGGCAGAGGTGTCGCGCTGGGTTTTTGCTGGACGGGCGGCGCTGATCGGCGACTCTGCGCACGCGATCGTCCCGTTCTATGGTCAGGGGCTCAACTGTGGGTTCGAAGACTGTCGGGCGTTCGGGGATCTGTTCGCTGATTATGATGGTGACTGGGCGCGGACACTCGAGGCCTATGAGACGGTTCGTAAACCCAACGCTGACGCGCTGTCAGAGCTGGCGATGCAAAATTTCACCGAAATGAGTGAGCTCTCCGGCCAGCCGGATTTCCTGCTACAGAAGACCATCGAACGGGATTTCCACCGCGCCCACCCGGAATTGTGGGTTCCACTCTACACCCAGGTGACATTTCTGCCGGAAGTCAGCTACAGCGAAGCGCTGGCGTCCGGCGTGCGCCAGCAGAAAATCATGGATCAGGTGATGGCGCTGCCGTGGGTTGCAGATGCTGATCGATCCGGTGAGGTGCAGCAGTTCCTGCTTGATCTGGTCACCAACCACCACCATGACCTTAAACAACCGCCGCCTGCGCGTTTGGGAGAAGAGCGTTGAAAACCCCCAGCACAAACTTTCGGGAAGTTGAGTCCGACATCCGCACCAACTTCAAGGGCGCCATGGCCTACGGCGACTATCTTCATCTCGACAAGATTTTGTCGGCGCAGGAGATGCGCACCGATGAACACGACGAAATGCTGTTTGTTGTGATCCACCAGGCCAGTGAGCTATGGCTGAAGCTGGCGGTACATGAGGTCTCAGCCGCCATTCGGCTCATCGATGAGGGGCAGTTTCGACGCGCCTTTAAGGTGCTCGCTCGGGTCAAAGAAATCCTGAACCAGATGAAACAATCCTGGTCGATTCTCGCCACCATGACGCCGGTGGACTACCTGAAGTTTCGCGACAGCCTCGGCAACGCCTCGGGTTTTCAGTCGGTAGGCTATCGGTCGCTGGAATTTTTGCTGGGCAACAAAAACGCTCAGGCAATCAGTGTGCACAAGGATCGGCCGAGCTGCACGGCCCGACTCGAGGCGCTGCTCGCGAAGCCGAGCCTCTACGACGCGGCTATCGCCCAGCTGGTGCGCGCCGGCTTCGCCATCGACCCCGAGCTCGCGTCAAGGGACCCGCGTGAGCCGTATCAGCACAACGCCTCGGTCGAAGCCGCCTGGACGAAGGTCTACCGCTTCAGCGACCGCTTTTACGATCTCTATGAGCTCGCCGAAACGCTGGTTGATCTCGAAGACGCGTTCCAGAACTGGCGCTTTCGCCACATGTACACCGTGCAGCGGATCATCGGCTTTCGGCGGGGGACGGGCGGCTCCAGCGGCGTGGGCTTTCTCAAGAAAGCCCTGGACACAAGCTTCTACCCGGAGCTGCTGGCACTGCGCACGAACATCTAAGGAGGCCCGGCGGATTGCGGCCGGCGCGTCAGGCGGCGGCGTCCGTCCGCGCCTGGCTGGTGCGATACCCAGCAATGTTGCGGATCAGCGTGCTGGCCCGCTCGGCGATCATGACCGTCGGTGCGTTTGTGTTGCCGCTGACCAGTGTTGGCATGACCGAAGCGTCGATGACTCGCAGGCCTTCGATGCCGTGAACCCTTAACTCGCTGTCCACCACCGCCATGTCGTCTGAGCCCATCTTGCAGGTGCCCACCGGGTGATAAATGGTTTCGGCCTTGCGGCGGACAAATGCCTCAAGGTCGCTGCGGCTGGTGACGTCAGCCCCCGGGAAGATCTCTTCGGCCCGATACTCGTCGAACGCCTTGGCGCCGAGAATCTTGCGGGACAGCCGAATGCCTTCGATCATCAGGTCCATGTCCTGAGGCGCACTCAGATAGTTGGCCTTGATGGCCGGATACTTTTTGGGATCCTGGCTGACAATTTCGATGCTTCCGCGGCTGTCGGGCCGCAGCGCGCAGCAGTGCAGCGTGAAGCCCGCCCCGGCAAGCCGATTGCGGCCGTGGTCGTCGAGCATGGCCGGCACAAAATGAAACTGCAGGTCGGGCCGGTCGTCTTCCGCCAGATCACTCACAACAAAACCGCCGGACTCGGCGATGTTGGAGGTACCGACACCGCGGTGGAACAACATGTATTTGAGACCGACCGCCAGATCGTTGGTGCGATCGTAGGTGATGTCGGTTTTGCTGCGGTAGAGCGTGCAAATGTCCAGGTGATCCTGCAGGTTGCGTCCAACGCCTGGCAGCTCGTGGTTGACGCGGACGCCGCAGCGGCTCAGCACCGGGCCCGGACCAATGCCCGACAGCATCAGCAGCTGGGGTGAGTTGATGGCGCCGGCGCTGAGGAGCACTTCGTTCCTCGCGCGTGCCGTTTGCAGGTAGCGACCTTTGAAAAACTCGACCCCAACGGCGCGTTGACCCTCCAGCAGGACCCGATGGGTCAGTGCTTTGGTGGCGATTGTCAGGTTTGGCCGGGGTTTGGCCGGATTCAGGTAGCCGGCGGCGGTGCTCCACCTTGCACCGCCTTTTTGGGTGACCTGGTAGTAGCCAAAGCCTCGTTGAGTTGGGCCATTAAAGTCATCGTTGGCGGTGTATCCGCATTGCTGCGCTGCCTCCAGAAACACTTCGCTCAGCGGGTTATGGTGCAGCAGGTCCTGCACGTTCAGCGGGCCGTCGCTGCCGTGGTAGTCCGACGCGCCGCGCTCCTGATGCTCCGCCTTCACGAAAAACGGCAGCACGTCAGCGTAGCTCCAGCCGCGATTCCCAAGATCCGCCCAGTGATCGTAATCCGCGCGATGGCCACGGGCGTAACACATGGCGTTGATGGAGCTTGACCCGCCCAGCACCTTGCCGCGGGGCCAGTAAAGGCGTCGGCTTTCAAGCTCGGGCTCAGGCTGTGTCTCATAACCCCAGTTCAGCCACTTGATGTTCACGAGCTTGGCCAAACCTGCGGGCATGTGAATGAACGGGTGCCAGTCGCGACCACCGGCTTCGAGGAGAAGCACGCTGATGCTGGGGTCTTCGGTGAGGCGATTGGCCAGAACGCAACCGGCCGAGCCGGCACCGACCACTATGTAATCGTATTCGTTGACGTCCATGTGTCACTCTCTTTCAGCACGGCATAAAAGGACAGCCGGAATTTAGTCTACGGCTGACGCTACCGAGTCCGCGGACGCTGCGGCGAGGATCGGAGGCCCGTCATGGTGCCCAAGCCGGGCGGTTTTCGCAAGTCGCGATCATCGCTGAAAAACACTCGCCAATTGTTTTATAGTCGGGCTCTCCCCAAACCGAGCTGACGCGCTGAAGAGCCGTTTCTGAGCCCATGAGCCCGAGAGAAATATCGTTTCCAGACAAGGACCTGGCGCTGAAGGAGGACGTGAGTCTGGTGGGTGCCATGGTTGGCGACGTGCTGGCCGAACAGTGCGGTGAAGCGCTCTATTCGCTTGTCGAAGAGGTGAGGCTCGCGGCGATCGCCCGGCGCGAGGGTGACGACAGCGGGACCGACGCGCTCTCAGACATCGTTCGCCATGCCGATCAGGACAGTCTGGCCCAGGTTGTCCGCGGGTTTTCCGCCTACTTTCAGGCGGTCAACCTGGCTGAAAAGGTCCATCGGATTCGTCGTATCCGGGAGCGTCAGCGCGAGGAGGAGATAATCTCCGGGTCGCTGGACGCGAGCCTGAGCCAGCTGCGGGATTTGGGCGTGACCAGCGAACAGCTTCGAGAGCTGCTGCAGCAGACGGTCATCGAGCCGGTGATGACCGCCCACCCAACAGAGGCAACCCGTCGAACTTTGCTCGAAAAAGACCGGTCGATGGTCATACGGATGGTCGAGCGCTTCGATCCGGGTCGAACGCCGCTGGAAGAGGATATGGCGCTGCAGCGAATCCGTCAGGCGCTGACCTCCGCCTGGCAGACCCGAGCCTACTCGGCGGCGCGACCGACGGTTGCCACCGAACGCGAACACGTCATGTTTTACGTGACTGAAGTGATCTACCAGATCGTGCCGGCGTTTTATGAGTCCTTTCGCCGATCGCTGGATCGCTATTACCCAGACGCCTTCGCGGGAGAGCGGCTGCCCAGCGTGCTTCGCTTCGGCTCCTGGGTGGGTGGCGATATGGACGGTAACCCCAACGTCACGTTCGAAACCATCGGCGAAAGCCTCAAGGAACACCGCCAGCTGATCGTCGCCCGGTATCTGCCGGAAGTACGGCGCCTGGCGCGCGATCTGTCGCAGTCGCAGGGCTTGGTGACCGTGAACGAAGCGGTGATGCATCGCGTCACCAAGTACGAGCGGATGCTGCCCGACACGCGCGAGACGATCCCGGATCGCTATGAGGACATGCCGTATCGCTGTCTGCTGACGTACGTGACTGCGCGGCTGGTGCAGGTGCTCAACGACGGCGAGTCGGCCTACGCCAGCAGTACCGAGCTGCTGTCGGACCTGCAGATGGTCCGCACCTCGCTGGAGCAAAACAACGGGAGCCACGCAGGCCTATTCCTGGTGAAGCGTCTGATGTGGCGGGTCCGCACCTTCGGCTTTCATCTGGCAACGCTCGATGTCCGCCAGGACGCTATGGACCTGCGGCGGGCGGTGGCCGGCTGGGCGGGAGACGACGAGTGGACCGATAAGTCTGCGCAGGAACGGACTGAGCAGCTGAGCGAATGGCTCAAAGATCTACCGGCGCTACCCGAAGATATTCCCCACCAGCTCGAACGGGTGCTCGCCGTTTTCCGGGCCATAGACGAGGCCAAGAAAAGCTACGGCAGTTCGGCGATCGGTAGCTACATCATCAGCATGGCTCAGGGTGCTGACGACGTGCTCAGCGTGCTGCTGCTGGCGCGCGGCGCGGGTCTGGTCTCGGACGGTAACCAGGTGCCGCTGGACATCGCGCCGCTGCTAGAGACGGTCGACGATTTAACCGCCGGTGAGGGCATTGTGCGAGGCCTGGCCGCGGAAGAGAGCTATCGCGAGCACCTCAGCCAGCGGGGTAACCGTCAGCTGGTGATGATCGGCTACTCAGACAGCAACAAGGACAGCGGCATTGCTGCCGCGCGCTGGGCGCTGCAGCGCGCGCAGCGTCAGCTCACCGACGTCGCGGCCGAGCTCGATCTCAAGATCGGCTTTTTCCACGGTCGCGGTGGCACCGTGAGCCGGGGGGGCGGCAATACGGTCGACGGCATCCTCGCCGCACCGTCCGGCAGCGTGCAGGGCTACCTGCGGGTCACCGAGCAGGGTGAGGTCATCCATCAAAAATATGGCATTCGCTCCCTGGGGCTTAGAAACCTCGAGCAGATGACCGGCGCGACCCTGGTAGCGAGCCTGCGTGAGTCAGCGCCGGACACCTCGCAGTGGACGGATCGGATGGCGCATATCGCCGCCGCTGCCCGGGCTCGCTATCGCGCCATGGTGTACGACGATCCGGACTTTGAGCCTTTCTTCCGCGAGGCGACGCCGATCGACGTGATCCAGCGTCTGGCGATCGGTTCCCGACCGAGCGCGCGCCGCAGCCAGCAGGGGATCGTCAACCTGCGCGCCATACCGTGGGTTTTTTCCTGGGGCCAAACTCGGATCAACCTGCCGGGCATCTTGGGTTTTGGCAGTGGACTTGAGGCGGCGATGGCGGAGTTTGGCGAAGACGCCATCGTCGACATGCTCCGCTGGCCGTTCTTCCGGAGTTTGATCAAAGACGTGGAAATGGTGCTCGCCAAATCGGACCTGACGATCGGCCGTGAGTACAGTCTGCTGGCCAAGCCGAAGCTGCACCGGGTTTTCGATGATATCTGCAGCGAAATCGACCTGACCCGTGAGAAAGTGCTGACGATCACCGGCGCCTCCCGGCTGCTGGAAGATGACAACACGCTGCGCCGCGCGATTCGTCTGCGCAACCCTTACGTCGACCCGCTCAACCTCGTTCAGATCAGACTGCTCAAACAGTGGCGCGAGGGCAAGCGGAAGGACGATCACCTCCTCTCCATGTTGTTCGACACCGTGAATGGCATCGCTCGCGGTATTCAAAATACGGGATAAAGGAACTTTCCAAACAGAACACTAGAGCCCACCCAAAGCGTTTACTAAACGTTAAGGTTGCCTGCGATAACCTTCGTATATGGGTACTCTGACGGCCACGGCGGATCTGCCGCGGTGGCCTGCGGCCCGCTGGGGACGTAACCCGCGGCCGCTTCGATGGTTTTGGCTGGCGCTGCTGGCCCACCTGGCGGCGCTTTGGTGGCTGGCAGGTCTGCCTCTGCCCGAGCCGAATGTCGACGAGCGCGAGGCGATCCGTTTGGAGCTTGTGCCCGATCGCGTTGAGCCGCTGCCAAAATTGGCGCCGGTGCCTGTGACCGAGGCCCCCTCGGAGCCGCAGCAGGCCGTCCCCGCGTTGCCCACCGAAACGTCGCCGGATTCGCCGCCTGCTGAACCCGCCCCGGCAGCCACAGCGCCAACGCCGACGATCCCAACCGTCAGCCTGCCGCCGACCGAGGTTCCAAACGTGGACGAAGCGTCACCAGCCCCGAGGGCTGAAGATATTCTCAAGCGCATGCGCCGCTACCGTATCGAGGAAAATCCCCGGCTGACGCCGGCGGACCCCAAGACACCGCCGGCACCCCTCGCCCTGGGGCTCGCAGACCAGACCAACCTGCTGACCGAGCTCGACGGCCCGCTGCCGCAGCTGCCGTTTGAACCGGGGGAGATGGGCCTTCGCTTCTATTCGGCCGGCGTGAAAGGAGATATCGCCCGCACCTTCGATCGCATCACGCCGGAGTTCGGGTTTGTCACCAATTTTGGGCTGGAGGTGAGATGCAAATATGTGCTGATTGTTGTCTCCTGCGGCTGGCGGGAACGTTAGTCACTCGAGCAGGAGGCGCCGCAAAGCCTCAGCGATAAAACAGATTGTAGGTGTCGAAGGGGTAGATTTTTCCTTTGGGCGTCACGAAGTGAACGCATGAGCGCTTGACCGAAGAAATGCAGAAGTCGTGCGCGTCCAGAAAGGACATGATGACCACACGAAACACGTTCTCGTAGCTGAGCTCCGGCGCCTCAACCTTGGGCAGGCAGCACAGCAGCGTCTCCATGCGTTGCGCCACCTCGGGCGTCAGGGCGTCGAGCGAGAAGGTCTCCAAAAACGCCTGCTTCAGGTCACTGTTGGTCTCAAACGTGATGCTGTTGCCGGATCCGGAGAGCAGCGTCTCTCGGGAGATCATGCCCGACACCGGAGCGAGCATCTCCGGCCGCTCGGGGCTGCGCAGGCCGTAACCGATACAGATGTTTTCCGGATGGCAGGGCAAGGGCAGCAGGTCCTCATCGGTGAAGGCGTTGCTGCCTTCAGCGATCCGGCGACGGATATCGCTGAGCGTCAGCCGGTCGGCCTTGCCGAAGTTTTCCGTTCGCCCCGCACGCTGAACCGGTTGAAAAGTGACCCCTCGAACGCAGCGCCAGCGCAGAGCGTAATTGATGATCTCGTCGATTTCCTCGTCGTTGACGCCCAGCTGCACGGTGCAAACGAGCGTCGTCGAAATGCCTCGCTCCTCCAGATTTCTGAGCGCCGCCTCCCGCGTCCGACGGGCGTCAATGCCGCGCAGCGTCTTGAGAGCGTCTGCCCGAAGCGAGTCGAACTGCAGGTAGACCTCAAACCCCTGGCGGTAGCGGGCGAGTTCATCAGCGAACGCCGGTTCACGGGCAATGCGGATACCGTTGGTATTCAGCATCAGATGCCGGACCGGTGAGCGATGTAAGAGATCGATGATCTCTAGAATCTGTGGGTGCAGGGTGGGCTCACCACCGGATAGCTGCACCAGGTCGGGCGTGAGTTCGCTGGCCAGGAGCGTATCCAGCATGGCCTGCACCTCAGCCATGGTTTTGGCGTTGCCGAGGCTGGGTGCTGAGTCGGCGTAGCAAATCGGACAGCGCATATTGCACTCGTCGAGCAGGTCGAAGATCGCCAGGCACGAGTGTTGTTCGTGATCCGGGCAAAGGCCGCAGTCGTGGGGGCAGCCGCGGTCGATGCGGGTCTGAAAACGGTGGGGCAGGTCGCCCGGTTTCAGGTAGTCCTTGCACTTCAGGTAGTAATCAATGTCGGTCGAAACGAGCGTTTTCTGCGTACCATGCTCCGGGCAGCGCTTCAGGTAGTAGACGCAGTTGTCCATGAACACGATCTTCGCGGGCACTACCGCCAGACAGTGTTCGCATAGCGACTGGGTCTGGCCATAGAAGAGGTAGGGTCGCTGCCGCTGAACCTGGCTCAATGGGCACCTCCGGTGGATAGTTCAGGCGTATCACCCGTTTGCCGCAGCATGGCCAGGCCGTAAACGGCCAGCGCAATGCAGGCGAGATGAAACAGATTGAGGGGGCCGATTAGCGCGGCGTAGGGTTTCAGAAACTCCCAGGCGAAGCGCTGTAGCGCGTAACACAGCACAAACAGATAAAACATATTGGCGGCCAGCCAGCGGCTCAGGCGCCCGACGTTAGCCTGCCGGTCGCGCCAGCGCACCGTCAGCGCCGTCAGCAGCACCAGCAGCATGATGCCGCTTTCGTAGAGCTGTACGGGGTGGCGAGGCACACCGTCACCGAAGTCCACCGCCCAGGGCAGGCTGGTAGGAATACCGTGCGTATGGTCCTCAAGCCCGGCCGAGAAACAGCCGATCCGCCCGATCACAATGCCCAGCGCCAGTCCCGGTACCAGCTTGGCCCCGGTCGAACCGTGAATGCCGTGGAAACTCTTAAAGGCTTCGACGGCCAGGATGCCTCCGCAAATGGCGCCGAGGATGGATTTACCAAAGACGTTGCCCACGCCGAGCAGATAGAGGTTTAGTGTGCCGAGCAGGAGGCTTCCGAGAATCACACCCTGCGTCAGGATGAGCAGGTAGCGAGTCTTGAGCGGGGCGGGTACCGGCGACGGCTCGCCCCGGTTCAGAGCCAGCGTCATCGCCCCAGCGGCGGCATAGGCTGCTAAGTCAAACCACAGATGGCTGGTCAGCACCGGCTATTGAAACCCGAGCGTGCAGCCGCCGAACAGCACAAACGCCGCGGCTAGAATTAGGGTGCAGCCCGCGAGGAGACGTGGGCGGCCGGTTTTAGATTGATTGAAGGTGAGTGCCATGGCGTAGCCAAAAATGGCGAGCCCCACGGCGACAGCAACAATCGCCAACGGTTTGTTCTGGCCAAGGGCCAGGACCACCGCACAGCCGGCGAGAAAAAGGAACCCGGCGACTTCGAGCACCCAGATCAGCCAGCCCAGGACAAGCAGGACTGTGGGCGGCTGGTCGCTGGGTTGCGGATTTTCCATTAGCCCAGTCTACCGAATTTGCCATGGCGGATTTCTCGCCTGCTCAGCTGGGCAAAAAAAAGCGGCCCCAAACCTCGGGGCCGCAACAGGGCGAACGCCTGGGACTGATCGATCAGGCGATCGGCCAGACTTCTGGAGACCTCATTGCCGCCGCATCGGCACGGTGTAGATGCCGAGCGCGTTGGCGTTGCTGCCGTCGAGACTGGTCTGAAGCATGTGGCCCACAGCGGGCAGGCCGTTGAACACGGTGCCCTCGTCTGAGGTCACGCTGCCGGCCAGCGGCAGCTCCAGCAGTCCGCGCACGTCGTCATCAAACAGAAAAAACTCTGCGTCGCCGAGCAGGCACGGGTGGCTGAAGGCAAAGAAGTTGACGAGCTGCACAAAATTCACCGCGCCGGTATAGCGATCGCAGTTGATGCCCGCCACCGGTGCCGGCAGGTCTTCGATTGGGTCGCCGGTGTTGTCCACCAGATTCCCATTCACCGGGCTGTCGTCGGGCGCAAAGGGTGAGGCGGTGAAACTCCGATAAAAGCCCGGGTTGGCGTGAAACGGGCGGGTGGGCAGCAGCACCAGGGCGCTGGCAAACGCGCGAGCGTCCTCTTCGCTGTGGTATTCAGCGGCCAGCTGCTGAGTCATCAGCACCGCTTCCACCGCGTTAATCGGGTTGGTCGCAAACGTCTCGGTCTGGCCATTCACCTCGGCCTGCGGGGGCATGACGTTGGCCAGCGACGGACGCCCCGCGCGGGCACTCACGGTGTGCATCGGCTCGCTGCTGAAATCCGCCAGCCCGGTCGGCTGCAGGGCAAAGGTGCGCCCGGAGTCGACGTCTTTGATAAACGAGATGCCCGATAGGCCACCGCCTGGCGCGGTGACGCTGTCATTGAGAAAGAGATCGTTGCCCGACCACTCGCCGTCCGTAAACCGCTGACTGATCGCGTTGCAGTCGCCGGCAAGCTCAGCCGGAATCTCGCCCATTTCAAACACCTCGATGTAGCCGCTGTCGAGGCGGCTGCGGGGCAGCAGGCTTTCGTTGAGCGAACGGTCCAGGTGCACCGGGGTAGCGCGCACCGTACCGAGCCGCGGCACCGTGCAGCTCTCGTCCTCGGTGGTGATGCTGGTGGAGAAGCGCGGCTGTCCCGTCAGCCGAGCATTCCAGGCGTCGCCCGGCTTGAGGTATACGTTGATGCTGATCGTAGGACGCCCGCTCAGCGCGTCCTTGGTGAGCACCTTTAGCGCCTTGCCTTGATCGGTGTGATTGCGGATTGTCAGTTCCGTCACGTTGTCACCCTCGGTGGAAAAGAGGGGGAAAATCAGCACCTGGCTGTCAGCGCCGGTGGTGTCCAGGCTGACGGCGCCCACTCCGCAAGGGAGCACCGTGGCCAGCAGCATCAGGGTTAGAAAAGTTGAGGTTGATCGCATTGTTGTTCTCCGATGTTTCATGCCCGGCAGACGCATACCCGGGTCTTGTCCCCCAAAACGCGTTTCCTAGAATCGATAGTGAACGGTGAGCGTAATGTTGCGCGGGCGGCCGGGCAGGAAGTCGATTCGCTGGTTGCGCCGCACCACGTTGGGTGTGGTCTGGTGATAGTCACGATCGAACAAATTGTTGGCGGTCAGGGCAACCTGGAAGCCTTTTCCCTGCCAGCCCAAATTGAGGTCGGTCAGCGCCACCCCCGGAATCTCTCCCGCTTCGGGATTGTTCGCGTTGGCCTGCACCGACGCGTGAAAGCTTAATCCCGCCCCGAGGCGCCAACCGCCGCCCAGCTGGCTGGCCCAGCTCAGCGCACCCGAGTAACGAGGCGCGCCCGGAAACTGGTTTCCCGATGCCGGCTCAAGCAACGCGTCTCGCTCAAACGGAAGGAACTGCTCGTACTCGGTGTCCAGCCACCCGAGACTGAAACTCAGGGCGTGTGCTTCACCGATGCGCCAGCGGCCGTCCAGCTCCAGGCCCCAGTTGCGCGACTTGCCGGCATTGGTCACGGCGCCAAGATTCAGCTGATCTTCAACCACCTGCCACTGTTGATCGAGCTGTGTAAAGAAACCGGTCGTGCTGAGCTGCAGCGGCCCCAGCTGGCCACGCCAGCCAAGCTCCGCGCTCCGGATGCGCTCCGGCTCGTAGGAGAGCCATTGTGGGGTGCCGGCAAACGTGGCGTCAGAAACGGCGCCGCCGGCGTTGAACCCTTCAGCCAGGCGCATAAAGTACTCGCCGGTTTCGCCGGGGCGATAGCTCAGGGCCAGCTCCGGACTCACGTTGCGGTAGGTTTCACGGAAGGGCTCAAACTGACCGTCGGCTGGAATCAGCAGCAGTCCGGAGACCTGAAGACAGGCCAACGTCGCGTTGTCGCCGTCGGGTGCTGCCGTCTCGGGCCGCGTTTCACAATCGCGCCGCAGCTCGTCCCGGGAAAGTCGAACGCCGGCTTCGACCCGCCAGCGGGTGGACAGCGGTTTTTCCACCGCGACCGAAGCCGTGTGTCTCCGCAGGCGGCTGTCCAGCTGCCAGCGACGCTGTTCTCGCCGATAGACTTCACGGCTCTGGTTAACGCCCGTGCTGAGGCCAGCGTTGATGTTTGCCCCCCGCCACCGAGCCTCCCAGTTGAGCTGCGCAAAGCGCAGGTTTTCCTCCTCCGCGTCGATGAGAAGGTCGGTTGGGTCAAAATCGTTGACCAGCAGCCTGCTTGGTTCGAGCTCCGCGTCACCGCCGGAGTCGACCAGCGAGAGATCCCATCGCTGGGTGGCTGCCGGCTCCCAGCTCAGCTTCAGCGAAGCGACGTGACCGTCGACCTCGCGTTCGCGAAAGGGCGGTGCGCGCCCACGGCGGCTGAAGGGGTCTGCCGCGCTGAGCCGCTGGGGTCCGGCTCGGCCGTCGAAAGCCGTCCAGTCCACAGCCAGGGCAAACTCGGGTAGCGTTGCCGGTTCCCACAGCGCAGCCAGCCGGGCGGTATTGCTGCGACTGAAGTTAAAGTCTGAGCCCAGACCACGGTCACCCGGATCGTCGAGAGTACCGGCGACCGTTTGGCGATCGAAGCTCACGCGTAAGGCCAGCTCTTCGGCCAGCAGCGGCTGGTTGATCATCACCGAAGCCTGGGTGTCGCCGAGGTCGCTCACGCCGGCCCGCAGCGCGCGCTGAGTCGTAAACTGGGGCTGTTGGGGAACGATGCTGATACGTCCGCCAAAGGTGCTGAAGGGGCCTGCAACGCTGGCGCTCCGCGGGCCGCGCTCAAAGCCGGCGCTGGCCGTATCCCAGGTGCTCAGAGGCAGGTTGGCCAGCACCACGCCGGCGAGCGGCGCCTCTCCAACCACCGCCGCGGCGTTGCCGAGCGTGTTGAGGTCCCCGGCGCTCGGAATTCCCCGGAAATAGTATTCGTCGCCGCTGCCAAAGACGTTGGCGGCCCGCGCGAACAGCTGATCGAGCCGGTTGTCGGTGAGGTTCTCAATATCGCTGGCTGAAACGGTGGTGGCGCTGACGCCACTGCGCAGCGGCAGGCCGGCGGCCACGGGCAGCGTGGCGGTGACCGGGAGGGCCGAAAGGCTCAGGCTGGCCTGGCTCAGCTGCCTGAGTTCACGGTCCCCCGAGGGCAGCTGGACTAGCTCGATGCCCTGGGTTTGCAGCCAGCTGGCCAGCGCCGTCTCGCTGGTGACGGCTTGATCCACCGGCGTGTCCAGCGAAACGCCGGGACCCAGCACGTAGTTCCAGCCGAGGCGCGTGCTCAGCTCGCTCAGCACATCCCGCAGCAAAGGCTGCGCGGTGGCAACGCTGGTGAGCAGCGTCGCCAGCACCGCGAGCCAGGCTCTACGGGACTGAAGTGGCATCAATACAGCAGCGTGACGGGTCCGGCGGAAACCAGCCGGAGGCCGGCCCGCGATGCCAGCGTCTCCAGCGCCTGCGGGCCGCTGTCGACGGCGATAACGGCGCTGACCGATGGGTCACCGGCGCCCGGCAGCTTGACGACGGGTCGATCCAGAAAAGGGGCCAGTCGCGCGAGCACCTCGGACAGCGGGAGATCGTCAAACACCAGGTTGCCCGAAGACCAGCCAAAGTAGCGCTGCACTAAGCCGGGATCCGCGACTCGCTGCCCGTCGCGGGCGAACTGCCCGCGGCTGAGCTCGACGACGGGTAACTGCCCGTGCTGCACCGCCACGCGGCCCTCGACGACGCCGGCGCGGTGAATCCGGTCGCGCCAGGAAACGCCGAACTGGGTCCCAAGGACGGTGACTTTGGCTTCGCTCGTTTCGACGACAAACGGCTCGGCTGCGTTGTGCTCAACGTCCAGAAAGATTTCGCCGTAGTGAAGGACTAGCCCGCGCCCCCCCGGCCGCAGACTCACGGCGCTGTCGCCGGCCAGCTGCACGCTGCTGCCGTCTTCCAGCGCCACCGACTGGACCTGCCCTGCCTGGGTGGCAAAGTCGGCCTGCATGCCGGCCCACTGCTTGGGGATTGCCGGCACGATCAGCGCCACCACCAGCGCCATCATGCCCGCCGCAAGTAGCGGCCAGCGGCGGTTCCGGCGTGCTGTGGGCGTGGCGCGACCGGACTCAGCTGCGGGCATGGGATCCAGCCTTGACGACTGCTCGAGCTCATCACCCAGGTCGGACGCTTCCAGCTGGTCAGCCGCAAACCAAATGGCGCTGACCTCAGCAAACGCCTCCCGGTGACCGGGCGATTCCCTTAGCCAGGCGGCCAGCTCTGGATCATCCCAGCTTGGGTTGCCGTCAGCAGCCAGCCGACTCATCCATTGTGCAGCCTGTTGAATCACGTTGGGTTTTTCACTATTGGTCGTCATAACAACGTATCGCCGCCGCTTTGCCCCTAACGGAGCCCTGCAGACGGCGTTACCACTCCTCCCGTAAGTTCCGGGTTTCTTCTTCGAAGTTCCATCAATGCTGCTGTCCTGCCATCGCTTCACGCAGCAGCTTCAGCGCTCGGCCAATATGGTTTTCCACGGTTTTTTCGGTGATACCCTCGCGGGCAGCAATCTCCCGATAGCTCAGCCCCTCGTATTTCCGCGCGACAAACGCCCGCTGACACTTTGTCGGCAGCTGGGTAATGGCCTCGCGCAGCGCCACAAGCTGTTCATCCAGCGCGGCGACCTCGCCGGCTCCGGGGCTATGCTCGTCCCTTGCCAGCGTCTTGATGTGCTGGTCGGCGCGCTTGTCCCGCCGCAGCAAGTCGCGGGCGAGGTTGGCGGTGATGCGAAACAGGTACGCCCGCTGGTTGGTCACCGGCTGTCGCTCAAGCGCGCGCGCCAGCCGGAAGCAGGCGTCCTGCACCACATCCTCGGCGCGATCGGGTCCGACCATCGCGGCCGCAAACGCCGTCAGCTCCCGGCGATGCTGCTCGATGGCCATAGCTGCCCCGGCCAAATTCACGACGGAAGGCTCATGTGGCGGGCGGCGCGAGCCGGTATTCGATGGGGATTTTGACTTCCAGTCTTGCGGCGGACACGGCCGCGGGCAGTGGCGGGTAGGGCGCAGCGTCGGATACCAGCTTCAGCGCCGCCTGGTCCAGATGCCGCGATCCGGAGGATTCCATCAGCTCTGAATCAACCAGCCTGCCGCTGCGGGTGATGACAAAGCGAACGGTTGCCGCCCCTTCAAGCCCACGCCGGCGCGCGCTGGCTGGATACGCCTGGTAGCGCGCAAGCTGCTGACGGATCGCCAGGATGACCCCGGCGTTCTGCGCTTCCCGTGTGCTGGCGGCAGACCCGGGCGTCGAAAAAGGTTTGCTCGGCGTCAGCGGCTCGAGCGCGCGCGACCGATCGACAACGGGAATCGGTAGCGGCGACGCTTCGGTGGCCGGGCGAACCGTTTCGCGGGTGGGTCCCTGCCGGCTGAGCCGACGGTCGGTCGCTGCCTGCGTGGGCGCCGCTCGGTTGGTGGCTGCCGCAGCGGGGTCCGACTCGGCGGGCCGGGTTTCGCTGGCGCCGGTTCGTTCGGTGGGGTCGGTGATCACCGGCGCGGAGGACGGAGCCTGCCGGGGACTGACCAGCAGTACTTCCATCGTGGGTAACGACAGCGGAACGGCCACCGGTCGATAAAACCACGCCAACGCCACCAAATGGACCAGCAGCGACGCCGCGATCAGCAGCGTTAGGCGACGGTCGGCCGTCATGGCGGATCACTCACCTGGCGCTCGATCTTGAGTGCCCTGGCCCAGCCGTAGTCGGCAACGCCGACGGTTCCCGGGCGTATGTCGATTTGCTCATTCGTAATCGACTGGATCACAAATCCCGCGATGGGCAGCCCGGAGAAAACGTGGCCTTCGTCCGAAACGATCTCGCCGCTTAGCTGGTAGCGAACCTCTCCCTCTGACGCATTGTCCGGAACGCGAAAGATGCCCGTCGTGTAGGGGCAGGGCTCGGTAAAGCCGATGGTGCGGCTTAAGAACACGGTGGACACCGCGCCGTTGGCCAGGTCGCAGTTGATCTGCCCCGGGAACGGCTGCAGGTCGAACGCAGCACCTTCGCGGTCGATGGAGCTCACCGTCAATCGGTTCTGGTCGAGGCTCTCGTCGGCCTCGACCGGCAGCGACACCGCGAACGGCGCCAGCACCCGTTCCTGGCCTTCGGGGAGGAAAAACGTCTGGGCATCAGCATGATAGGGCCGGGTGGGGAAATTCAGCGTGGCGAAGACCAGGGCGTCCAGTTCCTGGGCTGCGGTAAAATCGGCACGGGCCTCCGTGGCCATCAGCAGCGCGTCTACCGCGTGGACCGGGAACTCGCTCCAGGTCGACACGCGTTCGACCTGAAGCGTTCGGTTTCCGAACACCACCGTTTCCACAACCCGGCTTTCAGCGGGGGAAACGTCGGCGAGATTTGGCTGTCGGCTGCTGAAGGGATTGGTGTGAAGTGACGCGTCGCGAAAGTCGGCAAGCGCGATCGCCTCGTACTGGTGGGCCCGGCCGTTGTCGACCTGAACCAGCACCGCGTAACCCTCGAGCCCGCCGCCGGGCGCCTCGATATCCTGGCCCGGGTCGAGGTCCCAGGCGCCGCCGGCAGCCCAGCGGGCGTTGATCTCGGCGCAGTCCTCCGCCAGGGTTGGGGCGAGTGTTCCCATCTCGTAGATCTCGACGTAGCCTGACCCCAGCCGGCTTCGGGAGACCAGAAGGCCCGACAGATCTTCCGTAAACTGCTCATCGCTCAGGGCAATACCCTCGTCGGGAATGTCGGCGCGCGCCGGAAACGTGCAGCTCTGATCGACCCAGGGCGCCAGCAGGCTCTCAGCCGTGTCCACCGAAGCGCCGCTGGGTTCAAACAGGGCGCCGGACCAGCTGTCCCGAGGGCTCAGATAGACATTCAGTGACAGCGTTGGGCGGCCGTTTACCGCGTCTTTGACGACAAATCGCAGCGCTTTGCCCTGGTCGGTCTGGTTGCGCACCTCGAAGATCGTCTGGAAGCTGTCGCCGGTAATAAACAGCGGGAACAGCAGCACCTGTCCGGCGCTGTCCAGACTGAGGCGAACGGCCTGCGTCTGCGTGCAGCCAAGCAGAAAAATCAGACACAGGAATTGTCGAAAAGCAGTCTTGGCCATGCGCATTATCGACAGACGCGGGGTGGTGGCATTTCCCCCAAATCGTTAAGGTCGGTCTCAACGCAGATGAGGGGCTGGAGCCGGCCGGAAAAGCGGCCTTCGCCGTTGCTGTGCCGACTCTATCCTCATTATACGTCAGCACAACGAGCCTGCGATGCGAGTTGGTCCGTGAGCCCAGCCAGGATGATCAGAAACCATGTACCGCAACACACCGCTGCTTGAGCAGCGCATCGGCCGGCAGGACGTCCTGCTAAAGCTTGAATGTGATCAGCCCACCGGGTCTTTCAAACTTCGCGGCATGTCACGCCTGTGTGAGCACGCGGTCCGCAGCGGAGCAAACGCTGTGGTCAGCTCGTCGGGCGGCAATGCCGGACTGGCGGCGGCCTATGCGGCACGCTCGCTGAAGCTTGCGTGCCGGGTTGTGGTGCCGGAATCGACGCCAAACCTCACCGTGAGGCGCCTGGAGGCGCTGGGCGCCTCAGTGCAGCAACAGGGCGCGGACTGGAATGCCGCCGATCGGGTGGCGCGGGATCTTTGTGGCAGCACCGGTGCGTTCTACGTTCACCCCTTTGATCATCCGGAGCTGTGGTGGGGACACGCCACCGTGATTGAGGAGTGCGCTTCCGCATGTTCCGAGCTTGGTGGGGCGCCAGATGCCGTGGTGGTTGCGGTCGGGGGCGGTGGGCTGCTGTGCGGCGTACTGAGCGGTATGCACGCGGCGGGTTGGGCGCAGGTTCCCCTGGTGGCGGTAGAAACGCATGGCGCAGCCTCTCTCCACGCGGCTATGGCCGCGGGACGCCCGGCTGAGCTGCCGGCGATCGAAACGATTGCCATCACGATGGGTGCGCGGCAGGTGTCGGACCGGGCGTTCCAATGGACGCAGGAGCATCCGGTTCAAAGCGTCCTGGTGAGCGATCGGCAGGCGCTGGCTGGCTGCCGGCGCTTTGCTGACGATCATCGTCGTCTGGTGGAGCCGGCCTGTGGCGCGGCGCTGAGCGCCGTGTATGACGGGCTGGTCGACGCTCGCCGGCCGCTGGTTATCGTTTGTGGCGGAGCGGGGGTCAACCTCGAAATGCTGGAACGCTGGTCGGCGAAGCTTGCCGACACAACCACGAACCCATCACGAGCGGCGGCACCGCCCGCCGCCTCAGGTTGACGAATCCGATTGCCGGGCGGCGGTGATAAACTAGCGGATTAACTTTCTTCAGGTTTTTGTTTCATGGCAGGACACAGTAAATGGGCCAACATCCAGCACCGCAAAAAGGCCCAGGATCGCAAACGCGCTAAGATTTTTACCCGAGTGATTCGCGAGGTCACCGTCGCCGCAAAACAGGGTGGTGGCGATCCGGACGCCAACCCGCGCCTGCGCCTGGCCGTGGAGAAGGCCAACGCCGCAAACATGCCCAAAGACACGCTGGAGCGGGCGATCAAAAAGGCCACCGGTGATCTTGAGGGCGTGACCTACGAAGAAATTCGGTATGAAGGTTACGGACCTAACGGGGTGGCGGTGATGGTTGATACGCTCACCGACAACCGCAACCGTACGGTGGCGGAGGTTCGTCACGCGTTCACCAAGTATGGCGGCAGTCTGGGCACCGACGGCTCGGTGGGCTATCTGTTCAACAAGCTCGGAGTGATCACCTACGGTCCTGGTGCGGACGAAGACGCGATCATGGAAGCGGCGCTCGAGGCTGGCGCGGAGGATGTACTTGAAGAAGACGGGGCGGTAGAGGTCATCACCAGTCCCGATGACTTCGAAACGGTTCGCGACGCGCTGCGAGAGGCCGGCCTGGTGCCTGACGATGCGGAGGTCACCATGAAGCCCGACACCAGCGTCGAGCTGGACGTCGACAGCGGCCAAACGGTCCTGAGCCTACTCGACGTGCTCGAAGACCTCGACGACACGCAGGCTGTTTACTCCAACGCCCAGATTCCTGAAGAGGCTTATGCCGAGAGCTGAAGCGCGACGGCCTTCAGCGGTCCGGATCCTGGGCATCGATCCCGGTTCGGTGGTAACCGGGATCGGCGTTATCGACGCTTCCGGCAACCGCCTGACTCATGTCGCTCACCTGGCGATCAAAACCGGCGGCGGCGATTTTCACGCGCGTCTGCAGGCGATCTTCCAGGGCGTGAGCGAGGCGGTGGCGGAGCACCAGCCCGATGAGGTGGCGGTCGAGAAAGTGTTTATGTCGCGGAATGCGGATGCGGCTCTCAAGCTGGGCCAGGCGCGAGGCGCGGCGATTGTCGCCGCCGGACGCAGCTGCCAGCTCGCTGAATACTCACCGCGCAGCATCAAGCAGGCGCTGGTGGGCGGTGGCGGGGCAGACAAGAAGCAGGTTCAGCATATGGTTGCGAGACTCCTCCAGCTCAACGGACCGCTGCAGCCTGATGCCGCCGACGCGCTGGCCACCGCCATCTGTCATGCACATCATCGCGCAACGTCGGTGCGTCTCGCCGCCGCGGGAGTGCGCCGATGATCGGTCGCCTGCGCGGACAGCTAGTGCACAAGAGACCGCCGCTGCTGATGGTTGATGTCGGCGGCGTGGGGTATGAGCTTGAAGCACCCCTCAGCGTCTTTTTTGATTTGCCGCAGGACGGTGAACCGATCACGATCCTGACCCACCTGATGGTGAAAGAGGATTCCCACACGCTTTACGGCTTTGCCGACGACAGCCAGCGGGAGCTGTTCCGAAACCTGCTCAAGGTCAGCGGCGTGGGCGCCAAGCTGGCGCTGGCGATCCTGTCTGGGGTCAGCGTTTCGGAGTTTATAAATCTGGTGAACAATAACGATCCGGCGTCGTTGACCAAGCTGCCGGGCATCGGGAAGAAAACGGCCGAGCGATTGATCATTGAAATGCGCGATCGGCTGCCGGAGGGCGTTGCGAGCAGCGTCAGCCTGCCGGGTGCACCGGCCGCGCCCCTGGATGCGGCAAGCGAGGCGAGCGCTGCGCTGCGCAATCTCGGCTACAAGCCGGCGGAGGTGTCGCGCATGGTGCAGCAGGCGCAAAGCGACGCTGACGAGACGTTGAGCGCAGAAGACATTATTCGCCAGGCGCTCAAGTCTCAGGTTGCGGGCTGATGGAGGAGCGGTTGATGGATCCGGACGGGGACGACGATCTGATCGAGCGCAGCCTGCGGCCCCAGACGCTCAAGGAGTGTTTGGGGCAGGAGCAGGTCAAAGAGAAGCTGGACATCTTTATCCAGGCTGCGCGTGGGCGCGGCGAGTCGCTGGATCACACGCTGATTTATGGTCCGCCCGGGCTGGGCAAAACCACGCTCGCCCACGTGATCGCCAACGAGCTCGACGCGGCGCTGAAGATCACCTCGGGCCCGGTGCTGGAACGGGCCGGCGACCTGGCGGCGCAGCTGACCAATCTGCAGCCCCACGACGTGCTCTTTGTGGACGAGATTCATCGACTGTCGCCGGTGGTCGAAGAGGTGCTGTATCCGGCGATGGAAGACTACAAGCTGGACATCATGATCGGCGAGGGTCCCGCAGCGCGCTCGATCCAGCTCGACCTGCCACCCTTCACGCTGGTCGGCGCGACCACCCGCGCCGGGCTGCTCACCTCGCCGCTGCGAGATCGCTTCGGCATTGTCGAGCGGCTGGAATTCTACAGCGTCTCCGAGCTGACCCAGATCGTGAAGCGCTCGGCCGGTATTCTCAACATCCAGTGCGATGACAGCGGCGCCGGCGAGCTGGCCCGGCGTTCCCGCGGGACTCCCCGCATCGCCAATCGCCTCCTGCGCCGCGTGCGCGACTACGCTGAGGTAAAAGGGGACGGCCTGATCAACGAGACAATCGCCCAGCAGGCGATGGGCATGCTGGACGTCGACGCTGCGGGATTCGACGCGCAGGACCGGCGCCTGCTGAAGACCATGATCGAGCACTTCGACGGTGGGCCGGTGGGGGTGGACTCACTGGCCGCCGCAATCAGTGAAGAGCGCGACACGATTGAAGACGTGCTCGAGCCCTACCTGATCCAGCAGGGCTACATCATGCGGACCCCGCGCGGGCGCATGGTGACCGGCAAAGGTTATCGCCACTTTGGGCTGAAGCCGCGCCCGGGCACCGGCGGAGATCTGTTCAGCGACCAGGACCCGGGCAGCGACCATGGCTGAGCCCGTCGCCGACTTCGTCTGGCGGGTGCGGGTTTACTGGGAGGATACGGACGCGGGCGGCGTGGTCTACTACGCGAACTATCTCAAGTTCATGGAACGCGCCCGTACCGAGTGGCTACGGTCGCGGGGCTTGATTCAGAGCCGGCTTGAGGCGGAGCAGGGGGTGGTGATGGTCATGCGCGACATCAGCGCTCGTTATGTTACGCCGGCCCGACTCGACGACGAGCTGGCCGTGACGGTCACCCTTGAAAAGACCGGCGGCGCGAGCTTTGAGGTGAGTCAGCAGATCTGGCGGATGCCGGACAGCACGCTGCTGGTCGAAGGGCGCGGCAGCGCCGCCTGCCTGAACGCGTCGAACTGGCGGCCCTGCCGCTTCCCGGCGGTGCTGCGCAACGCGCTGGCATAGTCTGGGCCGCGAAGCTGACGACATCCGCTAAAATTTCCGTATAGATAGCGAAGAAGCGCGAAGGCGAATCGAGGTTGCCGGATGGCTGCCTTGGCCGGACGCTTTCGAGAACGAACCGCTTTGTTTGGGAACTAAGGACTGTCGTTATGACCGTTAGATGCCTATTTTTTGCTGCCGTGTTTTGTGCTGCCAGCGCTGGCGCGCAACCGCTCACCAGCGCGTTCACCTACCAGGGTGAGCTTCAGCAGGGTGGCTCCCTGGCCAATGGATCATTCGATCTTCAGTTTGAGCTATTCGACGTGGATGCCGGGGGGATTGCGCTGACGGCACCGCTAGTTTTCGAGGATGTAGCGGTTGCTCAGGGCGTTTTCACGGTCCTGCTGGATTTTGGCAGAGGACCGTTTGCCGGGGACCGGCTTTGGCTTAACGTAAGCGTCCGCGAGGGCGCGAGCAACGGTGGCTTCACCGGCCTGCTCCCGCGCCAGGAGATTGTGGTGTCACCCTACGCGCTGCACGCCGAGATGGTGGCCGCGGGAGCCGTGGGCACCAGCGAAATTGTGCCCAGCCAGGTGCAGCGGCGGGTCACCGGCAACTGCGCGGCGGGAACAATGGTGCAGAGCGTCAATGAGGACGGCAGCCTCTCGTGCATTCGAAACCCTGGGCAGGCACTGGCCTGGGGCTATGTTGCTTCTACCGGCACGCTTCTGCAGTCTTTCGGCGTCGACCAGGTGACGCGGCCCGCCACCGGTGAATTTGAGATTACGCTCTCTAACGAGTTTGATGGCTTTCCCGTAGTGATCGCCACCTCTTTTGGCAGTCAGATTGACAACGAAATTATTCTTGCCAGCTCCGCCGCAAACTCCAGCGTGATCCGAGTCGTCATTGAGGAGGCGGGTTCAGGCTCCAATTCGAATTTCTACTTTGCGGTCTTTGGGGTGCCGGCTGACCCGTGAGCAATCGCCGCCTGAAGCGATCACGGCGGCGCAAATGTTAATCCAGCGCGACGCTTATGTTGCCGGTTTGCAGGTCAACTAGCATGTCGCATTCGCCTCGGCCCTCGTGCCAGGCGACCTCGGCGCCGACCAGCAGAGAGCGGCGCGTGCGCAGGCGCTGACCGTCGACGGCCAGGCTGGCGTCGCCGATGCCCGCATCGAGATCCACGTTGCTGTAGCGAACCGCGCGAGCCCGGACATTCACGTCACCGGCACCCATATCCACTTCCACGCAGGCGTCCACCGGTCCGACCGACAGTTCTCCGGCGCTCACGTCCAGCGAGAGCTTGCGCACGGGGGGCACCTGCACTGAGGCACGCAGATGGGCGTCTCGGAAAGAGGTTGCCGCGTTGCGGCTGAGCCGAATCCGCAGCGAGCCGTCATCTTCCTCGCGGGTGACAAATTCCAGGTCGGCCAATCGCCGGGCGCAGGCGCTGTCCTGGCTCGGACACAGCACCAGCAAGTCGATCCGCAGCTGGTCGTCGTTGCCGGCAATCACCTCGATCTCGCCGATCGGAATCCGCACTGACACGTCCGAGTCGTCGGTAACGGGGAGTGCCAGCCGTCGCTCAGGGCCGATCACCACGTCTTTAGTTCTGGCGTCGATGACACAGCCACTGCCGAGCAGGCAAAGCAGCAGCATTAAGGTTAGTCGAATCGTCTTCATGAGCATTCACGTCGGGGTTTACCGTTCAGCATACGAATGAGACCGGCAAAGGTTACAGTGGGTAAAGAGACTGCCCGGTTGCGGGCCGCAAGTGAAGCGCTGATAGTCATACCGGTAGCGGCGGACGATTTTGTGGGTTTGAGGCGTGCTGCCGTATTTGTGCGATCCACTTGTGCTAGCGTTCCGGGCTCAACAAGAATCGAGGAGGCAACCCTATGAGACGGACGGGATTGGCCCTGGCATTGCTGGGCGGAACGGTAGCTGTGCAGGCGCAGGTGGACAACCTTCGGATCACCGAGGTTGATCCCGCGACTGGCGAGGTTGAAGTCACCAACGTAGGAGACGAATTCACGACCAGCGTGAATCGACCCTTCTGCCATCGGTTCGTTTATCAAAATAATATCCCCGCAAACACGCTGTTCGGTGCCGGCGGCATTCAGACTTTTTCTCTCAATAACCTAGACGCTTCGGCTAGCGATCTCTGGATCTATCGCTCGAGCCCCTTCGGTAGCGCCGCCAATCTCATCCAGGGACTGCAGTATGGCGCACCGGTCTCGGGCCGGGCCGGTCTGGCCAGCGGCGATGACAAATGGTCTGGCGCCGACAGCGTAGCGCCAGTGCCGCCGTCGGGCATGACGCTGTCGTGGGATGGTTTCGGCAATACCGCCTTCGACTGGTATGTCGACGAGACGCCGTCGCTCGGCGGCGCGGAAATGGAGACGCCCGGCACCATTCCCCCGAGCACCGCGTTTCCGGCCGGCGTGCAGGATTTCGAGTCGCTCCTCCTGGGTGACACCGTGTCGGTGATTCAGAACTGGCCGGTGGTCGACTCAAGCCCCCCCGGCGCCTTCACGATTCGAACCGTCAGCGACGTGCTCGGGACCACGACGCCGCGCAGCATGGACTCAAGCCAGTGGCTGCGAATCCACGATGCGGACCCAGGAGATGTACAGAACCGGTTCTACGGACCGACCATCGAAGCCGTGGTTGAGTCCAACTATGAGTGGCGCTTCTTCAATGCGGTTGAAGCACCACCGCCGGCGAGTGGTGACAACTATCCGCGCTACACGATCCAGCATGTCGACGGCGGTTTTGCCAACACCTGGGGCATCGAGTATCGCAACGACGGCGTTTACCTGGTGGTGATCGGCTCGGGCGGCACGCCGGCGTCCACGCTGATCCAGGCCTCCACTTACCCGGATGACCTCGGCGTGTGGCAGGAAGTCTCGCTCATTGTGGACTTTGGCATGGATACGGTTTCCGCCAGCATCGACGGCCAGACGCCGGTATCGCTGCCGATCAACCTCGCGGCCACCGCAGACGCCACCCGATTCCGTTTCTGCTATCGCGGCGAAGGGGTCGGCAACGTCGGCACGTTCCTGCTGGACGACGTATCGGTGGCGGTCGACGACCCCCGACTGATCTTCGCTAACGGTTTCGAGGAATAGCGAAACGGTCAGACAGACGACCTCGGTGTATGACCGGGGTCGCTCTGCCCGGCTTTCTGACATCCCCGCGTTGGCCATTTTTCTTTAGGCTCCGGGAGCAAGCGGCTAAACTGACGTCGTGGGTTCCCTCCCCAGAAAAACCTTCCACAATCGGCTCTTGCTGGGCCTGCTTCTCGTCAGCTTCAGCCTGGCTGGTGCCTGCGCTGTACTCCTTTTTCTGGCCTTTGAGGAGAACGAGCGGGAAGAAGCTCAGGCCTGGATGCAGGCAACCATTGTGCAGGTTGCCGAAGGGATACAGGCCGCGGGCTGGCCGTCGGCTGTCTCGGCGCAGAACTCGGGTTTTCTTCGCTCTCGGCTGGTCGACGCGAAACTGGCGTTGATTCGCGAGCTCGACGGGGCGTTGGGTGAGCCCGTCGCGCAGAATTCGATTGCCAATATTGCCGTGATGGTGCGCACCGACGATCCATCGTCGGCGAGGGTGATCGCCGCGATCGATGAAGCGGAGGAGGGGTCGAATCACGACATGACGTTGAACCAGGCCCGGCGCCTGGGCTGGGAGCAGCTGACGGTCGAGGATCAGCCGGACTCCGAGCAGCTTCTGCGTGCCTATGTTCCGATTCGGTCGACGGACGGGGAGGTCCAGGGCCTGCTGCGGATGGACCTCAGCGGCAGCTATTTCGACAACCTGTGGCTGGAAGCGCTTGCCGGAGCGGTCGCTGTCTTTATCATCGGATCGTTGCTGTCCTGGCTAATCAGCCGGCGCTTTTCCAGGGCGCTTGCGCGACCGGTGGAGGCCTTCGCGGGCGGGATGGATGCTGTTGCAAGCGGCCGGCTGGAGCCGCTTGCCGTACCGGCCACGCACGATGAGTTTGACGCACTCGCGCAACACTTCAACGGAATGGTTAGCGACCTCCGCGATCGTGAGCGGCTGAAAAAGGATCTTCTGGCGGCCGCAGCGGTGCAGCAGCATCTGCTGCCAACGTCGGAACCGGTGCTGGACGGTTACGACATATTTGGGTCGGCCCGCTATTGCGACGAGACGGGTGGTGACTACTTCGACTTCCTCCCGCTGCCAGATAGCCGGCTGGGCATCATCGTTGCTGACGTGTCTGGCCACGGGCTTAAGTCTGCGTTGCTCATGACCGCGATGCGGGCCGTACTGCATGCGACTTTCAGCGAATCTCACGGGGATCTGGTGAAGGCTGTCCAGGCGGTTAATGACCAGCTGCTGCGCGACTCGCAGGCGGGTGCTTTTGTCACGGCCTTTGCGGGTGTGCTGGATGCGGCGACGGGGCGTCTCGAATGGCTCAGCGCCGGGCATGACCCGGCGCTGGTTTTGCGCGCGGAGACCGGTGAGATCGAAGCGCTCGAGGCGACCGGCATTCCTCTGGGAATTCTGGGTCAGCCGGTTGAAGCCGGGCCGGCCTGCCACCTCAACCGCGGTGATTTGCTGCTCGTTGGCACGGACGGTATTTCCCAGTGTCGCAATGCCGAAGGCGAGTTCTTCGGTCTCGACCGGCTCGGATCGCTGATGAAGAGCCACCGTGGGGAGAGCGTGCGGGCCATCTTCGAGCAAGTCATGACGGAGGTGGTTGCGTTTCAGCCGCCGGGGCCCGCGGCTGACGACATGACTCTGGTTCTCCTCAGCCGCCAGTCGTAGCCGCGGCTCGCGCGGAGCGCTATCTCACAGCCTGTCTGGCTTGGCAGCCCAGGGACAGCGCCTTCAGCTCTTCGGGCCTGGGCTTTCGCCAGTCGCTGAAGCCTGCGTTGTCGCCGGAGCGCCCCGCATTAAAACTCGAAATCGACGTTTGGTCCGCGCGGCCTGAGTCAAAAGACGGGGCGAGGTAGCAACGCTGGGAGCGAGCGCTGAACACGCCCGTGACTCCGCAGCGGGCCCACATCAGGCCGCTTGCCGGGTCAAAAACCACCGGTCCAAGTGAGCTTAGCTGCTTGCCGCGGATCGGAAAGCAGGCCTTTTCCGCTGTTTCGAAGCCGGCAGCGAAGATGAGGTCGACGAAGTCGCGGAGGACCACGGTTGCGGTGTTTGCCGGCCCGATGAGATAGGACGGGGACGGCTGAAGCGTGATTTCGATGGTTTCGTCACCCTCCATGTCGTCGCTGTCGGCCTGAGGCTGTAGATCGAGCTGCAGGGTCAGCTCGTTGGCCGCAATCACGGTGCCGCCCATCACGACAAAGTCCTGCGGCGAGCCGGCGCTGCCGCCGAGGGTGTAGTTCACGGCGATCGCCTGAGTCGGGTCCCCACCGCCGGAACGGGTGAGAAGAAAGGCGCCGGGATTGGGCCCGGCCTCGCTCATGTCGGCGTCCAGCACCGATACCTCGATCACCGGTGCGTCGTCCGTGAGCGTGAACGTCACGGCGTCCGGGTCGCCGGTGATGTACTGTGAGTTGGGCAGAAATGTGACGGTGATGGTCTCGTCACCTTCAACGACGTTGTCGCTCACGGGGGTGAGCGTAACGCTAGTGCTGGTCTGACCGCCCGCAAAGCTGAAGCTCGTAGCCTGCACGAAGTCGAACAGTGGGGTTGCGGTGCCGGTGTACGCTACGGAGCCGGAAAAACCCTGTTCAATTCGCCCGCCGCTGCGGCTCACTTCAAAGCTGCCCGGGTCCAGCCCGATCTCGGAGATGGCGGCATCGGTGATGGCGATGGTGAGGACCGCCGGGTCGTCTTCGATCTCAAGCGTTGCGGTGGCGTCCGGCCCAACCTCATATTCCGGGAGCGACTGGGGGGTGACTTCCACCGTTTCGGTGCCCTCGACCAGGTTGTCCGACCGTGGCGTGAGCTCAATCAGCTGCGACTCCACGTTGGCGCCCAGCAGCACCTGAGACGGCGGAGTCTCATAGTCGCCCTGCAGGACGACAGCCGTGCCCCCGTAGATCAGATTCACCCGCAGCTCCTGGCTGACGTCTCCGCCCTGGCGGCTGACCAGAAAGCTGCCCGTGTCGAGAGCCGCTTCGGCCATCTGGGCGTCGACGCTCGTGATGCTGACGACGGGTAGATCCCCGGCAGCGGCGCCGGCAGATGCCAGAGCCAGGGCGGAGAGCCAGGAAAAACGGTTGCGGGAAAAAATGAACGGATTGGCGAGCTTTGACATAACGGCAGCCTCCAGGCGGCGCGGCGGGGTGATCCCGCCGGTTTCCGCTCATGGTCACTGCGGTCGCACCCGTAGTCTCAACGCAATCCTGACGGCCTCCTGACCGGCTTGTGACGGACGCAGTTTGTCGCGCGACAACGGGCAATCCCTGTCATAATTCGCCCTGATTTTGCCCCCAAAATGCCATGAACAGCCGAATAATGAAGCGCAATGCATATTTTTCCCGATCCCGAGGTCTGATTGACTATGGGTGATTTCAATCCGCTGGAGCTGATCCTCCAGGCCAGCACCATGGTGCAGTTTGTGATGCTGATCCTGCTGCTTGCGTCCTTTTCTTCCTGGTGGATCATCTTTGGCAAGCGCAAGGTGATTTCCACCGCCCGCCGCGATGCGGACGACTTCGAGGAGCGCTTCTGGTCCGGTGTTGACCTGGCGGCGCTGTTTCGGGAAATCAGCGCTGAGCGGAATCGCGTCGCGGGGCTGGAGTCCATCTTCGAGGCGGGCTTTCGCGAGTTCGCGCGCACCCGCCAGAGCAAGCGCACAAGCGGGCGCGTGCTGGAAAGCGCAGAGCGCGCCATGCGGGTGGCGCTGAACCGGGAGCTGGATCATCTGGAAAATCACCTCAGTTATCTCGCCACCGTCGGCAGCACCAGCCCCTATGTCGGGCTGTTCGGCACCGTGTGGGGCATCATGATCTCGTTCAACGCACTGTCAAACGTCAATCAGGCGACCATCGCGATGGTGGCGCCGGGGATTTCCGAGGCGCTGATCGCTACCGCCATGGGGCTGTTTGCGGCGATTCCCGCGGTGGTGGCTTACAACAAGTACTCCAGCGAAGTGGAGCGTTTGGAGGGTCGCTACGACACCTTTAAAGAGGAGTTTTCCACCATCCTTCACCGACAGGCGGATATGGAAGACTGATGCCCCGCGGCAAACGCAAGCAAATAGCGGAGATCAACGTCGTTCCCTACATCGATGTGATGTTGGTCCTGCTCATTATCTTTATGATCACCGCCCCGCTGCTCCAGCTGGGGGTCGAAATCGAGCTGCCGGAAGCTGACGCGGCGCCGATGGACCAGCAGAGCGACGAGCCGGTGGTGGTCAACGTGATGGCCAACGGCGACTTTTACCTGTCGCTAGACGGGGTGGTCGAGCTGATCGACAGCGAAACGCTGATCACTAAGGTCTCGGCGTTTGTCCGGAACAACCCGAACATTTCGGTGCTGATCGGCGGCGATCAGTCGGTGCCCTACGGCCGCGTTTACGAAGCTATGGTGTCGCTGCAGAAAGCGGGCGTGCCGAAGGTTGGCCTGATGTCGGACCCGCTGGAGGTTGAGCCTTGAGCACCGCTTTGGTCTACGACGGTTCAGCGGCCGCTCAGTCGCTGCTGCTGCACGGTGTGATCGGTGTGCTCCTGGTCTTCGGTCTGCGCTGGACTTCCGAGACCATCGAACCTAAGTTTCCCAACGCGATTCAGGCGGTGGTGGTGGATACCAGCGCCATGCGCGAGGCGCAGCAGCAGCGTAAGGATGCCGCCCAGCAGAAGTTGCGCGACCAGGCGGCGGAACGCCGGCGCCAGGAGCAGGCCCGCCAGGCTGAGGCTCAAGCGGAGGCCGAGCGGAAGCGCGTTGAGCAGGAAAATGTCCGCCAGCAGCAGGCCGAAAGGCAGCGGGCGGATGATCTTCGGCAGCAGCGCCTGGCTCAGGAGCGCGAGCGCAACGAGGCGCTGGAGCGGAAGCAGGCGGCGCTCAAGGCTGAACGGGAAAAGCTGGCGGCGGAGCGCGAGAAGCAGCAGCGCGACCTGGCGGACATCCAGGCGCAGCGCGAGGCGGACGCTTTGGCCCGGGAGAAGGCGATCGAAGACGCCCGGCGTCAGCAGCTGCTCGACATCGAAAACCAGCAGCGCCAGGCCCAGCAGGATTTGACCAAGATGGAAGAGTGGGTGGGCCTGATCGCCGCGTTGGTGCGGCAAAACTGGCGCAAGCCGCCGACGGCAAGATCGGGCGAGCGCTGCCGGGTCAACGTCAGTCAGCTCCCTGGCGGCGACGTAATCAGCGCCACCGTGGCGCCCGGCTGCAACGTTGATGAGGTGACTAAACGCTCGATTGTCGATGCCGTGCTGCGCTCCGAGCCGCTGCCCTACCAAGGCTTCGAGCGGGTGTTCCGGCGCCAACTGACTTTTGAATTTGTGGTGGATTAGGATGCAGAGAGTGCTTAGAAACGCCTGTGCGGCCCTGTGCCTTTTTGCCGGCGCGGTGCTGGCTCAGGACGATGTGGTCATTGTGATTACGCCGTCTGGTGAGGCGGCCGTGCCGATCGCCGTGGTGCCCTTTGCCTGGAGTTCAGAGACCGCGCTCC
The DNA here is from genome assembly GCA_039033415.1 of Pseudomonadota bacterium. Classification (NCBI taxonomy): domain Bacteria; kingdom Pseudomonadati; phylum Pseudomonadota; species Pseudomonadota bacterium. The sequence goes on along the minus strand of JBCCCR010000003.1, from coordinate 218,060 downwards.
GCGAGGTGGACGTGACCAAGGTGGTGACCGATGATCTGTCCCGCAGCGGCCAGTTTCGCACGCTGCCGATGGCCGACATGATCGAGCGGCCCAGCCGTCCCAGCGACGTCAACTATGGGACCTGGCGCCGGCTGAACGTCGATTACCTGGTGATCGGTGAGGTGACGGGCAGCGACACGCTGGGCTATGGCATCCGGATGCACCTGCTTAACGTCACCACCGGCGACGCGTTGCTGAGCCTGGAATTTACCTCCCGCGCCGGCGGCATGCGCTACACCGCGCACCATATCGCGGACACGGTCTATGAAGCGCTGCTCGACGTGCCGGGCTTTTTCCGAACCCGGCTGGTCTACGTGACCCGCAGCGGTGAGGGCGACAACACCGAGTTTTCGTTGATGGTCGCGGACGCGGACGGCTACGGACCGCAGCCTGTGGTTCGCTCCAAAGAGCCGCTGCTGTCTCCCGCCTGGTCGCCGGACGGCCGGTCGGTGGCGTACGTGTCCTTCGAGAAGGGCAACTCATCGATCTACACCCAGGAGCTGGCCTCCGGGCAGCGCCAGCTGGTGGCGAGTTTCAAGGGGATTAATGGCGCCCCGGCGTTTTCTCCCGACGGGAAAAGGCTGGCGCTGGCATTGTCTAGAAGCGGGAATCTTGAGATCTACGTCATGGATCTGGCCACCCGACGCACGGTACAGTTGACGCGGCATTTTGGTATCGACACCGAGCCGGCCTGGAGCCCGGACGGGCGATACGTGTACTTCACCTCCGACCGGGGAGGCCGGCCGCAGATCTATCGCGTTGAGCCCCGATCGGGCGCTGAGGCGGAGCGGATCACGCGGCAGGGTGAATACAACGCTCGCGCCTCGATGTCGCCCGACAGCAGCCAGCTGGTGCTGGTGCATGGCAACGACAATAACTATAAGATTGCGTTGCTGGATACGGAGCGAAATATCTTAAGGACCATATCGGACGGTCCGCTGGACGAGTCACCCAGTTTTGCGCCAAACGGACGGATGGTGCTGTATGCTTCAAGACGTGGCACGCAGGGTGTATTATCCGCGGTGCCGATCTACGGTGCTGCGGCGGCGGGACAAACCGCGCATCAACTGATTTTTGCGGACGGCGACATCCGAGAGCCGGCGTGGTCGCCCATAAGACAGTAACGCGCCAACAATCGTAATTGGGAGTTAGACGATGAAGAATCTGACCCGTTTCACCATAATGGTGACGGCCTGTTTTGTTCTGGCAGCTTGTGCCAGCAAAGACCCTGCCCCTGTGGAGCCGGCCGAGCCGATGGAAGCGAAGCCGACGCGGCCCGCGCCTGAGGTCCAGCCTGCGGTCGACATTAACGACGACACAAACCCCAAGAATCTTGACGACCCCCGCAGCCTTCTGTCTCGCCGCGTCGTCTATTTTGATTTCGATCAGTCGCGCATCAAGCCTGAGTATCGCGACATCATCGCCGCCCACGCGACCTATCTCGGGGCCAACGGCGGCGCACGCATCACCCTGGAAGGCCACGCCGACGAGCGCGGCACCCGGGAATACAATCTGGGTCTGGGCGAGCGCCGGGGCAATGCGGTGTCTGACCTCGTCGACGCGCAGGGCGCCAGCGCCTCGCAGCTCTCGGTGGTTTCATACGGCGAAGAGCGTCCGGCCAACAACTGCAGCGAAGAGCGTTGCTGGAGCCAGAACCGCCGCGTGGAGATCGTTTACACCTCGCGGCAATGATCGGACGGCCCACTTTAGTTTCCCTGACGGCAGCCGCTCTGGCTGCCGTCGTGTTTTTGCAGCCCGCAGCCGCTCAGCGGCCGCGCGAGACGCTGTCTGAGCGGGTCGCGAGGCTGGAGCAGCAGGCCGCCAGCGCCGGTAACCAGGAAACCCAGCGAACGCTCTCTGAGCTGCTGCTGCGGATCGATGATCTGCAGCGTGAGGTGCAGACGCTGCGGGGCATGGTGGAAAATCAGTCATTCGACGTAGATCAGCTTAAGACCCAGCAGCAGGATCAGTACCTCGATCTGGACCGTCGCCTGAGTGAGGTGACGCGGAACCCGATGAGCAGCGACCCGTCTGTGGCCGGCAGCACGGCGCGCAGCTTCGAGCCGATCCCAACCACCGTGGTCGGTAACGGTGACACCCTCACGAGCACCGCCGGGTCGACGCCGGCGGCGCGTCCTGGCACGGCGGTTCAGCCGGTCCCGCAGGAGCGTCCGGAGGTTCGAGCGCCGATCGACGCGGGGCTTCAGACCACAGGGCTGGGTGAAGACCCGAACCAAGTGGTGGCCTCTGTGGTGGACCCCGCTGCCGAGAAAGCTGCCTATGACGTGGCGTTCGACGCGCTTAAGCAGGGACGCTACGCCGAGTCAGCACGGCGTTTCGACGAGTTTTTAAAGGCGTTCCCGGACGGTGAGTATGCTGACAACGCGCAATACTGGCTGGCGGAATCTTATTACGTCACCGGCAATTACCGCATTGCCCTGGAAGCGTTCCAAGGGCTGATCGCCCGCTTCCCCGGCAGCAGCAAAGCCCAGGACGCGACGCTCAAGCTCGCGTTTACCCATTACGAGCTCAAGCAGTGGGACGAGGCTGAGCGGACCCTGAATCAGGTGCTGCAGCAGTTCCCCAACACGACGGTGGCCAGGCTCGCCGAGAACCGGCTGCGCACGATGCGCATCGAAGGGCACATCCGCTGACCGGAGCGTGATGTGAGTCAGTCCATTCACGGACCTTTAGTACCCGCGGTGCCGTCGACCGAGCCTGGCGCGGCACCCCGCGTCGACCAGCTCAAGCTCACCGAGATTTTCTACTCGATCCAGGGTGAGTCGCGCTCCATGGGGAAACCCACGGTGTTTGTCCGTCTGACCGGCTGCCCGCTGCGGTGTACGTACTGCGATACCGCCTACGCGTTCCACGGCGGTGAGTGGTACACCTTCGATCAGATTCTCGATGAGGTTGCCAGCTTCAATGAGGGCCACGTCACCGTGACGGGCGGTGAGCCGCTGGCGCAGAAGCGGTGTGTAGATCTTCTCAAACGGCTTTGCGATGCCGGTTATGAGGTTTCTCTGGAGACCAGCGGGGCGCTGGATATCGGCTCGGTGGACGCTCGCGTCAGCCGGGTCCTGGATCTCAAAACGCCCGCCTCCGGAGAAAGCCATCGCAACCTCTGGGCCAACCTCGAGCTCCTCACGGCGCACGATCAGCTGAAGTTTGTCATCTGCAACCGCGGCGACTACGACTGGGCCTGCAGCATCCTCAAGGCACATACGTTGCCCGAAGATCTGGAGGTACTGCTGTCGCCAAGCTTTGGCGAGCAGAACGTCACCGAACTCGCCGAGTGGATCCTGGCCGATCAGCTGAACGTCAGGCTGCAGATGCAGCTGCACAAGCTGTTGTGGGGCGACGAACCCGGCCGATGAATACCCAGAGGAAGGCGGTTGTGCTCCTTTCGGGTGGCCTGGATTCCGCCACCGTGCTGGCCATGGCCCGAGCTGAGGGGTTTGCTTGTCACGCCCTGAGCGTCGACTACGGCCAGCGTCACGATGTAGAACTCAAGGCGGCGGCGAAGCTGGCTGATCGGCTGGGTGCTGCGGGTCACCGGGTAGTGAAGATGGACCTGCGGGCCATCGGCGGATCAGCGCTCACGGACGATATTGCCGTCCCGGAGACGCCGACCGAGGGAATCCCCGTCACCTACGTACCAGCGCGCAACACGATTATGCTATCCCTGGCGCTGGGGCTTGCGGAGGTGCTCGAAGCGCGAGACATCTTTATTGGTGTGAACGCGGTGGACTATTCGGGCTATCCGGACTGTCGTCCCGAATTCATCTCGGCATTTGCCGACCTGGCAAACCTTGCGACTAAAGCCGGGGTTGAAGGTCAGCCGACCCGTATTCGCACCCCCCTGGTGAGTTTGAGTAAAGAGGCGATCATCAGGCGTGGCATCGAGCTGGACGTTCCTTACGAAGACACCATCTCCTGCTACCAGCCCGATGCGGAAGGCCGCGCTTGCGGGCGCTGCGATTCCTGCCGGCTGCGCGCGGCGGGCTTTCTGGCTGCCGGTTTCCCTGATCCTACGCGCTATCAGTAGGCCAGCCGTTTGACGCAGTGATTCAGTCTTTCGATGTGCCCGCGCCCGGCGTGAACATCGACATCATTTTCTGAAACTGCTCCATGCTTTGGTTCCCCAGCGGCATGTACATCTTCAGCAGCTTCTCGGGATCGCTCATGTCCTTGACCGATTCGCTCATGCGGTCATAAATCTCGGCCATCAGCTTCTCCTGCAGGGGTTCCACGTCCGGCAGCCCCATGGCGGCCCGGGCTTCTTTTGGCGTCAGTTCCAGATTGATGGTGACTTTCATGAGGCTTTCCAGTTTCCCTGTCTTGCTTACCATCAGTTTACCTGCTTGCCGGCACAGGTTCGTCGTATACTGGATCTTTATCCCGAGCGCACCGTGACCGAAGCAACCGAAACCCTGGATGCTCAGCACAGCCAGGTGATTTCCAAAAAGCTGTCAGAAATCGGTCCCTACCAGCTACTGGAAGTGGTCGGGGAAGGCGGTATGGGCGCGGTTTACCGGGCCCTCCAGGAGCAGCCCATCCGCCGCGAGGTGGCGATTAAGGTCACCCGCCTGGACCTGACCTCCGTGCGCCGGCTGGCGCGGTTTCAGGCCGAACGACAAACGCTGGCCCGGCTCAATCATCCCCACATTGCCACCGTGTTTGACGCCGGGGAAACCCCCGACGGTTTCCCCTATATGGTGCTGGAGTATCTGGACGGCGACTCGCTGCTCAAGTACTGCAACGCGCATCGGCTGCCCATCGAGCGAAGAATTGAGCTCTTTATCGAGCTCTGTGGCGCCATCGGCTATGCGCACCAGCAGGGGGTGGTTCATCGAGACCTGAAGCCCAGCAACGTGATGGTGACGGAGGTTGACGGGCAGCCGGTGCCCAAGGTGATCGATTTTGGCATCGCCAAGATTGCGGACGCCCAGGTTGACCATACGATGGAAGGCTCGCTGCTTGGCACCCCCGCCTATATGAGCCCCGAGCAGATCCGGCAGCCGCAGGACGTCGACAGCCGCACCGACGTCTACTCCCTGGGACTGATCCTCTATGAACTGCTGACCGATAACCTCCCGTTTGAGCGCCGCTCCCGGAGCAACTGGTCTGAGGTGCCCGACCACCCGCTGAAATCACCCAGCAGCCGGATTCGGACTGCGGATCAGGACGAGGTTGAGGCGCTGGTCGATGCGCGAAGTACCGCGGTCGATACGCTGGTCGGTCAGCTCAAGGGGGATCTGGACTGGGTTGTCCTGAAGGCCGTCCAGGAAGACCCTTCAGCGCGTTATGCCTCTACCGGCGAGCTGGCCGCGGACCTGGAGCGCTATCTGTCCCACTATCCGGTCAGCGCCAGGCCGCCGAGCAAGACCCACGCCGCTTGGCGTTTTGTGCAGCGTCACCGTCTCGAGACAGCGGCCGCACTGCTCCTCGTTGCTGGCTTGGCCGGTGCGGTGGTGGTGTCCACCCGCGCCATGCTGTCAGCCCAGGCGGCGCGCGGCGAAGCAGAGCTTGAGGCGCAGCGCTCGACGGCCATGAATAACTTTTTGGTCGAAACACTGCGGTCGGCTGATCCGCGGGTCGGTGGACGGGACGTTCGGGTGGTCGACGTGCTGGCCCAGGCGGCTGATAAGGCGTCGACGACCTTTGCCGATCAGCCCAAGCTCGAAGCGACCATGCTGGAGACGCTCGGCTATACCTATGCCGGGCTGGGTCAGCCACAGGACGGCGAGCCGCTGCTGAAGCGGGCTCTGGAGCTGCGCGTCGCTGCGCTAGGTCCAACTCACGAGGATACGCTGACAGCGGAGAACCAGCTGATTGAGACCCAGGCTGGTTACGAGCCACTCGAAACGTTCGGCCCCAGGTTTGAAGACCTCTATCGCCGGGTAGAGCAACACCTGCCGCCAACCCACCCGTTGATGATGACCATGCTGAACAACATGGCCTATGTTTACCTGTCTCGGGGAATACAGAATGAAGACAACGAATCATTGGAACGAGGCACAGACTTTGCGCGTCGGTCACTGGAGGTTCGGGTCGAGGTTCTTGGACGTGAAGCACCGGACACGAGCCATGCCCGCAACAATCTGGCGAACGGTCTTTTGCGGCTGAAACGGCTCGCGGAGGCAGAGGCGCTATTCAGGGAAAACCTCGAAATCCAGCCCACGATCTTTGGCGAACGCAATCACTATACCCTCAGCACGAGAGCAAACCTGGCGAACGTCTTGATAGAGCTGGATGAGCTCGACGAAGCAAAAGGGTTACTCGAAGCGGCGCTGGCGGGCATGGCTGAGGTCAACGGTGAGGACCATCCCGCCTGGCTCCGCGCTGCAGTGGGTCTGGCGGAGGTTAGGCTCATGCAGCAGCCGAGTGACCCCGAAGCGGTCGAGTTGATCCGCAAAATCCTGGCGCTTGCCGGCGAGCGACCGGAGGCAAGTACCGAGGCCGACAATGCGCGCGACCTGCTGACCAAGTTCGGCATTGCGCTCTAGCGCCGAGCCGGTTGGGTCCGACCCGCACTGCCGTAGCCTACTAGGGCAGGCTAGCTGGGCTTGAGATGTCGTTTGGTTTCCACGGCGCCGGTCGTTTCGGTCAGTTCTTCGGTTGAAATGACCACTTTGTTTCGACCGGCATCCTTGGCTTGATACATGGCCTGATCGGCACTCCGCAGCAGTGCGTTCTGCAGCGCCGCCAGATCGGCGTTGTGAGGTGCCACCGGCGGCAGGCTGGCAACGCCAGCGCTAAAACTTGCGGTGGGCATATCGGTAAAGTCCTGGCACCGCTGCGCGAGCTCTTCATTGATCTTGGTCAGGATCTCAGCCGCATCTTGCGGCGGCGTATCGGCAAATGCCACGGCAAACTCCTCGCCGCCCAGTCGCGCGATCAGGTCGCTGGCGCGCAGCGAGCTGGTCAGGATGCTGGCGAGCAGCTGGAGCACCCGGTCGCCGGCTTCGTGACCAAACCGATCGTTGATCTGCTTGAAATGATCCAGATCCAGCAGCGCGACCGAGACGTTGCCGCCGCGCCGGTTCCAATCGGCGAGCGTGCGAGCAAGGGCGTCTAGAAACAGCAGCCGGTTATTGAGGTTCGTCAGCGCGTCGCGGGTCGCCAGCCGATAGCTCCGCTCGTGGTAGCGTGCCTCCGGCGTCCGGCCGTCCAGGTATTTCAGCGTGGCGTCCCCCACACGTATGAGATCGCCGTTGTTCAGCTGCACGCCTTCGAGCGGCACCGGCTGCTGGTCGACTAGGGCGCCGTTCTTGGAGTTCAGGTCGGCGGCGGTTACCTGTGAACCTTCGCGCTCAACGCGCAGATGACGCCGCGATACGGATGGCCGCTGCAGGACGATATCGCAGTCGGCGTCTCGACCGACAATCAGGCTGGTGCCGTCGGCAAGCGAATAGAACTCACCAAGACTGCTGCCGGTGATAATGACCAGGCCGGGCTCGCGGCGGCTCTGGGACCTGCCGTAATCCATCTCGGCCGTCGCGTCGGTGGACTGCGTTAGCTCGTTGTTCCCCATGGCCCCTTTCTTTTACCACAGGGCGCGGCGAACGTCAGGAGCTTTACCCGCTCATCGGGAGCTTAACTCCCGCTCAGGCGGCGTTTTCGACACCTGGGGAGCTGGGAAGGGCGGCTAGCTCGGGGTGATCCACCAGCAGGAGGAGGCGCCCATCTTCATCCACCTGGCGGTGTTCGCCGAGCATCATCAAGCCTGGCAGCTGATGAATCTCCTGACTCTCCGGAGCGCTGCCCTGGGCCGCCTGGACCTGCTGGATCGCGAGCTGCAGGATCGGATAGTAGGGGTTTTCCCGGGTTTCCGGATCTTCCGCATCTTCGCCGGCAACGTGAAAATCGGCGTCCATATGCCACTTGTTCAGCACCAGCGTGGTGCTGACCGCACGCAGGCTGCTAAGGGTTTCGTTGACCTCGGCGCGCGGCACGTCGATCTCCAGTTTCTCAAGATAGCCGAGCACCGCTACGGCGCCGACATTGTGCAGCAGGCCGATCATGAACGCTTTTTCCGGGTCAACCGTCACGCCCTGCGCGTGCTGCGCAAGAATCTTTGAGGTGGCGGCGACCTGGGTGGCGGTCATCCACACGTCCGAGCCAACGGCGTAGAGCGTTCGCGAGCGAAAGATAAACATCTCCTGGACGGCCAGTGAGATCACCACGCTGCAGGCCCGGGTGATGCCCATCCGAAGGAGCGCTTCCTCGGCAGTGCAGATCTCCGTACGCCCTCGGATCAGGGCTGAGTTGGCGGCTGCAATCAGCTTGCCGGCGAGTGATGGATCCTGCTCGATCAGCTTGGCGAGATCTTCGAGGCCGGCGTTCTCGTCGTCCATCAGTTTTCGGACCCGCACGGCGATCTCGGGCATCGCCGGGACGTTGATACGGCCGTTGTGGAAATCTTCGAACAAGGCTCTCATCACGTCAGCCCCAACGTCATCGATTTCCGTGTCATGGGCCTCAACGGTGCTGTCCACCGACTGTTCTGCCTGCTCAACGCGCTTGCGGTCGATGCGTAGGACTAGCGAGTCGATGGTGAACTTGGCCGTGTCTCCGCCGCGTACATCCGGAAAAATTGGGTCCAGGGCTCGATCGGTACTGTCGTCGAATGTAAATGCCTTGCCCTCAGCGGGAACCAGTTTGACCGAGCCATCAACCAGCATAAAAAACCAGTTACGCTCCTCATAGGAGTCGATCATCGCACCTTTCGGCACAACGGCACGCTTGCCGCCGTCCAGCAGATCTTTGCGCTGGCCGGTAGTCAGATTTTTCAGGGGGCTGATCGATTCGAGCCGCTTGTCGTCCATTGCGCGCACCGCCAAACAAAAGTGTTCGTAGATTATCGGCCCGCAAGGTGAAAGCTTGAGGGGTTGGAGCGCCTCAGGCGGTGCGCCCCGCAAGCTATCGGACGACTCCTACAGGCACTCGTCCTCCAGCCCGCTGAAAAACAGGCTGTCGGTATCCGGGTCGATTCGAAGGCTGAAAAATCGGGGCGCGCCAGCGCTTGTCACGGTCACAAAATAGGGAGAGTTTGGCAGATCGCCGACGACCGGCGTGCCGGCGATGACGCCGTTGTCCGGATCGATGGTCAGGGAAGCGGGCAGACCCTGGGCCGCAAAGCTTCCCTGTGGGCTGTCGAACAGATCCGCTGCCGGCAATCCGATAGGAAAGCCGACGACTCCTCGTGACCCGCTGGCGCTGCACCGGGCGAAGGGTGACTCAATCACGGTGATGTTGACCTCTGCGGTTGCGCACAGCACCGGCTGGCCGTCGTCGCAGACTTCGTAACTGAAGCTGTCGCTGGTCAGATCCGAAGCGGAATGTTCGTAGCGAAAGCTGCCATCAGCAGCTAGCGTGATGGTGCCCTGGCTGGGCGCATCCAGCGGTGCCACAGAAACGCTCAGGGTCTCCTGCTCGGGGTCAGAGTCGTTGTCGGTAAGCCTTAAAGAACCGCTGTCCAGCACCACCGATTGTCCGCCGCGAACGACGGTCAGGGTATCGTCACCCGCGCTCGGCGGGTCGTTGTCACCGACCACGTTGAACGTCACTGCGCCGACTGCCGACAGCGGGTCCGGCTGACCGCCGCTGGTGCCGTCGTCGACAACGCTGTAGCTGAACGCCGCGGCGCCGCTGAACTGGGGCGCGGGTGTGAAGGTGATCATGCCGGCGTTCAGGCCGACCGTGCCGCCAACCGGATTGCTCACCTCGGTGAGCGTCAACGATTGGCCGCTTTCATTGGAGGGCCCAGGGGAGTCGTTCACCACCAGAACCGAGGCGTCAAAAGTGAAGCCGGCGGAATCTTCGAGGACGTCTGGGAGCGTGTCAGCAGTCGGCTGCGGCGGATCGTTCACCTCGATGACCAGAAACTGGGCGCGCGTCACGTCGGTCTGCGGGTTGGCGCTGCCGGCGGTGGTTCCGTTGTCCACCACGCGATAGTCGAAACCGGCGCTGCCATTGAAATCGGGCGCCGCGGTGAAGACAACGTTGCTGCCGTCCAGCGTGACGCTGCCGCCGGCCGGGTTGGCGGCCAGGTTAACGCTGAGCTGCTGACCAGCCTCGTTGGTGGGTCCGGGGCTGTCGTTGGACAGCAGCAGGCTGAAGGGCACGGTGTAGATCCCGTCCTCCGCCAGGTTGGCGATCGTCTCCCCTGCAGCAATGGGAGGGTCGTTCACCTCGGTGACCGTTATGGTGACCATCGCCGTATCGCTTAGCGGATCGTTGGCGCCGTCGGTGGTGCCGTCGTCGGTAGCGGTATAGCGAAAGCTTGCGCTGCCGAAGAAATCATCGGCGGGCGTAAAGCGGATGCTCGACGACAACAGATCAGCGGTGCCGTTCATCTCGGTGTCGACCGCAGTGATGTCCAGCGCCTGGCTGGTACCGATGTCGCCGACCGAGTCGTTGGCGAGCAGGCTGGAAATACTGATGGTGTCGTCGTCGTCCTCAGAAATCGTTGGGCCAAGGTCATTGTTCGCGATCGGCGGGTCATTCACTTCGGTGATCGTGACATTGACCTGCGCCTCGGCACAGAGCACCGGGCTGCCGTCGTCACAGACCTCATAGCGGAACAGGTCGTTGCTCGAATCGCTGCCGTCATGGGTATAGTCGAAGGTGCCGTTACTGGCGATGCTCACTGTGCCCAACCCGGGTTCGGTGGTCGGGTTGCGGTTGATGTCCAGATTGTCGCCCTCTGGATCGGAGTCGTTGTCCAGCAGGCTGTTGTCGCCGCTGTCGGTCCGGTCCACCGTGCCGCCTTCGGCCACGGTCAGCGCGTCAGCTACGGGCGTCGGCGGCTGATTGCCGCAGACTTCTGCAGCGGCCGTGCCCCAGCGACCGATTTCGCCGTCGGTGCCCGATCCGCGGCTGATGGTGTGTTTGTTGTAGACCCAGAAACAGGCGCCGTTGGGGTCCAGCGCTACCGAGGAGTAGTCGCCCCAGCGGACCTCGGGGCCGCCAAAGGTCAGTTCGTAAGCATCGATGCCGGCGCGAAGCAGCTGGCTGCCGCGGTTACTGCCGGCCGCGTCGCCGGGAACGTGCAGCGCGTAGTGGGAGCTGAGAAAACTGCTGCCGTTGGCGCTGGTGAAGCCAAGCGCCACTACGCCGGCATCGTTGACCGCTACGGCGGCATACGCCGTCTCGGTATTGTTGGCGATATCCTCACCGCCGAGCAGGCCGAGCTGAATCAGATTGTCGGTCTGCGTGTTGACCTCCGCCCAGTAGGCGGTGGTCTCGCCGCTGTCCGCGCCCGTTCTGGCCCGAGTCGTTGCGGTGAAATACAGCGAGTTGTCACGCCAGACCGCATCCAGCACTCGGCGGTCCCCGGCATCCGGGTCGAGGCTACTGCCGCTCTGGGGAAGATTGCCCAGCGGATTGGCGGGGTTGTTGTCGATATTACCCAGCGACACAAAGTTGAAGCTGAATGACGTATTGCCCGTCGGGCTGTTGACCTGAACGACCTGAGCTTCTTCGGTACTGCCGCTGCCGAGGCCACTTTGCAGCACCAGCCACGTGCCGGTATTGCCCGAAGGTGGCGTGCCGAAAATGTGCGCCGGCTGATGCGTTCCGGCAAAAGTGCTTCCGCTGGTAAACGGGTTGAAGCGGGTGACGTCCGCGCTTCGGCCGTCATAAAAGCCGTTGTTTACGTCTTTCTCAACGATGAAGAGCCGCGTGCCGCCGAAGGCGCCTCCATTGGTTTGATTGAAGAATTGGAATAGGTTGACGGTGATATACACCGCCTCCTCGTCCACCGCGAAACCCGGAAAATCTACCCAGTGGTCTTGCCCACCGACGGTCTCAAACCCGTTGATTTCGGTGACGGTCCAGGAGCCGGTGGGATCGTCGGTGTCGCTGACCGCCAGCAGGATCCGTGAGGTGTTGCTGGAATCGCCTTCGTCGATATCCTGCCGCTCCAACGTCAGCACAAGAAAACGACTCTCGAACTGATCGAAAAGGACCTTCGGATCAAACGTAAACGTCGGCGGCGAGAGGGGCGAAAAGAAATCCTGGAGCGACTCGCTGCTCAATTCGGAACCCGATTTATCGTAGATCGCGACACTGGTGTTGGTCACCGCCACCACGTGGTTCGGGCCGGCCGCCAGTACCGGGTCTGCCGGAATAAACACAAAGCCGCCCGTGTTGTCAGCGTTGCTGTCATAGTCCAGCGCGTCGAAGGTGCTGCCCGAAAAGCCTTTAGTCTCGGCACGTTGCTGGTTTTGGGACCAGTCGGGCACCTGGCGGTACTTCGGGGTTTTGCGCAGCTGCTTCTGCCTGGGTGGCTCGGCTAGCGTTCGCCCGGGTTGGTCCATTTTGGCTGGACCCTCAATTCGCGCAACGCCAACACTTAGGCGGCTGCTTACGGCGCGGTTCCGGTGTGCTTTCGGGCCCGCATCGAGCGGCCGCCCTGGCGGAAACTGGAGAGCGCGGCGCTCACTTTCGGTCTCGCGAAGCGTGCAGCTGCTGATACTCAGCAGGGCCGGCAGCAGCAGGCACAGGGACATCAGTTTTGTCATCAGGGAAGAAGGTGATCAAGGGCAGCCGTTATTGTATTTCAGCCGGTGTTTTTGGATGGTTAAACTGTGTATCGGCGAGCGCCGCCTGTCCCTGAATCAGCCACGTCGGTCCAAAAAGGGGTCAGCCGATCTCAGTGAAGCGCCGGATCTTGCCACGGGTCGCTGAGCGGGATGATGGCTACATTGCTGCGATTCCAGGTGCTGTTCGCCAGGCCGGGATAGCGGGCGGTTGAGCTGAAGGTGCCGCTGCGGGCGCTTTCGAAGCTGAGCGTAAGATCCCCGGCGCTGGTGGACTGTGGCTCAACACGCTCGCAGTCGGGGCAGAAGCCAATGAAGCTCAGCATCGCGGTGCTGCCTGCTTGGTGATTGCCACTTTGACCCAGAACCCAGCGGGGCTGGCGCTCAGCGTCGTAGAAATACAGCACCGAAACCCTGACGTCGCCCTGGCTGTAGAAGGTCACACCCCAGCCGCTGTCGTCGGGGTCGTACCAGGTGCCGGTATAGTTGCGTAGCGTCCGATCATTGGAGGCGGCGAGCAGCTGGAAGGGCTCGCTGCCGTTGCGCCCGTCCAGCGTCCAGCTGAATTCCGCCCGGCGCGCATCGACAAAAATCAGAGATGCCTGCCCCACTGGCTGACCGGTGGGGTCGCCGGTTGCACCTCGGGTAAACCGAGAAAGCTCGGCGTTCCAAGACTCGCCAGCAAATTCGCCCGCCGCCTGGTACCAGGTTGGTGTGCCGTCTTCGTTGTAGGTGTACCAGGTAATGAACAGAAAATTACCCAGGCGCTGCAGGTCGAAGCCATGGCCGCTGCGATCGGGGTTGAACCAAAGACCCTGAACCGGCGTGAGAGTCCGGGACGCAGCGTCTGCCGGGTTCGAACCGAGCCTGAGCTCTTCGGCATCGGTGAGGCCGTCATGATCTCGATCGAGACCCAGCCGCTCACCGAGGCCGCTGGGGACCGCGGTAAAGGTGATGGGCGCCGCCGCGCTGGCGCTGGCGCTCAAATCTCTAAGCCCAACGGAATCACCCTGGGCTGGGCTGAACTCCAGGCCCTGCTGCACCCAGCTGTTGCCGCTGCCGTGGGCTACCAAATCGATCGCGCCGGCGGCTGCCAGAACCGACAGGGTATTGAGTTCGGAGGTCGGCGAACCGCCGGTTGAGGTGACCTGCCGGCCGACGGCGGCATGGGTATCCTGGCTCTGCGGCGCAGTGACTGATCCCGGCGAAGGATCAGGACCAAAATCGGATCCGCTGAAGGCCAGCATGAGCGCGACCAGATCGGCAACGTCCTGATCGGAGTCGAGCTCGAAAGCCTCGAGCGCCACAAAGCGCGCCAGCGTATCGACGCTGCCGTCGTGCAGAAAGCCAAAGCCGCTGAGGCTCTCGGCGCTTTGCGCGTCCATACCGACCTTGTCGTAGAGGTTACGCAGCTGCGCGGTTTTCATGGCTATGTTGGTGTTGCCGTCCACGCTGACGATACCGAGATGATCCTCGCCGTGCGGGCCGTGCGCCATCTGCTCACCCCCGGCTTCAACCGCCCCGCCGAGGAGTCGCAGCGGACCGTTCCGGGACATGCCGGTAGGTAGTGTGTGGCAGTCCGAGCACTGGAAGGGCTCGTCCAGACCGCCGGTGGTGTAGAGCAGCAGGCCCCGCTGCGCGTTGCCGTTGGGCAGAGGCTGGTTTGCCGGGCCAAATTTACCCGTGCTGACGTGGCCGGGGAGCGGCAGGTTGCGGGGCAGCGTATTGTCGAGATTGCGGAACGGATTCGGCGGGAAGGTAATGGTGGCCAGGTGGTCTTCAAAAGCCTGCATGCCGGCCTCGCTCAGCTCGGCGTCAGCCCCCAGCAGCCCGGTGAAAGCGCCGTTGAACTCTTCCAGGCCGTCACGATCCCCGCGCCAGTGAAACGGCTCATGCCCGATGATGTCCTGCAGGGTCTGGGTCATCATGGGGCCCTTCATGGGGTGGAAGTCGGGGCAGGGGTTCCCCTGGACCTCGGTCACGCAGTTCTGATTGAAGGCCCTCATGTCGCCTGACGGATCACCCAGGTCCCAGGCGATCCGGTCGGTGCGTCCGTCTACGTGGCAAGACCCGCAGGAAACGTGCCCAAGCCCGGACTTCTGTCGGGTGTCGTACAGAAAGCGGCGCCCGTCTCGCATGGCCCGGGGCAGAGGGTTAAAGAGCGCGACGGTGCTAACGCGTCGGCTGGTGGCCAGCTCGATGACGCTGATGGAGGCCTCGAAGTGGTTCCAAACGTAAAGGAGGCCAGCTTCCTCGTTGAGTACTGCCCCGACCGGGCCTTCGCCGGTATCGATGGGGTCACCCACCCGGCGACCGTCTGTGTCGATCACAATCAGGTTGCTAGATCCCATGCCGGTGACAAAACCGCGCGTGCCGGCCGCATTCCAAACGATGCTGCGTGGATCGCCCAGCGAGCGCAGGCGATTGTCCGCGGCGGTGGTTGATGAGGCATACGTCAGATGAGGATTCAGGTCGCTGACGCTGAGAACCGCATTATCGGCCCCCCGGATCCGCGCCAGGTTAACGCGCAGAAAGCGGCCGTTCAGCAGCGGCTCGAACCGCACTTCGTTGGTAGCTTCGGTGCCGACGACCGTTATCTCGCCGCTGGCCGGATTCACCGCAAGCGCCATGTTGATATTCATCAGGGCGGTCACGTAGCTGACTTCGAGGCTGCCTGCGTCTATGACGGCGACATCCCGGTCGGGTAGATCCCAACCTTCGATCCGACCCGACTGATTGGCCTGGAAGCCGCTGACGAAGCGTGTCCAGTCACCGCCGATGTCGTCAAGCCAGACACCGTCGCCGTTTTTCCTCACAATCGTGCCCACCTGTGGTGGTGGGGGCAGCAGTGGATTAAGGGCGGGGCTGAAGCCGGTGCCCGCATTGGGCGCCGGTGATTCGCCTCCGCTCGGCGTATTGGTCTGCCGGGTGACGTTGGGGGGAAAGGAGATCGTGCCGAGCGATTCGGCGCCACCGCCAAGGACCGTACTCCCGTTGCCGGACTCAAAGATCGCGGCATAGACTTTGCTGCCATCCGGACTGACCGCGAGGCTCCTCGGGTCTTCGGCGCTAAGGTTGATACGTTCGGGCGGCTGCGACAGGTCCTGCACGTTGTAAACCAAGACGGTGTTGGCCTGAGAGCAGCTCACAAACGCGCGCAGCGGATCGCCGGCAAAGACGATGTCGAAGGGTTCATCGTCAGTCTGCAGCGTAGCGGTCACCTGACGGCCAACCAGATCGACGACGCTGACGGAGTCCGAGATGTGGTTGACGACCCACGCCTCAGCGTTGCTGCGAAAACGAACGGACACGGGATCAACGCCGACCACCACGTGCCCGGCGGCGACCGGCAGGCCCTCGCTGACGTCGAACAGCTGGAGCCGATTGTCGGCGGTATGGGCAACAGCCAGCAGCGTGCCGTCAGGACTGCTGGCCAGGGGATGAACCGGGTGGTTTTCCCAGTTGACAAACGGGATGTCCGCGCCGGAGCTGGTTTCCTGCGCGAGGCCGTTTGTCGCGATCCAAAGAGCAGCGAGCAGCGCGGTGGCTCGTTTGGCTGCCAACATGAAGGTGCAACGGCTGTAAGCCATCATGGACTCCTTCGGCGAACCGCTCAGCCGTGTTTCCCGGCGTCCCAGCCGGTCTGCCCGATCGTGTCGGCGGCCACCTTGCCCGGCAGCTCTTCCAGCTCGGTAGCCATCGTGTCGTTCCATCGGTTCAAGTAGCCAAACAGGGAAATGGTTGCCACCAGCTCGACAATCTCGGCTTCGCTGAAGTGTGCACCGGCACGAGCAAAATCGGCGTCGGTGGCGTCGTTGGGCACCAGCGACCCTTTCAGCGCGAGATTCAGGGCTGCCCGCTCAGCGTCGGTGAACAGATCGCTTTCTTCGTACGACCAGACGTTGGCGATCTTCTCCGCTGACGCCTGGTAGATGTGAGAAAGGTTGGCCATGTGGGCCTGACAATACCGGCAGCCGGCCGCCTGCGAGGCAATCAGGCTGCACAACATCTTTAGCTCTTCGCTGACGCTCCCCTCGTAGAGTACCGCCTGATTCAGCGCCATAAACGCCTCGGCAATGGCGGGCCGTCGCGCCATCGTGCGAATGCTGTTGGGCACAAATCCTCGGGTGTTGCGGTAATGATCGAAGCGCTCTTTGAACTGTGGGGTCTGATCGAAGGGAAGCGGATCCATATGCGGCATAGCAAAATCTCCAGGCTGACGATCGTTGTTGCCGGCTCGCTGACGAGCCAATTCTCTTTTTCGGCGCGCGGATCAGGCAGCCTGATCGGACCCGCTCAAAGCCAGCTCAAGCTCGCGCAGCATCTCCAGCAGGCTCGCCAGGCGCCGGCGGCCGAAGCGCTCTTCCAGATCGCTGTAGATGGCTTCGGAATGCGGGGCAATCTCCTTGAACAACGCCCGGCCTTTTGGGCTCAGGCTGATGGCGGAGCGCCGCTGATCGCTCTCTACCGGGCTGCGTTCGATCAGGCTCGATTGCTGCAGATACTGCAGGATACGGCTCACGCTTGGCCCGAGCAGAATTGCGCGTTCGGCCAGCTCGGTGACCTCGATGCTGGGATGCTGGGCCAGGACTCGGATCACCCGCCACTGCTGCTCGGTCAGGTCGTGTTCCCGGAGCATCGGGCGAAACCGATTCATGGCGCACTCACGAGCCCGCAGGAGTGCCAGCGGCAGCGAAGACTCCAGCCCTCGCATGGGGCGTTTAGGGGTTTTGTGAGCCACGACCGGAGGTTAGCAGTAATGCTG
This sequence comes from Pseudomonadota bacterium, assembly GCA_039033415.1. NCBI lineage: Bacteria > Pseudomonadati > Pseudomonadota > Pseudomonadota bacterium. The sequence goes on along the minus strand of JBCCCR010000003.1, from coordinate 200,708 downwards.
AATGCGCGCACCCGGGCGCCGCGCCGCCAGACAGCCGCCGCCAATCGATTTGACGAGTCCCGGCTGGCGCGCTTAGCTTGTCGTTGATTCCACGCAGCAACAAGTAGGACCAAGCCATGCACCAGGTTGTTGAGTATTCCGCCAACATCGAGGCACAGCTGGATATTCAGGAGCTGGTCAATATCCTGCACCAGGCGGCTGCCGACTGCGGGGTCTTCCCGCTTGCCGGGATCCGAACCCGCGCCGAGCGGCGCGATTGCTACCGCATTGCGGACGGGCATCCTGACAACGGATTTATCAACGTCTACGCGAGGATTGGGCCTCGCCCGTCCTCAGAGCGGAAGCAGGCCCAGGATTTTATCTTCGATCGGCTGCAGGCCTTTCTCGCGCCGGTTTACGAGTCGATGCCCCTGGCCGTATCGATGGAAATAACGGAGCTTCCGGAGGATCGGGAAAAGACGGGCAATATTCGAAAGTACCTGGCGCAGCGCGGCGTTCAGAGCTGATGCCAAGATACCTCTTCGGCCTTATCGCTTAGGGCGTCTGAAACTGCTTCTTCAACCCTCGCCACACCTCCCAATAGTCCCGCTGCCGCTCGGCCGCCTCCATCGCTTGCGCGGTCGGCCGCATCAGATAGCGTGACTCAAACATAAACGCCATCGTGTCAGCGAGAAATTCGGGTTTGAGGTCAGCCTCGCTGGCGTTGGTGAATGCTTCCGCATCCGGACCGTGTGGCGCCATGCAGTTGTGCAGGCTGGCGCCCCCCGGCACAAATCCGCCTGACGTTTTGGCGTCGTAGACGCCGGTGATCAGGCCCATATACTCCGACATGATGTTGCGGTGAAACCACGGTGGCCGGAAGGTGTCCTCCATCACCAGCCAGCGTGGCGCAAAGGCAACAAAATCCACGTTGGCAGTGCCGGGCGTGTCGGACTGAGAGGTAAGCACGGTGAAGATGGACGGATCGGGATGATCAAAGCTGATTGACCCGATGACGTTGAACCGGCGCAAATCGTAGCGATAAGGCGTCAGGTTGCCGTGCCAGGCCACCACGTCCAGCGGCGAGTGGTCGGTTTGGCAAACGTAAAGCTGCCCATCCATCTTACACACTGTCTCGTAGCTACCGCTGCGCTCCTCAAACGCCGCAACCGGCGCCTGAAAGTCGCGACTGTTGGCCAACCCGTCAGAGCCGATCGGCCCGCGCTCAGGCAGCTCGAGCGGCGCGCCGTAGTTCTCACACACGTAGCCCCGGCTGGGCCCGTCCGGCAGCTCCACGCGGAACTTGATGCCCCGGGGGATCGCCGCGACAAACTGCGGCGGTACCTCCAGCACGCCGCACTCGGTATGAAGCACCAGCGTGCCGGATTGCGGTACAACCAGCAGCTCGCCGTCAGCGTTATAGAAAAAACGGCTCGTCATCGATTGATTGGCGAGGTAAAGGTGAATCCCGGCCCCGCACTGGGCGTGGGCATCACCGCAGGCCGCTATGGTGAAAAGGCCGTCGATGAAGTCTTTCGGTGCATCCGGCACCTCAAACGGTGACCAACGCAGCGGATCGGGTGGCGTCGCCCCGGCGCCCAGCGGGCTGGTTGCAAGCGCCGGGTGGTCCAGTGGCTGAAAGCCGCCATGGCGAACACTCGGTCTCAGGCGGTAGAACCAGCTGCGCAGGTTGGCGGCCCGGGGCGCGGTGAAAGCGCTCCCGCTGAATTTTTCCGCATAGAGCCCAAACGGAACTTTTTGGGGTGAATTGCGGCCCTGCGGCAGTGCACCTTCAATCGCCTCGGTGGCGTGATGGTTGCCAAAGCCGGTAAGGTACTTCAGCGATAATCGCTCCTGCTGCGTGTCCGGATTCCCGCTCATGGGATCACTCTTAAAGGTGGCTGAAGCAGGATCATAACCGCATGTTTGCGGGCAAAGAAGGTGGCCCGCCGGCGTGGTTCGGGCAACCTATTCGAAGCGGTGACAATAAGGACCATGGATCCTCAGCATCAGCAGCTGAAGCAGCGTGCAGCACAACTCATGAGCCACGGCAACGTCAGCGGTGCCAGCGAGCTGCTTCAGGAAATGATCAGCCGCTATCCACAGGACTGGCTGTCGGCAGTTCAGCTGGCGGAGATCTATCAGTCTCAGCAGCGTTTCGACGCCGCGCTGCAGCTTGTTGATCAAGCCCTGGCCATCCAGCCCGACAACGCCAAGCTGATCGCCAAGTACGGCCTGATCGCCCAGCAGGCTGGCCAGCCGCGCTTCGCGGTGGACGCTTATCAGCGGGCGCTCCGGCGTGCACCATCCCAGTTCGCCCACCTTCACTTCAACCTGGGCAATTGCTTCTACACCCTTGGGGATTTTGAGTCGGCTGCTCATAGCTATGAGACGTTTCTCGCGGGCAAGCCTGACCACGTCAACGCGCGCAGCAACCTCGCGATGGCGCTGGAGCGACTGTTTCGCTTTGACGCCGCGGCGGCCCAATGGGAAGCCCTCAGCAAAGCGGATCCTCACGAGTCGCGCTGGACTGTCCTGCGTGCGGCGCTGGAGCTGAAGCGTGAGAATCTCGCGGCAGCCGATCAGGCGCTGGAACTCGCTGCCGCGTGTGGAGCTGATGATGAGACCTATTTGCTTAATCTCGCTTCCCTGCGTTTCGAACAAGGTCGTCATCAGGCGTCTCTTGAGATCCTCGACCGGCTGGCGGCCAAGACGGGTGGGACGCTGCAGGACCCGGCCGCCCAGCGCCTGGGCTTTCTTAACAACTTCCAGGCGGGCCACTACCCCAGCTGCCTGGACCAGGCGGATCAACTGGTTGCCGGATCGAACCGGGAAACCGCCATGGTCGTACTGTCGCTCCTGCCCCAGCTATGGCTCGAGTCAGGGGAGGCGGGACGGGCCAGGGAAGCGCAGCGGTTCGCTGAGCTGGTCCAGCGGTCGCGTCCGTCACTTGATCTCGCGATCTTTCCAGCGCTGGAGGAGCAGATACTGAGTCACCCGAGTCTTGAGTTTGAACCGGTGACCACGTCGACGCACAACGGCAGCCAGACCCAGTCGCTGCTGGTGCCCGGCAGCAGTGAGATCGATGCGCTGCTGGCTCAGCTGCGCTCGGCCGCTGTCGCCCATGCGAGCCTCATTCGCCGGATCGACAAGCGTTATGGTTCGCTGCTACCCGAGTCGGGGCGAATCAAAATGTGGGCGGTGGCGCTTTCAAGCGGGGGGTTTCAGGGGTCGCACATGCATCCTCACGGGGTGATCAGCGGCGTGTTCTACCTGAAGGTGCCCGTCGGTGATGACCCGGATGAGGGGGCGCTGGAGCTGGGTTTTCCGGAACCGAAGTTTCAGCTGAGTACGCCCCCGCTCACCTCGCTGCAGCGCGTAGTGACCGGCGATCTCGTGCTGTTCCCGTCCTGGTATTTCCACCGGACGCTCCCGTTCTCCTCAGAAGAGCGGCGGATCAGTATCGCCTTTGATGTGGTGCCCCCAGACAGTCCGGAGTGGCATGACCCCGGCCTGTCCGACGTTTTCAGTCTAACCGAGTCTTAGCGGCGGTTGCCGTTGGCGGTGTCGGTGAGCAGCATCGCAATGGGGCTTCCAGGGTCTGCCTGATTCAGCGGCGTGCGCTGGGTTCCTAATTCCCTATCGTAGTCACCTTCAAGCAGCGGATCTGCGCCGCGTTCGAGTAGCAGGCCCACCAGGTCGGCGTTGTTGCTCCAGACCGCGTTGATCAGCGGTGTATCGTCGCCTTTTACGTGAGCGTTCACGCCCGCACCGGCGTCCAGGAGAAGGGCGGCTAATTCCAGATGTCCGCCCCGGGCAGCGTTGATGAGCGCGTTGCCATCGCCGCGCACCGCCTGATTGACGTCAGCGCCGGCGGCCAGCAGCGCGCTGGTGGTGGCTACATCATTGCGCCTGGCTGCATCGATCAAGGCGGTGCCGTCACCGCTGACAGCCTCGTTGACGCTGGCTCCCGCTTTAAGCAACAGGTTCGCCACGTCGTCGTGGCCGTGGCGAATGGCCAGCATCAGCGGCGTGCCGTCCCCGTCAAAGGTCACGCTCGGATCGACACCGGCATCCAGCAACAGCTCGACAATCTCCAGGTGACCTCCGGCAGCCGCGTGGAACAGGGCCGACTCGTCGCCGTTGCTCCAAGTGTTGGGGTCTGCACCTGCCGCCAACAGCAGCTCGACATTCGCGGCCTGGCCGTGGCGAGCGGCGGCGATCAGCGCGGTGCCATCACCGTTCACCTGTCGCCTAGCGTCTGCGCCGCGGGCGAGCAGCTCGGTGATCACCGCCGCCGGCGCCCGCGCGCTGGCGGCGATCAAAGCGCTTTCGTCTTTACCATGGTGGAAGTCCACCCGGGCACCGGCGTCCAGCAGCGCAAACATGACTTCCCAGTTGCCGCGTCGAGCGGCGGCGATAAGTGGCGTCCGCGGATCGCGGCGTCGGTTCACCTCTTCGGGGTCTGCACCGCCGGCCAGCAGCTGCCGGGTTGCCGCAAGATCGCCCGCCCAGGCGGTAAACAGCAGCCCGTCATCAGCGCGCGGGGTACGGTCGCGACTGACGTTCAGGGAAACCACAGCACCCACGGCTTCTCTCGCGTTGAACCCCAGGCTGACCCACTGGGGCGCGGCCAGCGCCCCGCCAGCAAAGACGATGGCGGCGGCTGCGGCGGTAAGGCGTCCAGCGCGCAGCGTGGAGTGGCTCTTCTTGACGTCCAGCATGTGTGAAATTCTCCGTCGTAAATGGTTTTTGGAGCGCAGGCAGGGAATGGCCAATTCAGGCGGCCGGCCTGGCAGCAGCGACGCCGCGACCGAGAGCAGGCTCGACGCGTAGCGCTTCGGCGAGGCCCCCAATGAAAGCGCCCAGTCGTCGCAGGCGGCTTCCCGCTCGGTGTTCATTTGGCTGATGACGTACCAGATTCCCGGATTGAAGCTGAACGCCACGCGTGCGCCGAACTGGAGCCAGACCCACCAGTGATCGCCGCGTTTGATATGCGCGAGCTCATGGGCAAGCGCATGACTGACCATCGATGAGCTCGCCTGGGTTTGCCAGGCCGTTGGGAGCACGATCATCGGTGCAAGCGTCCCGACGGTCTGCGGCGAACCGACCTCCGGACTGAGCCTGACGGTCACCTTACGAGACATGCCCATGCGCCGTGCCAGGGTGTTAGCCTGTTCAATCAGATCGTTAGCTGCCCACGCAGATCGACGGCGCAGACCGCGGTTGTACCTGAGAGCGCGCAGCAGAAGCGCCAGCTGCAGCAGGGCGCCGAGAAGCCATGCTGCCGCCAACCACCGACCGAGGCTACCCGCTTGGGTTGCCTTTGGACGGGTCGCCGGCGTGAGTATCGGGTCGGGGCTGTTGCTTTTCGCGACTCTGGCGGCCGAATCCCCAGGTGGCGTCGCCACCAGCCGTTCGGCGGTGGGTGTCGACGAGCGCGCCTCCCGATCGGAATCAGGCCAGGCCAAAAGCAGCGGCATCGCGAGCAGCATGACCAGCACTAGTGCCCAGCTGGCGTGCCGGGCCGCGGCACTTTCATAGCGGCTGAAGGCCAACGCCAGCGACACCGCGAGGATCAGGCCTGTGCTGAGCGCCAGGTGATGGATCAGCAGGTCGGTTATAAACCCTGTCTCGTTCATGGCGTGTCCTCATCCTGTTCGATCATTCGCCGCAGGCGGTCGATCTCCAGCGCATCCACGTCATCGGAGCTGAGGAGGTTTTGCACCAGCGCCGTAGGAGAGCCTGAAAAAAAACGGCTCATGAGATGCCTCAAGGCTCGCCCCTGGGCCGTGCTGCGATCGATCAGCGGCTCGTAGACAAAGGCTCGGCCTTGCTTTCGATGGCTCAGATAACCTTTTTCGGCAAGAATCCCCAGCATCGTCTGTACCGTGTTGTAGGCGACGGGCTCCCGTCGATTCAGCTCATCGGTGACCTCTCGAACCGAGGCTTCGCCCAGGGTCCAGACAACATCCATGATGCGCAGCTCACCGTCGGTTAAGGTTTGAGATTTCTGTCGGGCCATAGCGAATGGACGTCCAAAACCTAATGAATTAGGAGTGAGAAGAGCTTACCGATAAGCGTGTTTCTCGTCAACTAATTCTTTAGGAGTTCGCTGGGTGAAGTGCTCGCAAAGAGCGGCAGCCCTTAGGTTTGAGGATGGTTCTAGGACATGCGATCAGCAAAGCCCGCGCAGTCGCTCAGCCGGTGATTTCAAAGGCCAGGCTGCGGATCGCTGGGGCTTCTTTTCTCAGCTTCTCAAACGCGTCGAGCTGGCGCTCGGCGTCCACCTTCAGCGATGGCAGGAGGTGTCCGTCAGGCTCAAAATCTCGTTGGTGGGTGACGGCAAAACACATGCGGGTGGCGTTGGCGACCACGAGCGTGACCGGCTCCTCGTCGGGGACGTGTGCAGCAGCTTTTTGACGGGCGATGGCAGCGCACAAGACGTCGGGCAGGCGCCAGTGCTCGGCTAGCTGCTGGCTGATCTCGACATGCCCAAAGCCGCAGCATTGCCGGAGTGCGTCGTTGAGCGCCAGGTCTCCGTCAGCCTGCATTAACGCAATCGCGCGGGCCAGATCCTCGGGGCGGTTTTCGACCAGCCACAGAATGCCCAGCCGAGCCAGCAGCGCGGCGGTGCGAGCGGACTCCCGGGACTCCGGAGCCAAAGGCTCAGCGAGCAGGTAGCCCGCATCAGCGGCCAGGAGAGAGCTCGCCCAGAACCGGATCGCGTTAAAGCCGCTGACCGGGACGGGACGGAAGGGTTGGGAGACGGCCATGGCCACCCCAACGGTCCGAATCATGTTGAGTCCGAGCCGACGGCAGGCGAGCTCCAGCGAAGTGACCGGGACTGCTGGCGCTGACCAGGCGGAATTCGCCAGCGCCAGGATCCGGCCGGCGATGACCGGTGCTTTCTCGATAACGCTGGGTAGGCTTCGGGCATCGAGCTCCGGGTCAGACAACCGGTTGACTAGATAGCCCGACGCGGGGAGGAGCGCCGGCAGGCTCGCCGTGCTCACCATCGGCATCGGCATCGGCGTCGGCCTCGGGTCGGAAGACTTAGCCGGTTGCGCGGACATGGATCGCCTGGCTGCGAACATCGTCGGTCCGCTCATTGATCTGTTTGACGGCCTCCGGCACCTCTGCCGCGCTGACCGGCCGCGAAAAGTAGTAGCCCTGGATCTGATCGCAGCCCAGCGCTGACAGTGCTGCCACCTGGTCCCGGTCTTCCACCCCTTCGGCCACGACCGAGAGCTTGAGCCCTTTCGCCATGCCGATGATCGACCCCATCATGATGGCGTCGCCGGGGTTGTGCATCATATCGATGACAAACACGCGGTCGATCTTCAGCGTGTCAATCGGCAGCTTTTTCAGCGAACCCAGCGACGAGAAGCCGGTGCCGAAGTCGTCGATGGCGATGCTGACGCCCAGCTCGCGAAGCTGGTCCAGTACCGGTAGCGCGAGATCGGCGCGCTGGACTGCTGCTTCGGTGATCTCCAGCTCGAGCTGCGAACAGGGCAGTCCCGAATCCTGCAGGGTTTGCTGGACCGTATTGACGAACCCGGCCTTCAACAGGTGGGTGGGCGAGATATTCACCGAAACCACCAGTGAACCGAGTTCCGTCTCGGCCCAGGCCTGAGCCTGGATGCACGCCTGCTTCAGCACCCGTTCGCCGAGCTCACCGAGCAGTCCAAGCCGCTCCATCTCATCAATAAACAGTGCAGGGGAGACGAGGCCATGATGTGGATCATCCCAGCGCGCGAGCGCTTCCAGGCCGCAGACCTGGCCGGTCGCCAGATTGATCTTAGGCTGGTAGTGGAGGAGGAATTCATCCTGCCGCAGCGCCCGGCGCAGACGAAACTCCATCGACATTCGCTGGGCGACCCGGTCGGTCATCTCCGGCTGGTAGAAGGCAATTTCGCCCGCGTCGCCCCGCTTGCGGCTGACCTGGAGGGCGGAGTCCGCGGCCTTGAGCAGGTCGAAGGGCGTAGCGCCATCATCCGGGAAGCGCGAGATGCCGACGCTGATCGTCGGCTCAAGCTGGGTGCCGTTGATGTCCAGCGGCTGGCAGATCCGACGGCGACAGTCCATCGCGAGATGGGCTGCGTCCATAGGACTCTCCAGCGGATCGACGACAATACAAAAATCGTCTCCCCCCGTGCGCGCGGCGAAGTCTGTTGGCCGCAGCATGGTTCGGAACAGGCCGGCAACGGTTGCCAGTACGGTGTCGCCGGCTTCAAAGCCCAGCGCTTCGTTGATGTCACGGAAGTTTTCAAGCTCGACGACCAGCAGCGCAAAGGGTGTGTTCGCATTCGTGGCCATACGCTCTGACAGCGTCTTCAGGAGCTGACGGCGGCTGGCCAGGCCCGTGAGCGGGTCAAACGACGCGAGACGCTCGATTTTCTTTTCCGTTTCTCGCCGGTGGGTGACATCACGGACGGCGCCCAGCACAACCAGCGAGTTATTGGGGTTGGTTTCCAGCGCCTGCTCGACCTCAATCGGTGCACCGCCGGGCGGCAGCAATCGATAGCACAGCGTGGCGCCCGCGCCTTTGGCCCGGTCGTTGCGAAACGATGCCTCGACGCGATCCCGGTCTTCAAAATGTACGCGACGTAGAAACTCAGACAGATCCATCGCGCGATCGGCTTCGGGCCAGCCGCAGAGCTTGGCCAGATGGGCGGACACGCTGAGCTGGCGGGCTTCGATGTCCCATTGCCAGTAGCCCATCTCGGCGATTCGCTGGATGTTGCGGAACTGCCCCTGCTGCTCGCGCAGCAGCGCATCGTTGCGCGCGGCCCGCAGGATAAAGCGCAGCTGCTGACACAGCAGTGAATACTGAAGCGGCTTGTGCACAAAAGCGGCGGCTCCCGCCTGAAACGCCGATTCGATCGCGTTGGCGTCATTCAGTCCGGTCATCATTACCACCGGCAGGTTTTGGAAACCTTCGCACTCACGCAGAGCGACGCACGTTTCGAAGCCATCCATGCCCGGCATCTGCGCGTCGAGCAGCACAAGATCCGGATTCAGCTGCTTTTGCGCAGCCAGAGCCTGCTTGCCACTGTGGAAGGCGCTGACGCGATAGCCTTCGGCGGTCAGGACGTCATCCAGCGACATCCGGAAGTTGGCGTCATCGTCGATGACCATGACGACCGGCTCCGGCGAGGACGCTTCGTCAGCTGGCACAACGGATGCCGCCATGCCAGGGTCTGAATGCCGGTCAAAGGTGGTCTGCGGCGTGGACGCAACGACCGCCAGCTCAACCTTGGGCGCCGGACCTGAATCGCTATTCAACGTCAGAGCGATTGCGGCCGACACGTTGCCCGCAAGCGCCTGCAGTCGACCGGCCTGTTCATGGCACTCGGCCAGGTGGTCTGCCGACGCCGCTTCTTCCAACGCCCGGCAAACCGCGGCGAAGTCTTCGGCGCCGACGTTGGCCGAGCTGGATTTGAGGCTGTGAGCGATGTCTTTCATCGCGCCGCAGTCATCGTTGGCAGCAGCGACGCCAAGGAGCTTCATCTGTTCGGGCAGAAACGCCAGGAATCGTCCCAGGACACGCTCGACCACCGTCTCGCCGCCCGCCTGCCGGAGGTTTTCCAGGGCCTCGCGCTGCAGCGTGGGTGGCGCCGATGCTTCCAACGCCTCTCGAGTAGCGGTCGGCGCCCAGCGCCGTACCTCGGCCCCGAGTTTTTGCTGATCGAAGGGTTTGCTCAGGTACCCGTTCATGCCGGCATCCGCGCACTGCTGCTCGATGCCTTTCTGGACGTCGGCTGTGAGCGCAACAATGGCGACCGGTGAGTCGCCGTGCTGTTGTTCGTGCCGGCGAATCTGGCGCGCGGCCTCAAAGCCATCCATGCCGGGCATGTGGCAGTCCATCAGGATCAGGTCATAGCGGGTGGTTCTGGCGGCCGCAACCGCTTCGTGTCCATCGTTGGCGACATCCGCTCGGCAGCCCAGCGTCTCCAGCATGGCGAGCGCTACTTCCTGATTGACCGGGTTGTCTTCTGCCAGCAGGAGGTGCAGCGATGGGAATGCCGGGTCGTTGGCTGGAACCAGCTCCTGCGAGGCGGTGCCATCGGTGTCTGGCAGGTGCTGTAGCAGGCCGGCCAGCAGCGTATCCTGCCGGACGGGCTTGCTCATATGCCGATCGATCCCGGCCGCCTCGATGCGGCTGCTGGGTATATCTTGCACGGAGGAGCTGAGCACAATCAGCGCGGCCGGAGGGATCTCCGGATCCGTCCGGATGTTTCTGGCCAGGCTCACGCCATCGGTGTCGGGCAGGTGCCAATCGAGCAGGATGGCCTCGTAGGGGCTGCCCGAGCGTGCCGCCGACTCGACCTTCTCCAGCGCGGTTTCGCCGTTGACGGCGACATCCGGGAGCATGTCCCAGGCGCTGACCTGTCGCTTTAAAATATCCAGATTGGTCTGCTGATCGTCCACCAGCAGAATTCGTCGGCCGGCCAGAGACTCGGGGTCCAGCGGGTTGTCGCTCTTCGGTTGAGTTGTGCTCAGCGCAATGGAGAAGCTAAAGCAGGCGCCTCGACCCGGCTCGCTAACGACTCTTAGATGCCCGTCCATCAGTTCGACGAGCTGACGGGAGATCGTCAACCCCAGGCCGGTGCCGCCAAAGGCGCGAGACGTAGAACCGTCAGCCTGCGAAAACGATTCAAAGATCAGCTCCGCCTGCTGCGGATCGATGCCGATGCCGGTGTCACTGACGGCAAAAGACAGCGTCATCTGCCGGCTCGCCTCGTCAACCCCCGTCTCCAGGAACAGTTTGACCTCTCCCGTTTCGGTGAACTTCACGGCGTTGCCGAGCAGGTTGATCAAAATCTGTCGAAGCCGGACGCTGTCGCCGGTCACCCAGAGCGCCCCCGGGCGGTCGACATCAGTGATCAGGCTGAGGCCTTTGCGCGCCGCCTGCTCGGCCATCATTTCCATAACGTCGTCGATCAGCACGCGCAGGTCAAAGTCCTGCTGGCTCAGCTCCAGCCGACCGGCCTCGATCTTGGAGAAATCCAGGATGTTGTTGATGACGCCGAGTAGATTTTCCGCCGAGCGATAGGCGGTTTCCGCCAAATGTCGCTGGCTGTTGTTTAGCGACGTGCCAAGCAGCAGCTCATTCATGCCCAAAACGCCGTTCATGGGGGTGCGGATCTCGTGGCTCATCGTTGCCAGGAATTCGCTCTTCGCCCGACTGGCGGCCTCGGCAGATTCTTTGGCTTCCTGCAAATCGACGGTGCGTTCGTGAACCGTTTTCTCCAGCGAATCTCGATGCCCGGCCAGCTCCAGATCTCGATCGAGAATCTGCGTCAACATCTCATTGAACCCGCGAACCAGCTGACTGATTTCGTCCTGCCCGTCGTTTTTCACCCGCAGCGTGTAGTCGTTTTCGGTCTTAACGCGCGCCATGCCGTCAGCAAGGTCGTGGATCGGCAAGGTGATCTGTCTGGCGAGCCTGATCGAGAGCCAGTACACCAGCAGCAGCAGGCAGCCGATCACGGCTCCCAGCAGCTGCGCGAAGCGGGTGAGCTGCCGGTACATGGGGGCCATGTTCGCCTCCACATATAGTGCGCCGATCACCTCCGTGTCGCGTCGGACCGGCGTCAGCATCTCGAGGTGGCTCATGCTCATGGAGTATTGGAAACCTGCGTCAGATCGCTGCCACCCGGCGTTGGTATCCACCGTGGTCAGATCCCCGCTAGCCAGTGCCACAAACGGGGCGCCGTCCGCGAACATCAGCTGTGCCCTTGCAACCATCGGTTCGGCGGCAAGTGCGTTCAGCACGCGCGATGCCGTTTCCGGGTCCTCAAAGGACAGCGCGGCGCTTGAGTTGGTTGCTACCACGTCGGACACAACCGATACTCGATCGAGCAGCGAGCTCCGGTAGAACGACAGCTCCATGTATGAGTAGATGGCCGCACCGCCCATAAGAACGCCGGCGCTGACCCCAAAAATCATCCAGCGAATGCGGGCCGCAATTGACATATTGGCCAACACGCTGGACAGGTTGCTGATCGGTTTCTCTGTCACCGGTTGCCTCCCACCACCGTCGACAGCTCCAGAAGCGGTGCCGCGATCATGAGGTTGGCATCCAGCGCCGCATCACGATTGATGAGAAACCCAAAACTGTTCCGCGTCTTGCGGATCTCAATCATGCCGCCGCCGGCGGCAAACGCTTCGGCATCGCTAATCGTCAGCGTTGGCTGGTCGCGGGTAAGCTCGAGCGCGGACTCAAAGTCCTCCACGTCGCCGACAAACAGGAGGTGGCAGAGTTGCGCTGCGGGTTTTTCGCCGTTCAGTTTGTAAAGCGCAATTTGCGGGCCTGCCGCCTGCCGCGCTGCCAGCGACGTCAAAGCGCCCTCAAGCGGGTTTTCGCCGTAGCCGCAGACGTTGAAACGGGCGTCGACGTCTGACGAGAAAGCCGAGTCCGGCCAGGTCACGTATGCCATGATCTTGTAGACCAGCGCCGCCTTCAGGCTATTTTCGAACTGTGGCGTGTCATTGGCGCGGGTGGACCCGAGCGTCAGCAGCGTCAGCAGAAGGATAAGACCGTCTCGTCTGATCCTGGAGGCGGTGGCGTGAGGGGTCAACATAAGTGGGAGGCGGTCGCGCTACTGCCAGCGCAGTCTTAGCTGCAGGTAGACCATTCGGCAAGTGTCCGAGGCAAGCCGAGATACTTGAACCGGTCGCCCTGGGTTTCCGTGGCGTTGCGAGTGATGATGTTAGTGACGCTGTTGACCGCGTTGGAGTCCCGGAGCGTTTCCCAAGGGCCGCGGAAACTGATCGCCTGCTGTGTAGCGTTGATCCGTCCGACGTAGTCCCCATCGACGCCTTGCCCCGCCTCCTCTTTTCGCGACACCGAATAGACTTCGATCGACGGCAGATCCTCGAGCGAGAGATTCAAAAAGTCTTCCGTCCCCTGCGCTTGGATACCCGTACACATCAGCGTCCCCACCAGCGCTGCTATCAGTGGTTGGCATCTCAAAGCAAAAATCCTCACGAGCTGGCCTCGTTAAATCACCAGACCGTATATCGACCTCGAGGTGGCGTCCTTTAGGATCGCTTGCGATACTCGCGGCATCTCACGGAACCCCGGGACCGGCCGGGAAAAGAGGTTATAGGGTCATGAGGGAGGTGATTGAGCGTCTGACGGTGCCGGCGATAGCGGCGCCGATGTTTCTGGTCTCTGGACCTGAGCTGGTTCAGGCGACCTGCCAGGCCGGTGTGATCGGGGCGTTTCCGTTTCCCAACGCCCGCACCATCGATACGCTTGACGAGTGGCTGGGTCGTCTCAGCCACGCGCTTTCCCGCCAGCCGAATGCCGCACCTTTTGCGGCAAACCTGACCACCCATCGCTCCTACGACCGGCTGGAAGCTGAAATCGATCTGATCAAACGACATCAGCCGCCGATTGTCATTACCGCGCTAGGCAGTCCGGAGCCGGTGATCGATACGGTTCATAGCTACGGCGGAACGGTGATTGCTGACGTCAACTCGGTAGCGCTGGCCCGCAAGGCCGTCGCCAAAGGTGCCGACGGCCTGGCGCTGGTGTCGGCCGGCGCCGGGGGGCATACCGGGTTTCTGACCGGGTTTTCTTTTGTCGGCGAGGTTCGGCGGTTTTTCGACGGGCTGGTTGTGCTGGCGGGAGGCATTGGCACCGGCCAGGCGATCCGGGCCGCTCAGGCGCTCGGAGCTGACCTCTGCTACATGGGGACTCGATTTATCGTGGCTCAAGAGAGTCTGGCCAGCGACGAATATCGTGACATGGTGGTCGCCGCGACCGCGGAGGACCTGGTGCTCAGCGATAAGCTCACCGGCGCGCCCGCCTACTATCTGCGCGCTAGCCTCGAAAAGATGGGCATGGATCCGAACAATCCGGGGCAGCGGTCTGGCATGGACCTGTCAGACTCTCAGGGCCAGATCAAAGCCTGGAAGCACGTCTGGTCGGCAGGCCACGGGGTAGGTTCGATTCACCGGCGTCAGTCGGCCGCGGAGATTGTGACCGAGCTGCGGCAACAGTATGACGAAGCTCGCGCCGTCCCCTGAAGCCGGCTAGCTGACGGCCATCTCGTGGCTGTTTGCCCAGGTGCCGTGAAATCCCAGGGGCACCCGCTGCGGCAGATGCACTTGGGCCACCGGTCCAGCCGCCATGTCTTTGGCATCCAGGACGAGCAGCGCTGAGGTGTCATCCACCGTGTTGGTCACGATGCTGACCACATAGCCGTCGTCTTCGGTGCCAGCATTTTTTCGCGGTGCGAAGGCAGGCTCTGAGCCGTAGCAATTCAGCGGAAAACGGTAGGTCTCACTGGTCTTGGTTTCAAAATCAAACTTCATCACGCCGTCGAAAATCTGGGTGCTGGTGTCGGGGATGGTTGCCAGATAGCTATAGCGGCTAGCCTTGCCGGTGTGCCCTAAGTTAATGACCGGAAACTCACTGACCGTATCGTCGAGCTGGATTTCGCGGGTCTCGCCGGTCTTCATGTTCATGCGCCACATGTAGACGTGTGCGCGGAGAGCGAGCACGTCTACCATCCCGGCATACGGGCCAAACCGGTTGTCCAGTGGCCGACCGTTGTCGAGAAACCGGCAGGCGGTCATGACCACCTCGTCGCCTTCTTCCCAGGCGTTGATCACGTGGTAGATGTAGCAGGAGTCGAACTCAAACCAACGAATTTTGCTGCCGCTGCCGTTTCGCGGCAGCACGCCGAAGCGGGTGTTGAGCTTCGGATCAAAATGAATGTTCCATCGTTTGGCTTTCAGGGCCTTGTCGGTAAGGACCACCGGCAGATCCATCAGCACCGCGTAGTTCTCGGTGATCGCCATGTCGTGGGGCAGGCGGGGGCCGGGCAGCTCGATATCCGTGAAGTGGGTCAGCCGGTTGTCGCTCGAGACCACGCCAAAGCTGTAGCGGGGTTCAAAAAGCTGGTAGTCGAAAAACAAAAACTCGCCCGTGGCGGGGTCCACCTTCGAGTGGGCCGACACGTTTTTTGGTAGTTTGCCGGCGAAGGTTTCGGTGCGGATGGTGTCCAGGGTGCGGGCGTTCAGGCGCACCGGCTGACCGCTCACGTACCAGAGCGCCATCAGTTCGCCGTTGTGAACGAGGATGTCGGTGTTGGCCGTGTCCTTGTAGGTAGTCGGTGTCCCGTCGGACGTGGCCGGGTACATGATCCCGCCTTTTTCCAGGTGGCCAGTCCGATCGGCTTCAAAGTCCGCGCTCACCACGTAGCGATTGACGTAGCGGGCCTGTCCGTCCTCCAGATAAACACCGTGCACCATTCCGTCACCATCGAACCAGTGATGCATGCCGCTGGGCATGGTGAGGGGATTGGGCCCGTTGCGGAAGTAAGCGCCCGCAAAATCTGTCGGGAGCTCCCCGGTCACGGGGAGTTCGCTGATATCAAGCTCGCGCTCAACGGGGCGGTAGGGTCCGTGGAGGTAAGGGTTGTAGCTGTTCAGGTCCAAGGCGGGCTGACTGGCCATGAGGTGAACTCCTGGATAACGACCGATGCTTCGCCAGATTATGTCGTAACTTGCATAAACAAACCAACTTCCCCTAGCATCCAGGACAATAGGTCGGGCTCCGGCGCAGCATCCTGCGGATCAGACCCTGCCCCGGCGAGGAGAGCCGCGTGACCACACCGTATTTCGACCAACACCAACACACGCTGGCCGCAGCGATTGCGGCCTGTGACAGTCGGGAATACTGGAGCCCCTTTGTCGAATCGCCCAGCGCGCGTCTGCATCCTGACGGTGCACCGGAGGCCGGAAAAGCCGCCTTTGAGGCCATGCTGGGCCAACCTTTTGAGCTCGACCAGCCCGGAGAGACCGGGCGCACCGGCGCCGAAATCTCTCCGTATACGCAGCAGCCTCTCGGGATCAGCTATCCAGAGTGCGACGTAGAAGCACTTTACGCTGCGGCCCAGACAGCGATGAAGGCCTGGAAGAAAGTGCCCTGGCAGGAACGAGCCGGCCTTTGTCTGGAGATGGCTTTCGCGCTCGAGAAACAGGCGTTTGTCAACGCTCACGCCACGATGCACACAGCGGGGCAAAGTTTTCTTATGGCGTTTTCCGGCAGCGGCGCCAACGCGCTGGATCGTGGCGTCGAGGCCGTTGCTTACGCGGCCAAGGCCCTGCAGGAAGTCAGGCCAACCGCGCGCTGGAGCAAACCGTTCGGTCGGGCCGGTGAGGTCACCCTAAACAAAACCTATCGAACCGTGCCGCGTGGCGTGGCTGCTGTCGTCTGCTGCGCAACCTTCCCGTTGTGGAACGCCTATCCCGCGCTGTTCGCGAACCTTGTGACGGCGAATCCTGCGATCCTCAAACCGCACCCCAACGGCATTCTGCCTGTCGCGATGGCGGTGAGGGTGTGTCGCGAGGTGCTGGCACTAGCTGGTCATGATCCGAACCTGGTGCTGATGGCGGCCGACACCGCCGCCGATCCGATCACGATTGAACTCTTGGAGCACCCCGCTTGCGCTATCGTCGACTACACGGGTTCGCAGCGCTTCGGGCACTGGATTGAAGAAAACTGCCGGCATGCGCAGGTTTTCACCGAAACCGCGGGCTGCAACGGCGTCGTCGTTGAGTCCACCGACAACCTGGATGGGCTGATCAGCGGCCTGGCCAACGGGTTCTGCGGGTTTTCGGCCCAGATGTGCACCAGCCCGCAGAACGTCCATGTGCCGGCGACCGGAATCGAAAGCGACCAGGGGCACCTGACGTTTGAGGACTTCAGTCAGCGGCTGATCGCAGCGATTCGGTCGCGTACCGAAGACCCGCTTCACGCCTCCCGGCTGTGCGCTGCAATCCAGGCGGACCAGTCCCTGACCGTGCTGGAATCGGTGGCGGCGGGCGTACAGCAGGCTGGAGGAGCGATCGGACTGCCGAGCCGTCCGTACGTTCACCCCGACTTTCCCGATGCCCGCACCGCAACGCCGCTGGTCTGTCTCGTGACGCCGGCGCAGCGAGCGCTGTATCAGGAGGAGCACTTCGCGCCGGTGGCGTTTCTCGTTAAGGAGCCGGACGCCGAATCAGCGCTCACACACGCGGCAGACAACGCGCAGCGGTTCGGTGCCATCAGCTCTTATGCGTACAGCGTCAATCCGGCGTTTCTCGCGCAGGCACAGGAGGCGTTTGCAGACGCGGGCGCGTCGCTCTGGTGCAACATGACCGCGCCGATGCCCATCAACTTTGCCGCCGCCTACAGCGATTACCACGTAACGGGGCTGAACCCGGCGGGGAACGCTTGCCTGACCGATCTAGCGTTTGTGGCTGACCGCTTTCGAATCATCCAGTTTCGCGAGCCGGTAGATCCGGCGGCGGCATGAGAGTGCCACATTGAGGACCCTTCCGTGACCCGCACCTATATCTATGACGCTTTGCGTACTCCGCGTGGCAAAGGCACAGCGCCTCGGGAAGGTAAAGCTGGAGGCGCGCTCGCCAGCGTTCCGCCGCAGCATCTCGTCTCGCAGCTGGTCGATGCTCTGGCGGAGCGTCACGACAAAGGCGCTATGGCAAGCGTGGCGCAGCTGCTGTTGGGGTGTGTTGGGCAGGTGGGTTCGCAGGGGGGGCATCTCGCGCTGGTGTCTCGCATTGCCTCGAGCCTGCCTGAGACCGTTGCACCCAAAACCCTCAATAATTACTGCGTTTCCGGCATGACCGCGGTGATTGAAGCGGCGCTCCGGTCGCGAGCCGGCGACGCCGGGCTCAGTCTGGCGGGCGGCGTCGAGATGCTCTCGCAGGTCCCATTTCAGGCGGACAAAGCGGCCTACTATGCCGATCCCGCTACTAGCGCCCAGCTCAATTGGGTGGCGCCAATCATGGGCGCTGAGCTCATCGCCACGGAAGAAGGATTTACAAAAGCGGACCTGGATCGCTTGACGCTTCGATCTCACCAGCGGGCCGCCGCGGCCTGGGAGGCCGGCAAGTATGATGCCAGCGTGATTCCGGTTCGCGACCGTGACGGCGTAACGCTGCTGGCGCACGACGAGCTGGTCCGTCCGGGCCTCAGTGCTGAGCAGCTGGAGTCGATGCCTCCGGCATTCGCCGAGCTTGGCCAGGCGGGGCAGGATCAGCGCGTGCTGGATCATCGGCCGAACCTGTCGGCCATTGACCACGTCCATTCGATTGCCAACTGTCCGGGTATGGCGGACGGTGCCGCACTGGTCCTCACAGGATCCGCCGAAGCCGGGCAGAGCGTGGGCCTGCGCCCAAGGGCGCGGGTGCTGGCGGTCGCAGAGACCGCCGGGGATCCAGTCCTGCAGTTCGGCGCTGGCTTTGCCGCGATGGAGCAGGCGTTGGAGAGTGCGGGGCTCGAGCTGGCGCAGCTCGATCGGATTGAGTTTATGGAAGCGTTTGCCGCGGTGCCACTGCGCTTTGAGCGCCGCTTCGATGTCGATCCTGAGCGGATTAACGTCAACGGTGGGCATCTGGCCATGGGGCACCCGATGGGCGCCACCGGAGCGATCCTACTGTGCACTCTGCTCAACGAACTTGAGCAAAGCGACACCGGTCTGGGCATGGCGGTGGCGCTGGCTGGTGGTGGCATCGGGTCAGCAATGATAATTGAGCGCGCCTGAAGTGATCGAACGACGAGGCTGCCAGCATGTAGCCCGGGAAATGGGCGGCTAGTGGCGGTTGCGGCAACCTCCGCCCCGAAAGAAAGCCGATCGATTTGGCGCGCCCTGGATCTACTCGGTGATTGGGCAACGCTGCTTACGTTGGAAGGCTACTGGCTCGGGGCGCGTCGCTTTAGCGAGCTTCAGACGCTCACCGGGCTGCCAAAAACCGTTCTCAGCAGCCGGCTGAAAACTCTGGTTGGCGCGGACCTGCTGCGGCGCCACGCGTATTCGGTCCGGCCCCCAAGGAGTGAGTATCGGGGCACCAAAAAGCTGATGGACCTGTTCCCGGCCGCGCTGGCGATGTTCCAGTGGGAGCAGCGCTGGGGTCACAAGGACAGCAAATGGGTGATCACGCTCACGCACAAAATGTGCGGAGAGACGATGGTTCCGTTAACGGTCTGTGGGCATTGCCATCAGGATCTGAGCGCCAGAGACTGTGCGTGGACGGCGGGGCCGAGCGCTGATCTGATCCACGCAGGTTATGCTCGCCGCCGCCGCCGCAGCGACCAGACGCCGGTTCGCAGCGGCCTGCTGGATACCTGCTTCCAGACCATCGGCGACCGTTGGTCGGGCCTGATTCTGCACAGCGTTTTCTGCGGCATCAATCGCTACGACGATCTGCTCGGGGCAACCCGGGCGGCCAGCAACATTCTCTCGGACCGACTGAAGTGGCTCTGCCAGGCGAAGATCCTCCGTCGGCTGGCTTACCAGAACGCACCGGCTCGGTTCGCCTATCGACTTTCCGACAGGGGCCGAGAGCTGTACCCGATACTGGTTGCGCTGCTCACCTGGGGCAACCGCTGGTACCCGGCGGCGGAGGGGCCGCCAATCCTGTTGTCGCATCGGACTTGCGGTGAGCCGCTGAAGCTGGCTTTTGTCTGCTCCGCCTGTCGACAGCCGCTCGCGCTTGGCGACATTGATTCGCAGGTTGAAGCCAGGTCCGTGTCTTTGGCCCGCGTGCTGCCCGCATCGGCCATCACTTAACGGTCGCCATGCCGGCCGTCGAGTCGAGAAACGGTAATAACGCCAGAGATCTAGACGCGCCCTTCGCATGTTGGTCGGTATGTTTCGCCGCCGCGTCGTATATAGTGTGCGCCATGTTAAGGATGCCATCCCGCCAATCCGCACGTAGGTTTCGGACCGCCAGCCGTTTGCTGGTTGCCGCAGCTGCGCTATGCCTGCTTGCGGGATGTTCGGATCCGGACATCGATGCAACAACCGCCGCCGATCGGCGCGAACGCAGTGTCCCAGTCCGCCTGGAGCCGGTGCAGTTTCAGCCGCGACGAACGCGCCTGGATGTGGTCGGGACGTCGCGGGCCGCTCGCTCGGTCGACATCTACCCGGAAGCGGCGGGTGCGGTCGAGACCCTGGACTTCGCGCCCGGAGAGCGCGTCAGCGCAGGCCAGCTGCTTGTGCAGCTCGAGCAGCGCGATGAACAGCTGGCCGTCGAACTGGCCCGGGTAACGCTTAAAGATGCGACAAGGCTGCTCGAGCGTTACCAGGGTGCCCAGGATTCGGGGGCGGTGCTACCGACCACCTTCGACGCCGCACAAACCGCGGTCACCGCAGCAGAGATTGCGCTCGAACGAGCGGAAGTTGCGCTGCGGCGCCGTGTCATTCGCGCCCCATTTGCCGGCGTGGTCAGCTTGACGGACGTCGAGTCTGGCGACCGGGTCAATCCAGATACCCTGGTCACCACACTCGATGATCGAAGCACGCTGCTGGTTCGCTTCGACGTACCCGAACAGCTGGTCGGTCAGCTTGCCACCGGCGATCCGGTGAAGGTTCGCACATTCAACGGCGCGTCGGAGCTCACGGCCAGAGTGGTGGAGCTAGGGAGCCGGGTCAACGAGGTCACGCGATCGCTCAGCGTCCAGGCCAGGCTCGACAACAGCGCTGATCTGCTGCGTCCCGGCATGAGTTTTAGTGTGGCGGTCGAGTCCGCTGAGGGACGCTACGCGCGAATCCCGGAGGTCGCGCTTCGGTGGGGTGCGGAAGGTGCCTACGTCTGGCGCGACAGCGGGGGGCTGGCTGAGCGCGTCGAAGCGCAGGTCATTCAGCGCGAAGAAGGCTGGGTGTTGGTTGATGCACCGCTCCGCGGTACCGATCAGATCATCGTTGAAGGGGTACAGCGGGTACGAGAGGGTAGCAAGCTCGCTGGCCCCGGTTCCGGCGCACCGGCCAGCTGAGATGGTCGATCTTAAGAGCACCACAGGCGATCTGCCCAGCCTGGCAATCAGGCGACCGGTGCTGGTGCTGGTCGCGAACCTGCTGATTGTCATCGCCGGCCTGGCGGCGCTCGGAGCGGTTGAGATTCGCGAGCTTCCTAACGTCGATCGGCC
Source organism: Pseudomonadota bacterium (assembly GCA_039033415.1). Classification (NCBI taxonomy): domain Bacteria; kingdom Pseudomonadati; phylum Pseudomonadota; species Pseudomonadota bacterium. The sequence continues at coordinate 179,770 of JBCCCR010000003.1, read as the reverse complement.
CGTGGTCAGCGTCCGCGCCGAGTTTCCTGGGGCATCCCCGGAGACGATGGATGCCGAGGTGACCCGAATTCTCGAAGGCGCCGTGGCGCGGGTATCAGGTCTGTATCGGCTTCGATCGGCCTCCGAGGAAAACTCCGCCCGGATCTTTGCGGAATTCAACCCGGGTGTGGACCTCGACGCGGCCGCCGCCGAAGTGCGCGAAGCGGTCAGCCGGGTCAGTCGCCAGCTGCCGGATCGCGTGGAAAACGTCTTTGTCGTGAAGGCTGACCAGGACGCTCAGCCGGTGATTACGGTCGCCGCAACCAGCGAGACGCTCACCGACGACGCGCTGGCTCGAGTCGTTGAGCAGGATGTGATTCCCGAACTGATTTCCATCGACGGCGTGGCTGACGTCACGGTGTCAGGCAGTCGCCGGCGCCAGCTTCGTGTGGTGGTCGACCCGCTCCGCCTGACCAGCTTTAACCTCTCGATGAATGACGTGGAGGCGGTGCTGCGCGAAGCGCCGTTTGACGTGCCGGCGGGGAGCCTCCGTTCGGATGTCCAGGAATTGCTGGTCCGGGCTAATGCCTCGGTAACGACGGCTCAGCAGGTCCGGGAGCTGATGCTCACGCCCCAGGTGAGGCTCGACGACGTGGCTAACGTGTATTTTGGACCGGCGGACGCCAATCAGTTCTCTCGCCTGAACGGCCTGTCGGTCATCGGCCTCGGCGTCATTCGACAGGCGGGCTCTAATACCATCAGCATCGCCGAGGCGGTGCGCAGCCGAAGCGCGCAGCTCGAACGCCAGTTCAAAGATTTGTCGCTGGCGGTGACGGACGACAGTTCGACCTTTATCGTGAAGTCGATTCGCGAACTGCTGATCTCCATGGCGCTGACCGTGTCGATTGTGATCTCCACAATCTGGATCTTCCTCGGCTCGGCTCGGGCCACCCTGGTGCCCGCCGTCACGATACCGGTTGCCTTGATCGGCACCCTCGCGGCGATCTGGCTCGGCGGTTTTTCCGTGAACAACCTGACGCTGCTGGCGTTGCTGCTCGCTACGGGGCTAGTCGTCGACGATGCGATTGTGGTGCTGGAGAACATTCAGCGGAAGGCCAGTCAGGGCATGGGTGCGCGCGCCGCGGCGGTGATCGGCACCCGGCAGGTCTATTTTGCCGTGATCGCCACCAGTGCCGTGCTGATATCGGTCTTCATCCCCATCGCCTTTCTGCCCGGCACCGCCGGCGGCTTGTTCCGCGAGTTCGGCTTCGTGCTTGCCGTGGCGGTGGCTATCTCGAGCTTTGTGGCGCTGTCACTCGTGCCTGCCATGGCGTCCCGGCTGGCCTCGACTCGATCCTCATCCCCGGATACTACGGATAATTCCAGGAAGCGCGGCGAGCTGCTGCTGTCCGTCGGCTCGCTGCTGAAGACGTTTTATCTAGGGACATTGTCCGCGGCGTTGGCGCGGCCGCTGCTGGCGCTGCTGCTGGCCCTGGGCACCGCCGCGGGTGCCGCGGCTTTGTACCCGCTGCTCGATAAGGAGCTGCTGCCGAACGAGGACCGCGGCTTGGTTCGGGTAAGGGCCAGCGGTCCAGACGGCGTTGGCCTCGGCTACATCGAAGGTCAAACCCAGCTGATCGAGCGAATCCTGGAACCCTATCGCGACAGCGGCGAGGTCACGGACATCTTCACCGTCGTGGGTACCTGGGACCCTCATCGCAGCGGCGTGACGCTGCCGCTGGCCGACTGGAGTCGACGTGAACGCAGCCAGGGGGAAATCATCCGGGAGCTCCGTGGCAAACTCGACAACCTGCCCGGTGCGCGGGTCTCGGTTTATGGCGACAATAGCCTCAATCTTCGAGGCCAGGGCGGTGGACTTGAGTTCGCCGTGACCGGCAGTGACTATGAAGAGATCTTTGAGGGTGCCAAGCTGCTCGCCGCCGCGATCACTGAACAGTCGACGCTTGTGAGTAACCCCGACATCGGCTTCGCGCCGACCCAACCGCAGCTGGCCATCCTGATCGACCGCCAACGCGCCAGCGAACTGGGCGTAGAGCTGGCCGGTCTGGCCAGCACGCTGACGGCCGCGATTGATGGCGTTGAGGTGGTTGATCTGAACATCGACGACGAAGCGGTGCCGCTTCTGCTCGAGGCCTCAATCAATCAGATCAACGATCCAACAGATCTGATGAGCCTGCACGTCAGCACGGGTGATGGTCAGCTAGTGCCGCTGACGAATCTGGTAACGGTTACCGAGACCGGCGTCGCCACCCAGCTCGATCGGCACGGCCAGCGTCGGGCGATCGAAGTAGACGTTGATTTGGCGGCGGGTGTGCCGCTCGCCGACGCGGTGGCCGATATCGAACGACTTGCGGCGCAGACGTTGCCGGCGGGCCTCAACCTGATGTTCCGTGGAGAGGCCGCCACTTTAGAAGAGTCGACGCGCGGGGTCGCGGTGATTTACGGCGTTGCGCTGCTGGTGGTGTTCCTGGTGCTCTGCGCGCAATTTGAGGGGTTTATGAGCGCCACTGTCGTGACGCTGACCGTGCCGCTTGGTGTGGCCGCCGCGCTGGCGGCGCTTTTCCTGACCGGCACATCCATCAATATCTATTCTCAGGTGGGCCTGATTCTGCTGATCGGGCTCATGGCCAAAAACGGCATTTTGGTGGTGGAGTTTGCCGACCAGCTCCGCGATCGAGGCATGGCGGTCAAGGAAGCCATCACGTTGAGCGCCGAGGTACGCATGCGCCCTGTCGCCATGACCATCGTATCTACCGTGCTGGGCGCGCTGCCGCTGATTCTGGCGAGCGGCGCTGGCGCGGAAGCGCGGGCTGCCATCGGCTGGGTCATATTCGGCGGGTTGGGTTTTGCCGCATTGTTTACGCTGTATGTGACCCCGGTCATCTACCTGCTCCTCGGGCGCTTCGGCCGCGTCCGTTCCGAGGAGGTTCGCAAGCTGGAGACCGAAATTGCCCAAGCGCAGCAGGCGCGGTAGCAGCAGGTCGGCTCCGATCGCGCGTCGACCTGTGGCTCTCGGAAAGCGGTTGCTCGGCGTTCTCTGGATTCTTATCGCGCCACTCTTGTGGGCCAACGAGTCGCTGGCAAAAGACTCGGTCGCCGCCTTTTCCCAACGCCTTGAAGCGTTGAAACGCGCGTTCTACGTCCCCGGTCTGGCGGTTGAGATTGTGGTCGGCGTGGATTCGGAAAGCAGCACGGTGCTATTTCAGGATTACCTGGGCGATCGAGACCTGGCGAGCAAGCAGGCCGTAACGCCCAACACCCTCTTTCCCCTCGCGTCCCTGACCAAGGTTTACAGCGCCGTGCTGCTGGCGGATCTCGCAGAAGATGGTGCGCTGTCGTTCATGGACCCGGTGACTCGCTGGCTGCCTGAAAGTGGCCTCACCAGAAACGTTCAGCTACAGCACCTGCTGTCCCACACCTCGCAGGGCGATCCTGGCGAGCAGTTCAACTACAGCTTTCGCTTTGGCCTGCTTACGGCGATCGCGCAAAAGGTTGGCGGCAAACCGTTTGGTGAGCTGCTGCAGGAACGGGTGTTGCAGCCGCTGGCGCTGTCCGATACCCACCTCTACGAAATAGAGACGCTGTCCGCAGCCGCCCGCGAACGACTGGCCACACCTCACGGCTATGAAGGCCAAAGCCTTGCCTTAGATCACGAGTTTGGCGTATCCGCGTCAGCCGGCTTGATCGCAACGCCCCGCGACGTGATCCGCATGGGGCAGGCGCTGCTGCGTAAGGATCTGCTGAGCGACGGATCCTGGCGGCAGCTCACCACGCCTTTCGGCCCGGATCTTCCGTACGGGCACGGGATTTTTGTGCAGCAGGTGGCCGGCCAGCAGGTGTTTTGGGCTTACGGGCAATACGATGGCTTTGCCGGTCTTTGGGTAATCGTGCCGGCAAAGGAGCTCCAGATGGTGGCGCTGGCGAACAACAATCTGTTCAGTGACGCGGCGCGACTGATCAACGGCGACGTGATGACCTCACCGCTGATGTTGGCGTTTGTTGAGGGCTTTCTGACCGACGAAGGTCAGAGCTTCCCTACCGCCGAGCAGCGCGCCAAAGCGGATCTCATGACCAGCGCTTTCCTGGCGCGCTATGACGAGAGTCAGTTCGAGAACGCTCAAAACGCGTTGGAACGGCTGTTGCCCAGCCCGGAGCACTGGGTGCAGCGAGCTGATCTGAACGTCATGCACGCCGTGATGTTTCTGAAAACGGTGGCGTTTCATCGCGAGCTTCAGCTTCGCGCCGACTGGGACCCTGAGCTGGCGTCCCTGGGTAAAAAGCTGCTGCAAACGGATCCCCACAATCCCTACGTCCACTATTACCTCGGCGAGCTCTTTGCCGGTGCCGATGATCGCGCTCGAGCCGCGCGCCATTTTCGCGCTATTGTTGACGCCGAAAATTTCTCGACCCACTGGTATACGCGAGAAGCTCAAAGCTGGCTCGCATCGCACCCGGATCAATAAAAGGTTTCTCTATGTCGCTGATCGTTAATCGCCGTGATCTGGATTTCTATCTGGACGAGCTGTACCGGCTTCCAACCCTGCTCGAAGCTGAGCGCTACGCTGAATACGATCGCGACACGATCACTGCGGTGCTGGACGCCGCCCAGGCGCTCGCCGAAGAGAAGTTCCAGCCGGTAGCCGCCGCCGCCGACGCGAGCGAGCCGGCGTTTGTCGACGGTGAGGTCGAAGTCATACCCGAAGCGATCGAGGCGCTCGACGCGTTTCGCGAGTCGGGTTTTATGGCGGCGGGTTTCGACAGCGACATCGGCGGGATGCAGCTTCCCTGGCTGGTCACTCAGGCCATCAGCGGTATCTTTATGTGTGCCAACACGGGCGTGGCCAACTACGCCTTTCTGACGGCCGCCAACGCCAACCTGCTGAAGACCTGCGGCAACGACGCCCTGAAGGAACGATTCCTGGGTCCCCTGCTGGAAGGACGCTGGTTTGGCACGATGTGCCTGTCCGAGACGCAGGCCGGCTCTTCGCTGGGAGATATCCGAACGACCGCGACGCCGGCGGAAGACGGCAGCTATCGCCTGAGCGGTTCGAAAATGTGGATATCCGGCGGCGACCACAACCTCAGCGAGAACATTGTGCACATGGTGCTGGCGCGTACGCCCGACGCGCCGCCGGGCGTTCGTGGCATCTCGCTGTTTCTGGTCCCGAAGATCCGTGTCAACGACGATGGCACCCTGGGTGAATTCAACAACGTGGTCGTGGCCGGGCTGAACCACAAGATGGGCCAGCGGGGGACCAGCAACTGCCTGCTCAACTTTGGCGAGTCAGGAGACTGCGAGGGTTTTCTTGTCGGCCGCGAGAACGAAGGGCTGGCCAACATGTTCCACATGATGAACGAGGCAAGGATCGGCGTTGGGCTTGGTTCGGTGGCCGCAGCGCTGGGTGGCTACCTTTATGCCCTCGACTATGCCCGGGAGCGAGCCCAGGGTCGGCGGCTGGGGAGCAAAGATCCGACGACCCCGCAGGTCAAGCTGATTGAGCACGCTGACGTCAGACGGCTGCTGATGACACAGAAGGTGTTTGTGGAGGGTGGGCAAGCGCTGATCTTTTACTGCGCCAGCCTGCTGGATCGACAGAAGCTGACCGAGGAACGCCAGGAATACCAGCGGCTGGCGGCCCTGCTGGAGCTGCTGACGCCGGTGGCCAAATCGTGGCCATCCGAATATTGCCTGGAGGCTAACAAGCTGGCGATTCAGGTGCTGGGCGGCTATGGCTACACGCGCGACTACCCGGTGGAGCGGCTGTACCGCGACAATCGTCTCAACGCCATCCACGAAGGGGCCCACGCGATTCATGGGTTGGACATCTTGGGGCGTAAGGTTCGGATGGGCGAGGGCATCGCGCTGCAGGTCCTGCGTAGCGAGATACAGTCGGACCTTGACTTGGCAGCGGCCAGCGTTGGCCTAGCGGGTCTAGCGCAAGAGCTCGAATCGGCGTTGGCTCAGGTGGACGAAACGGTTCAGACGGTCGTCACCTGCAGCGATCCGGAGCTGAGCATGGCCAACGCCACGCTGTTCCTGGATGCTTTTGGGCACGTTGTTGTGGCGTGGCTGTGGTTGCGGCAGGCGCTTGCGGCACAGAGTGCGCTGGACGCGGCGGCGAAAGATGAGGGTTCCGACCATGACAGCCGTTTTTACGAAGGCAAGCTGGCGGCGTGCCGATTTTTTTTCCGCTACGAACTGCCAAAAGCTCAGCTGGCGCTGCGCACCGTGGCCAGTCTGGACGATACCTGCATTCAGGTGCTGCCGGAGCAGTTTACCGGCAGCTAACTCTGCTCAAGCAAAAGACCATTCCGCCGGGCGTACCGGCGCGCAGAGCGGTAGAGACGGCCAGCTATTTGCGCTCGGGCGCAAAGAGCCCCTTAACCAGGTCGGAGAGGTTTTTTGTCGCCAGGTCGCCAGGTCGCGAAACTCACCCGCGTCAAAAAAGGATCCGGTGCAGACGCTGCACTGCTCAAACCAGATGTGACGCTGGTCGGGGTCCACCATCCGAATCATCTCGCCACTACAGCGGGGGCAGTCATAGCGGTCGATAACATTGGTTTTTCGACCTTGGTCGGCCTCGCCTAGATCGATGGCGTCCGCGACGCCTGCGTCGCGCAGCCGCTCTACCTCACCCGCGTCAAACCAAAGCCCCTGACATTGACTGCAGCGATCGATCTCGACGCCGTTGACCAGCAGGGCGTCCATGTCGGCCCGGCATTTGGGACAGCGCATGGCTCCGGAGAGAAACAGGCCGGCCTCACTCCCTCCTAAGCCAACCGTGTAGCGGGATCCCGTTGATCTGCGGATCGGCTGATCTTCGCTTTCCGCCTCCAGCGATGGCGCGCGATGAAAGAGCAGAGTAATGATCATCAGGACCACAAACGCGCCCAAAAAGGTATAGCTCTCAACGTAGCTTGCCCTCTCCGCCAGCATGCCGTACACCTTTGAGCCGGCCGAGTGTCCCAGGTTGGCCACCGACATATAGATTGCAAACTGCGTTGCTGAGATGCTGCTGGAGCAGAGCGCCATCGCGAGCGCGATAACGCAGACCATGACTACGGGAATCAAGATGATCCAGAGCGACAGCATCACCCGGACGTAGGTGCTGTCCTCCCACAATTGCTGAGTCTGGGCGATCAAAAATGCGTGGATGGCAACCAGCGACACCGTCAGAATCAGCATTCGCTTGGCGCCGAATCGATCGACGAGCGGACCGAGCGTCAGCGCAATCGCAGCGCCGACCAGCCCCATCATCGCCACCAGCTGAGACCACTCGGGCGTCGTGTATCCAAAAAGGTTGACCGCCGCAAAAGGCATCAGCGCCTGGCCGTAGCCGGTCACCAGCCCGTCAACGAACATGATGACCATGACCACCAGACTGGCTCGGCTCCAGAGCACCTGGTTGAGGGCTTTGAAAACGGTGCCAAACGAGCCTTCCGGCGGCTGACCGGTCGCGGCCTTGCCCCGGGACCACGGCAGCCTGCGTTCCCCGGGGCGCTCGGTCACCAGCACAAACGCGAGCGCCAGCAGGCCGGCCAGGGAAGCCGCCGCGATGGCCGTCACTTTCATCCCGAAAGTTGCCAGCAGAACGCCGCTCACCGCAGCAGTCGCGCTCCAGCCGGCGGCCTTCCCGAAACTCATAAACGCGTTGAGCCGGCCCTGCTCGCGCACCGGCGTCAGGTCGATGCACATGCCGTCGACGGCGACGTCTTGAGTGGCGGCAAACGTGTTGATCAGAACACCGAGCACCATCAGCAGTCCAACCTGCTCCGCAGGATTCTCGATGAGCATCAGTCCGAGCAGCGAAACCGTCAAGCCGAGCTGCGCGGCCAGCACCCAGGGCTTTCGTCGCCCCATGCTGGGCAGCTGATAGCGATCCATCAGCGGGCCGGACAGCAGCTTGAACGCCCAGGGGAGCACGATGACCGCCAGGTAGGAACCGACATCCGCTGCGGTGGCTCCCTGGCTGGCCATCCAGGCCGGCAAGGCAATCGCAAGAAGTCCCTGGGGAATCCCCTGGGCGAAATACATGACCGCGCCGGTGACGTAACGAATCCGGGCGCTGTCTGACAGAACGAGGCTGACGGCCATAATTTTTTGGTTTGGTTATTCAGGCCAGCGTCGATAGTAGCGAATATCTTTCGCGAAGGCCGCCGGCAAGAAAGGTAAGGGACAATGGGGACTTATGCCCTTGTGATAGTGCCGTTCGGGAGGTTGCGCTCATGGTTTGCAGTGGGCATATTGATGCGGCCCTCGCTGGAAGCCCAATGCCCCAACTCAAAAGACACCTCGGTCTGCTGGGACTGACCGCCACCGGTATTTGCGCGATGCTGGGAGCGTCGATCAACGTTGTTCCGTTTATGGTGCACCGCAGCGTTCCGGGGATCGGTCAATACGTTTTGCCAGCGTTTGTCTTTGCCGCCATTCCTGCGGTGTTTGCGGCATTTGCATACGCCACGCTCGCGTCCGCCATGCCGCGGCCCGGCGGCAGTTACCTCTACGCAAGCCGCGGCTTGAGTCCGTATCTGGGCTTTATCGCCAGCTTCTCCCAGTGGTTTGGGCTTTCTATCGTGATCGGCGTCATCGCGTATGTCATTGTGCCGTTCTTGTGGGACATCGCCGCGGCCCTCGGCTGGTCGGACCTTGCGGCTGAGCTGCAGCTTGGCTCGGTTCGAGTAAGCCTCGCACTGGGCCTTATCTGGATTTTTGTGTTGATCAACGTGCTGGGCGTAAAGCTTTATGCGCGCACGCTGGTCCCGATGATGTTCCTCATGTTCGGGCTCGGCATGATCGTGATCGTTGCGGGTTTCTGGTTTAACCACGGCGACTTCTCCGTCGCAGCCTTGGCGCGGGAAGGACAGGCGATGAGCGATGAGCCGGATGCGCCCTGGCGCTGGATGACCTTCCTTTCGGCAGCAGCGCTGATGTTTTCCAGCTTCATTGGCTTCGACGCGATCGCTCAGGCGGGCGGCGAGGCTCGCAAGCCGTCTCGCAATCTGCCGCTGGCTATCCTGCTGGCTATCACCGCGGTCGGCGCCTTTTATTTCCTGTTTGCCGCCGCGGTATATCACGCGGTCCCCTGGTGGTATGTTGCTGAGCAGGCCCAGGCCCGCGATATTTCAGCGCCCGGCCTGCTGGCCTATCTGCTGCCAACCGGCCTCGGTGCCGCGATCCTGGCCGGCGCGGCGGTCGCACTGATCAACGACCTGCCGGCCATGCTGCTCGCAGTGTCGCGCCTCATGTTCGCCTGGGCGGAGGACGGAATCTTTCCCAGCGGCGTCGCGAAGGTGCATTCCCGATTTCATACCCCGCACGTTGCTCTGGCGCTGAGCGGCGTCATTGCGAGCGTTGGTGTCCTTGGCAGCCACTTCGCCGGCGATTTCTTCCTGGGTATCGACATCATGGTGACGGCGATGCTGGTGAACTTCCTGCTGATGTGCGTGACGGTGCTGACACTGCCCCGGGTCAACGCCCGGCTCGCCGGTGAGATCACCGCACTGACCTCCCGCCTGTCTCAGCAGGTTGTGGGTATCGGCGGATCGGTGCTGCTGACCGGCTTTCTGGTGATCCACGTGTGGAAGGACCTGAGCGGTGAGGTAAGCGTCTGGTACTTCCACTCAACTTGGGTTTGGCTGCTGGTGATGGGGCTGGGCACCACAGTCTTCGTTTTCCGCCGAGCCCTCCAGATCCGTGCCGGCGATGATTGGCGAGCCCGGTTCTCGCAGCTGCCCGACTGATTATGGCTTCCGAGCATCGCAGCTTCGAGGGCAGCCAGCGTGGTTGAGACCACCGAACTGGCGCCGGGTCTCGTTATTTCGCGGGTCCTCAATGGGCTTTGGCAGATCGCCGATCTTGAGCGTGACGGTCAGACGCTCGACCCGGAGGCGGCAGCCAATCATATGGCCCCGTTCGTCGAAAGCGGGTTCAGTACGTTTGATATGGCCGACCATTATGGTTCTGCCGAAATCATCGCCGGGCATTTCCGCGCGACACACCCGTTGGGTAACGCCTCCCAGCTGCTCACAAAATGGGTACCCAAGCCTGGCGCCACATCCCGGGAAGAGGTGCGCCGCGCCGTCGAGCGTTCGTTGACGCGGCTAAAGACCGAGCGCCTCGATCTTCTGCAGTATCACGCCTGGCATTACCCAGACCCCTCGTGGCTCGACGCGCTGTCCTACCTGGCAGAGTTGCAGGAAGAAGGACTCATTGGTGCGCTGGGCGTGACAAACTTTGATGCGGCGCATCTACGCATCGCCTTGGCGAGCGGTCTGCCGATTGTCAGCAATCAGCTGAGTTTCTCTCTGATCGATCAGCGGGCAGCCGGCGCAATGAGCGAAGTGTGCAGCGAATTCGGGGTGGGCCTGCTGGCCTACGGCACCCTGGCGGGCGGGTTTCTATCCGAACGCTGGCTGGATCAGCCGGAACCTGCCAATCCGACGACCTGGTCGCAGATGAAATACAAGCGGTTTATCGACGCCGGGGGCGGTTGGCAGGCGTTCCAGGATCTGCTGCGCACCGCGGTTGCCGTGGCGCAACGTCATCAGGTCAGTGTTCCGGTGTTGGCCAGCCGGTACATGCTCGACCAGTCGGCCGTCGCCGGCGTTATTCTCGGCGCGCGTCTCGGCCACGGCGATCACCTGGCGGAAAACCGACAGATCTTTACCCTCTCGCTGACGGACGCAGATCGGGCGGCGCTGGCGCAGGCGGTGGAACACTTCGGACCGATTCCGGGCAATTGTGGTGACGAATACCGCAAGCCGCCTTTTTTGACCGCTGCGGGAGATCTGAGCGATCACCTGGAGGAAGTGCCCAAGGTCTTTGCGTCGGAGGTGGACGCTGCCGGCCGGCAGCGCGTCTTCAGCGGCACGTCCTGGGAGCCATTGGCGGGGTACTGTCGCGCGGTTCGAGTCGGGGATCGGATACTGGTATCGGGCACAACGGCCACCCACGGTGATCAGGTGATCGGCGAGGGCGACCCTGCCGCCCAGGCCCACTTTGTCATCGATAAGATCGAGGCCGCAATCGAGTCGCTGGGCGGTCGGCTGGAAGACGTGGTGCGCACCCGCGTCTTTGTCGCGGACGCGGAGCAATGGGAGCCGGTGGCCCGAGCTCACGGCGAACGTTTTGCTGAGATCCGCCCCGCCAACACGCTGGTCGAGGCGCGCCTGATCGGCGATCCTTACCTGGTCGAAATTGAGGCTGAGGCGATACTCAGCGCCGAGTTCCCAGACTGAGTCTCTAAAGGTTGGGCTAAGCGGTTTGGACTGGCCGCACTTTGGTGTGTGTGCTCTAGAACCGCGTTCTAAGCTTGCGGATTACCCGTTAGAAATACGCGTCATGCCATCTTCCAAGAACCATTCCAGCAAACCCCGCATCGTCATTGTCGGTGCCAATTTCGCCGGGCTGCGGGCAGCAGCCCAGCTTTCCTGCCGCTACCGGGTGACGATGCTGGACGCGATGGGGGAGTTTGAGTGGACCCCTAACATCCATGAGATTCTCTCGGGCGTTAAACGCGCGGATGGCGTCAAGCTGCCCTTCGGTGCCGCCGTTGCCCGCTACGGCCACGAATTTGTGCAGGCGCGGGTCAGTCAAATCGACAGCGATGCACAACAGGTGATCAGCGCGGAAGGCCGGTGCTGGGATTATGACGCCTGTATTGTGGCCGCCGGCAGTGAGGGTGCCAGCTTTGGGGTCCCGGGCGTTGAGGAACACGCCATGAAACTGCGCCGAGTGGCAGACGCGGAGCGTATCGCCACAGCTCTGGACCGGCTGGGCCGCCGGAAACGTCCAGCCTCGGTGGTTGTGGTCGGCGGCGGCATCACGGGCGTCGAGACTGTCGGGGAGATCCTGCGGCGACGTCACCGCAACGAACGCTTTAAGGTTCGACTGCTGGAGCAAGAGCATCGGCTGCTGTCCCAACAGCCTCGACAGGTTGGTGATGATGCCGCCGAGCGCTGCGAGGCTTTCGGCGTGGATGTCCTCCACGGCGTGGCGGTGGAGTCGGTGCATGCGAAGACCGTTGTCCTCGACAACGGCCAGCGCCTCAAGTCCGACCTGTGCATCTGGACGGCAGGGCTCGCGCTGCCCGCCTTTCTCCGTGACGCCGCCCTGAACACCTCTGACGATCGGTGGCTGCCGGTTCGAGACACGCTCCAGAGCCAGGCCAGTGACGCACTATTTGTGGCCGGCGACAGCGCTGCCCTGCGAGAGCCTATCGCCAAGCAGGCGTACCACGCGATGGATATGGGGGAGCTGGCCGGCGGCAACGTGGATCGATTTCTCCGCGGCAGGCGGCTCAAAGACTTCAGGCCATCGCGTACGCCAACCCTGATCGCTTTTGGCGACGTCACCACGTGGCTCGTGGCAGGCAATTCAGCGGCCGCCAGCCCGCTGCTGGCGGCAGGCAAAGAGGCGGTGTATCTCGCCACGATGGCTCAGCTGGATTCACCCTGGCGGCCGGTTGGCTACGCGGCCCGGCTGGCGAGCCGCGCCAGCCGTGCCACCTTTGGCCTCCTGCTGCCGCAGCTCAATCTCGAATCGATTGTCGCCGGCGCTAAGGGCAGCCGGATTATGCTCGGCTGATAACGCCGTTCACCGCCGATTGACGGCGGCTGTCGCACGCTACGGACCATGATCGAGGTAGTCTGGTTCAAGCGGGACCTTCGCACACACGACCATGCAGCGCTTGCCGGCGCGCTGGATCGTGGCCCGACGCTGGCCCTCTACATCATCGAGCCGGAGCTGTGGACGCAGCCCGATCGGTCTTGGCGACAGTGGGAGTTCCTCAAGGGCTGCCTGAAGTCGCTGGATGCTGACCTGCGCGAGCAGGGCGGCGAGCTTTGCGTGCGAGTGGGAGGTGCCCTTGAGGTCTTCGAATCACTGAGGCAACGCTACGGCAGCCTGCGGATTCACGCGCACGAGGAAACCGGCACCCGCTGGACTGATCTGCGCGACATCGCGCTGCGACGCTGGTGCCGCGAGCAACAGGTGCCGCTGATCGAACACCGCCAGTTCGGGGTGTTTCGGCCGCTGAAAGACCGCAATGGCTGGGCCGGGCACTGGAAGCGACAGATGTTGCAGCCGCTGGTCACGCTGCCAGAGCACTTTGAGTGGCAGCAGGAACAGGCGACCGCCGGCTGGGAAGACTGGTCGCCGGAGCTCGAGCTCGAGGATTGTGCAGTTCAGCCCGGCGGTACCGATCACGGACGCAGGCTCATGCGCAGCTTTTTGGAATCGCGGGGCGAAAGCTATCACCGGGAGCTATCCAGTCCCGAAACCGCCGAGGACAGCTGCTCGCGGCTCAGCGCCCATCTGGCGATGGGCAGTCTGTCGCTGCGCGAGCTTGCGCAGCGCACCTGGCGGGCCCAGCAGGGTGCACGGGGGCGCAGCGGGACCTGGCCCAGGGCGCTCAAGGCCTTTGAGGGCCGCCTCCACTGGCACTGCCACTTCATCCAGAAATTTGAGAGCGAGCCGCGAATCGAGTTCGAGAACCTGGCCCGCAGCACCGACGGTCTACGGGAAGACGCGTTCGATCCGGATCGCTTCGAGGCCTGGCGCCAAGGTCTGACCGGCTATCCGTTTGTCGATGCGTGCATGCGGTATCTCAACGCAACGGGGTGGCTGAACTTTCGGATGCGGGCTATGCTCGCTGCGTTCTCCGCCTACCACCTCTGGCAGCACTGGCGACAGCCCGCGCTGCATCTGGCCCGGTGTTTCACCGACTATGAAGCCGGAATCCATTTCAGCCAAATGCAGATGCAGTCTGGCACTACCGGGATCAACTCCGTTCGGATCTATAACCCGGTGAAGCAATCCATGGAGCATGATCCGAACGGCGACTTCATCCGCCGCTGGGTCCCTGAACTCGAAGGTGTCTCGGCCCAGTGGATTCACGAACCCTGGCGCATGCCGGCGTCTATGCAGGTGGCGCAGGGTTGCCGTATTCCCGGCAACTACCCCGCACCGATTGTGGATCATATCGCCGCGGCCAGGACTGCCCGCCGTCGCATGGCAAAGATTCGCGCCCCAGAGGAAGCGTTTCGAGAGAGTAAAGACATCTTCCGCCGACACGGCAGCCGTCGGCGTCGTTAGTGAGTTCATTCCTCGGGCTAGCGTATGCTGCGCCAACCTTCAATCACCCTTAGCTCGCGTGTAGTGGGAGGCTGGTTATCTCGGAGAATCAGAAAGCCGCCAGTTCCGGGGTCAGGCCAATAAGAATACCCCGGTACATTGACCCACATGGGGTCGTCCAATATGGTCTCCGGCTCGCCAAGCTTAACCGCCCCGTCTTGCTGGCTGACGGGCACCCGATACAGGCGGGTGCCATAGCGATAGTAGAGGCTGGACATGTCCTCCGACCACGTGGGTTCTTCGCCGCCTTCGGTTGAGACCGGGAGCGTAGGACCATCGCGAAGCAGCGGCATGATGACCACCTCGTAGCGGCCCGAGGCGTCGACCGTCAACGCCAGCCAACGGTGATCAGGCGAGACGTGACCCAGGTCTTCTTCCACATCCGGCTGCTGTGCGACCACTGTCTGCTTACCGGTTTGGAGGTCAACGATTGCGTAGTCGAACCCGCCTTCGCCGACAACCGGCATGGTAGCGAGGTTATTGGCGCTCATCCTTACCAGGAAGCTCTGGGTCTCCAGGATAAGCGACTTTTCAAAGCTGGCTGAGGATGTTGAAGTCTGGTAAACGCCCTGAGGCTCACCGCTGCTGTCATGCGCAAAGTACAACGTGTCGCCATCATCCGACCACTCGGGGTGGTGATTGTTGCCACCCCGAGTCAGGCGGCGCGACTGCCCGCTGGCGAGGTTGTATAGATAAATGTCCGATTGGCTGCCGTTGACGGTGGCGGCGATCTGCTGACCATCCGGCGATACGGCAAGGTTGCCAAATCTCGCGTCGGCAATCGCCGTTTCGCTGATGCTGCCGTCGACGCCGACTCTCGCTATCTGCAGCTCCAGATAGGCGCCGCCGGTGGCGTAAATCAGCGTGCGATCTGAAAGCACAAACTGTGGCAGCGAGTCGTCGCGCCGAAGCTCGCCGCCTAGCAAACGGGGCTCGCCTGACACCTGATTGGTGGCATTCTCAAAATCCACGGCAAACAGCTCGTTGCCCATCACATAGACCAATGAATCGTTGCTGGCCCAACCCGCAACGGGGAGATCGATGATCGTTTCCAGCGTCCCGCGGGCGGGGTCCAAGGCCACTAGACGACCAAACGATTCGGTACCCGGGTAGGCCACGGTGAGTACCGTTTCGCCACCTGGCATCGGCGTCATCACCCGGTTGTACACAATAGGCGTACCGTCTGGTGCGGTAGTTTCGGCCAGCGTAAACGGCTGTGGCGTTGTGCTGTTGATATTTATCCACCAGGTCGACCGGCCCTCCCGATCGGAGTAAATGATCCGGTCATTGCCCCACCAGGCACCCCCGCGCGGATTTGGTGTTGCGAGCACCGTCCGCACTGCTCCGCCGTCGAGCGGTGCAATCCTCAGCTCATCAGCGGCGAAAAAGGCGACCTTCTCGCCATCAGGCGAAACAAAGGGCAGATAGGCGCCTCCGGTACCTTGGATTGGCCGCACGCCAAATTGACCTAGATCTCTGAGAAATAGCTGAGATTGATCGGTTTGGGACGGGCCGGTGTAAATCAGCTGCTGTCCATCCGGGGTGATCGCCAGCGCAGGCACCGGCAGGCGGAGCGGCGATGCGCCGATGAAATCGATCGGCGCGTCCTCCGGCAGCAAGATGTCGTAACGCCTGACGTCGAGGGGCTCGTCGGCGGTACCTTCTTTGAGCCTTGGTGCCGATGAATCCATAACTTCAGCGGGGTCGCCCTGATCGCTCGTCATAAAAAAGGCGCCGATCGCCAGCATCGCAGTCAGCATGAGCGCCCCAGCCAGGGGTAAGCCGGGGCCTGCTGGTTTGGGTCGGTCGACAGTTTCAACGACTGGCGTCGGAGCAGTTGGGCTGAGCTTGGCGCTGATAGCCCGCAGCAGCTGTTGAAGGGCGTGATTGTCCGCTCCATCGCGCCAACCTGAGAGATCCTCGCAGTGAAACTGGCGAAATCCCATCGGCGGGTCGGTGGCGTCGAGGCCGATCGCCACCAGCTTGCCGCTGTCTGCAGCGACCGAGGCTTCGTCGCGTACCCAGCGAGATTTCGAGGCTTCCGCAGACCAGCACACAATGACCGCGCCAGCGGCCTTGAGTGCCTCTTCGATCTGGGCGGAAAACTCGTCGCCGCTCAGGAGCTGGCGGTCCCACCATACGGAGTAGCCCGCGGCTTCCATAGCCGCAGCAAGGCGTCCCGCCTCCTTATGGTCGCCGCGAGCGTAGGAGATGAATAGGTCGGTCAATGCGAACCCCACACGTTGCCGTCGGTTCAATTATATCCGCGTGCGGCCATCGGCAGCCCGTGTCTTCCAGCACCTCACTGTGGTCCGGACCCCCAACCAAGGAGGCGCTTTCGCTCAAGGCACCGCTCGGTGAGATCGCCGGCGCGTAACGTCAGTGAAATTAGCGTTAGAGAAGGCTTAAGTTTTTGTTGCCTCTCAGAAAGCTGCACAGAATCTGCGATGACGGTCTCATTTATTCCTCTCTGCCGTCGCTACCTTGATCGCGTCGGCCCGCTTCATCCGACCCGACAATTTGACTGATCAAGGAGAGCCCCGTGTCCATTTCCACTCATGGTCAACGGGCCCGCGTCTACCGGTCGCTGGTCCTGCTTTTTTTCGCCGCAACGTTCAGTGCCTTTGCCCAGCCAGTCCAGTGGGCGCTTGAAGAGACCTTCGACGGCGATCCACCGGCTCCCTCACAGGATCTGTTGCCTCGAACCTTCGACTACGTGGTGACCCACCGGAATCATCCGCAGGAGCAGTTCAGCAAAAACTTTGTCGGTTTTCTTGCAGACCACAACATGAATTGTGATGGGCCCAACCCGGCCGTGTCCCCGCTGCCGCAGCATCTGGTCAACACCAGCCAGACCTCAAACGGCGATCGGCCGGACGAGAGTTTCTTCCTCTGCAAGAACCACATGATGTCGGCGCTGGGTGAGGTGACGGCCTACTCCAACAGCGCCTTCTGGCCGCGCCAGGAGTTCGATTTCAGCGACGGCGGTACGCTGGAATTTGACGTCAATATCAACCTCGGCCACGGCCAGCGTGTCTGGTGGGAGGTGCTGATCACGCCGCGGGACCAGCTTCGGGTGGGAGCAGCCTCACCGCAGTCCGCCATCGACGAGCGCTATCCGCTGGACCGGATCGTGCTCAACTTCAGCGAGCTGGTGCGCCACGTGCGGGTGGGTAGCGGCGATCTTGATCCCTACGGTTGGCAGGTGGACGAGCGTCAGTTCTTTGAATATGACTGGGCCTATTGGAACGCACTGCATCCCACAGATCCGGCTACCTCCGACCGTCGTATCCGACGAACGATGCGGATCCGGCTGGAGAACGATCGGATTGTGTGGGGTATTGAAACCGCTGACGGTGGCTTCGACGACTTAATGGTCAACCTGCCGGATGGCCTTCCTTTCACGCGTGGGCTGGTGTTGTTCAAGACCCATGCATATACCCCGGTGGGACACGGCAACACCGATACGTACACGTTCCACTGGGACAACATTCGATTTGACGGACCGGTAGTGGGCAACTATCAGGCATACACCGCTGACGACGTGGTTTATCTGCAGGCCAACGGCAATCGACCGATTGGGGATACGGTCACGGTCAACGTTAACCTCCCCGCTGAAATCAACAGCCCGGTGTTGTTTGGCCAGCTGGCCCAGCCGCTGCGAGGACAGGTGCGTCTGAGCATCAACGGTGGCCCGGAGCTGGAGGTGAATCCGTATGAATACGCTGAGCAAAACTGCGTCAGCGGCCAGTGGCGCGACTGGAAAAGTTTCCGCCTTCCGCTCGATCCGGCCTGGCTGGTGGCCGGCAACAACACGCTGACCTGGCGGGTGGGCGAGCGACCCACCTGCGCCGCTGGGCGCGACGACTGGTGGGATGGCTATTCGGTGAAATTTATTCAGATCCAGAGCGACGGGGCTGTGGACGTCGACGGACTGATTTTTGCTTCAGGATTCGAGTAGGGTCACCGAAATCTGGTTAGCTTGCCGCGGCCGCTGGGCCTGAACCGAGTACGCCTTCTTGCGCCAGGTCATCTAGTTCCGGCTCGCTGAGTCCCCAATCCATTAGGGCCTGCTGTGCATCTACCCCGGGCTCCTGCGGAGCGCTTGGCGTTGATGACGGCGTACGAGAAAAGCGCGGCGCCGGTGCCGGCTGCACAATGTTGTCCACCGTGACGTACGTGCCGCGCGCCTTGAGGTGCGGGTGTTCTGGCGCTTCGCTCAGAGAGAGTACCGGTGCGGCGCAGCAGTCGCGTGTTTCCAGAGTTTCTGCCCACTGCTGCCGGGTTTTGGCGGCGATGGCCTCAGTGAAGAGCGCGGTATGCCGGGGCCAGTCCTGAAAGCGGTACTGGTCGGCAGGATCGATATCGTCGATCTCCAAAGCCTCGAGCAGATTACGGAAAAAGCGGTTCTCGAGCGCGCACAGGGCGATGAACCCACCGTCCGAAGTTTGATAGCTGCGGGCAAAAGGCGCGGCGCCGTCCAGCAGGTTGCTCTGCCGCCTGTCCTGCCAACGCCCTCCGGCAAGCAGGCCGTAGAAGAGCGTCATCATGGACGCCACGCCGTCCACCATCGCTGCGTCGACCACTTGCCCCTGGCCGGAGCGGCTGGCCTCCAGCATCGCCGCCAGCATCCCCATAGCCAGATACAACGCCCCGCCGCCAAAGTCGCCGATCAGATTCAGCGGCAGCGGCGGCGGGCGGTCCGCGTCGCCGATACTGTGCAGGGCGCCAGAAAGCGCGATGAAGTTGGTGTCGTGGCCAGCAGCGTCGGCAAGTGGACCTTCCTGTCCCCACCCGGTGATTCTGCCGTAGACCAGGCGAGGATTCTTCGCCTGGCAGGCGTCAGGCCCTAAACCCAGCTTCTCCATCACCCCGGGCCTGAAGCCCTCAAACAGCGCATCCGCATCAGCGCATAGTTGCAGCACGAGCGAAACCCCTTCGGGCTGCTTTAGATCCACCTCCACCGTCGGTCGGCTGCGGTTCATCAGGTTGAACTTCGCCGGCATCGCAATGCCGGGATCGAGTTCCCCGGGACGATCGATGCGCAGCACCTGCGCACCCATGTCGGCCAACAGCATGCCGCAAAGCTGGCTCGGGCCGATCCCGGCGATTTCGATAATCTTAAATCCGTTGAGTGGTCCCATGGGGAAGCCTGTCTCTTTGGCGAAAGTTTCGCAGTTTACCTGCAAGCTTTCCTGCGCGGGATATTCCGTGCGGAGCATGGCCCAGCCGTCGAATGCGCGTGATAGCTAGCGGATCAAGCGCCAGCACCTATTGGCGTCATCTTGCGCAGTATTTTGAACAGCGAAGGCTTTCAGCAAATGATGACGATTGCCGGCAACTCCGGCACGATGGAATCGAGCTGTTTCAGCTCCAGGTTCAGTTCGTTGAGCAAATTCTGCACGCGAGTTGATTCCTGCAGAATGAGGTAGGTTCTGAGAATACCCAGCGGGTCCGAGAGTACCTCTACAAGGACGGCTTCCGGGGTGAGCGGGAAGAGAACCTGCGTGTCGGAGAGATTCATCCGAATTAGGTTGCGGACAGCTTCCTCTGCAACATCTCGGCCGAGCTGATCAAGCGTCGCCTGACGGGCTTCAAGGCGCTTAATTTCCTTTTCGATGCTAGCACGACTGTTTGGGGTGCAGATCTCCGGCGTGATCCTGTTTGCAATGAGAAAGGGATCGTCGGCCAGGCCGAAGCTGCTGGTAAGCTTGAGTGTGGGATCGTCGCCGAACAGCAGGTCCCTCGATAGGCCTAACTCAAAACTTCGATCGAGACTGTTTATCAGCTGGTTCTCACCAAATACAATTTCGCTCAAGCTGATTGACCTGCTGCTGTCGTCGGTGATTTCCGGCAGCGGCGAACCGAAGCGGCCGATGCTGTATGCGTTCTGGTCCGTCGGGTCAAAGTCTCCGCCTTGCCGTGGCTTGATGCGGCTCCGGGCGCCGCTGTGGACGTATTCGCCGGGCGCGTCGCTGTAGATGTCGCCGGTGAGCGACAGGCCGCCCTGCCGAGCGCGCGGACCCAGCGGCCACAAGGGTGCGCCGGCCAGCACTTTTCCGAAAGCGTCGAATTTCGCCTGACTGCCCGCGGTGCCGTTTTCGTCGGTGGCAAGCACCGCGTTCCCCAATTCATCATAATGTGGAAACCAGACACCTGATCCGTCGGCGTTGCTGCGCCACAGCGGCTCACCCTCTGGGGTGCTGGTCCAGTTAAACCAGTCCTGCCCGTCAACAGACTGAACCGCCAGGCTTGGCCTGCCGGTCGCGTAGTTCCAGCGGAATCCGTTCTGCTGTCCCCCCTGGCTCATGCCGATCATCCGGTTCGTAGCGTCGTAGTCCAGATCGACCGTTTGGGCTGCATCTGAGATTTGCCGCACGCGCCCTGCCAAATCCCAGCCGTACTGCGTTTCGTCAGCTTCGGTGACCTGGCCAAGGGGGTTAAAAACTTTGCCGGCGATTTGTCCCGCGGCATTAAACGAGAAATCCAAATCAGGCAGGGAATCGAAGTTAGGAGCCAGTGGCTCAAGCCCTGTCACGCGGGACAGTCGCGCGTCGGCGTCGTATGCCAGCCGTCGATCGAGGAAGCTTCCGCCACCCTTTGTGGTGTCGCCTTTTTGTGTCCCGCTGCTAGCGACCCGGAGTCGCGTAAGACGTCCGGAGGCGTCGTATTCGTAGCTGGTCGTGACGCCGTTCGATCGGGTGATTGCGCTGCGACGTCCCGCCGGGGTGTAGCTGAAGCTGGCGCTGTTGCCCATGCTGTCGCTGACGGTGTCGAGTAGGCCTCGACCGTTGTAGGTATAACTGACGGTCATGCCGCCGGGGTAGCCAACGGTGAGCAGTCGGCCGTCGGAGCGCCGGGTCATCTGAAGGCCGTTCGATTCAATGACCTCGCCGTTTCCGTCGTAGGCAAGCGAAAGCCCAGAACCAGAAACCAATCGATCTTCGGCATCAAACGTGGCGCTGATGTCTGTACCGTCGGAATACAGTGCGCGCGTCAGGTTGCCGTTGGCGTCGTAGGTGTAGCTGACCGAGCCAGCGCCGCCGGGAAAGGTCGCGCCGGAGACTCTGCTGCGGCTGTCATAGCTGTAGCTGGTGGTCTGGCCCAGCCGGTCGGTTGATGACGTCAGGCGGCCCTGATTGTCGTATTGCGCCGTCGCGCTGATGCCTGCTGAATTCGTGACGCTGGTGGCGCGCCCCAGCGCGTCGACGTCTCGGCTGGTCTGCAGCGGGCCGGTCTGGACCTGATTTTCCCGCCCCTGGGCGTCAAAGGTCCGGGAAGTTGATCTGCCGCTCGGCAGCTGCTCTCCGATCGGACGTGCGTTGCTGTCGAAACTCACCGACGTGGGTGCATTCGCGCCCGTTGCTATGCTGCTGAGCCCGCCCGTGGCGTTGAGGCCGAGCTGCGCGTGCGCACTATCTGGGTCTCGAATCTCGGTCAGTCCGCCTTCCTCGTCATAGCTGAGGCTCGTGCGGTTTGCGGCGCTGTCGGAGATGCCCGTGAGCTGACCTAACGCGTTGTAGTCCAAGCTCATGCGCTCACCGAGATTGTCCTCGAGTTCCGCGAGGAGTCCTCGGCTGTCATAGTCCAGACTGACAACGTGACCCTCTGGACGCTGGACGCTGGTCAGGCGTCCGCTGCTGTCATAGCCATACAAACGGGCTTCGCCGGCGCGATCGATAAAACCCGTCAGGCGGCCGTTGGCGTCATAGCTGAGGCTGGTTGTATTTCCGCGTGCGTCGGTAACGGCCGTAAGCTGATCAGCGTCGTTAAGCGTCAGCGTGACCGAGTCAGCGCCCGGATAAGTGATCCCGGTGAGCCGACGCAGGGAATCGTAGGAGAACGAGGTCGTATCGCCCGCAGGATCCGTGCGTGTTGCAAGGGTCCCGTCTGGGTTGAAGGTCTGGATGGTGGTCCCGCCGAGCGGATTGGTCGAGCTGAGCAGCTGGCCGGCGGCGTTTCTTGAGAATGTCCAGACGCCACCCGCCTGGTCCGTCAGCGAAGTCAGGCGCCCGGCGCCGTCTCGGCCAAAGCCAATACTGGTGCCGTCGGGGTAGGTGATGGACGTGTAGTTGCGGAACGTGATGCCGCGCACAACATAGTCGGCCTCCTGATAGTTGATGGACTGGCCGTCAGCGCGCGTGAGCTGCTCCAACAGGCCGCTGTCAGGGCTGTATTGGAACGAGGACGTGCCGCCGAGACGATCTACCACGCCGGCCCTGCGCCCGTCGCCGTCGCTCACGTAGCCCGTGGTTTCGCCTTCCGCGTCGGTGATCCCGGTGAGCTGGCCGCCGCCGTTATGCTCATGCACCTGCTCGTTCAGCAACGGATCAACGATGCGCGTTTGCGCGCCTTCGTACGTCAGGCTCATCACGTTGCCGTCGTCGTCGCTTTGCGTCGACACCCGCTGCTGGTCATCCCAGGTTTGCCTGAAACGAACGTTGCCCTCGGGCAGTTCCATGCTGGTGAGCAGCCCCGCACCGGTATAGCTGTAGCGGGTCTGTCCGCCCCTCACGTCCGTCAACGTGGTCAGATCCTCGCCTGTATGACCGAACGCGACGACTCTGCTGTTGTCATCTTCAAGCTGAGTCAGCAGCCCGCCAGGCTGCTGGGAAAACGTCAGGCTGCGGCCGAGGCCGTCGGCGACGTTGGTTAGCAATCCTGCACCACTGTAGGTGAGCGTGAGGGTGTTGCCGCTAACATTCTGGATCTGGGTGAGACGATCGTTGGCGTCGAAAACGTACAGCAACTGAGTGGCGGGATCGCCCAGCACCAGGCGGTTACCTTCGGTGACCAGCTGCCAGGGTTGGTCGACCGAGACGCCCACCAGATTCCAGGTGCCATTTTCGTCGAGAAATTGAAGTCGTCGGCCGCGGGGCGTGATGATCTCCGCCGTACCCGGGCTGCGGATCAGATTCCATTCATAGTAGTGACGCCAGTTCCGGCCCATTGAGCCAACGACGCTGTCCGCGTTGAGGCCCGAGGCGTAGTAACGGCTGAAGATGATCGGCAGCGGTCCGCCGAGATCGATGTCCGGCGCGGGACTCTCAAAAAGCTCGCCGGTGAACGTATTGATTGGGTCGCCCGTGCTGCCGCTCAGCTCGAAATTTGCCGCGCTGTCGGTTTCGGTGACTTCACCCACCCGGATGGCCCAAAGCTCCTCCCCGCTGACTCCGTCGTCAGCAGCCATGAACACCCGACCGTTCACGGCACCTAGCTGGTTAAACACGGCGCTGCCAGGACCGGGGTTAATATCGGTCAGGCCAATGGTACCTAAAGGCATGCCGTTGCTGGCCCAAAGCTCCTGGCCGAATTGGTCATCCGCGGCCGAAAAGTACGCGACGCCGTCAAGTCCAATGGGCTTACCGGTGCCTATGGGCGCCAGCAGAATCGTGCCAGCGCTGGTTCCGTCAGTGCGCCAAAATTCGTCACCGCTGTCGCCGAGAACTGTGAAATAGGTAAAGTTGCCGACGGTGGTGAGAAAGGTTGGAAAAGACGGACCGAAAAGACTGATGTCGGCTAATTCCGTCGTGCCGGCGATGGTACCGTCGCTCTGCCAGAGCTCGTCTGCCGAAAAAAGCAGCCGGCCGTTGAGTTCGGCGAAATCGTTGGGGCGTGCTCTGCCAAACTCCCGGAGCACGCGTGTTCCAGCTTCCGTTCCGTCGGTGACACCGAGAAAGTGGTTATTAGGAGCCAGGGTGCCCGAAAAAAAAACCTGATTACCGACGGTCAACAGGTTTTCAAACCTGTCCCCGGCATCCGGGTCGTTTCGGTAAGACAATGTCGATTCGCTGCCCGGAGCGAAATCGGTCAAACGCACCGTGGTCGCTGCCGTTCCCTGGGTGCGCCACAGTTCACGTCCACTTACTCCGTCGTCAGCAACGAACAGCAGCTGGTCACCCAAAGCGACAAAATTAGGGACAGTCCCGATGTTTGCAAATTCGGTGTCTTCATCCCCGGGCGTCAGGTCGACGACCTGGACCGCGCCTACGCCATCGGTGCGATAGAGCTCCCGTCCAAACGCGTCGCTGATGGCGGTGAAGTAGACGGTACCGTTGACGTTAACGATACCCTCGGGGTTGGAAGACAGGGTGCCGCTGCGGATATCGGTCACGCGCTGTGGATTGCCGCCGACCAGTCGCCACAGTTCGCGTCCGGTATTGGATTCGGTGGCCACATAGTAGAGCTCACCATCGACATCCGTCAGAAATTTGGGGTTTTGACTACCCACGGAATCCATCGCGATGCGCGTACCCAGCGCTGTCCCGTCACTTTGCCAAAGATCGACGACAATGCTGCCGTCGGTCCCGGTGTTCGCTGAGAAGTATAGGAGCCCGTTTGAGACCTCGAATGGTCCACCCGGCGTCGAGCTGTTCGGACCGGGCCGAAGGTCCCTGACGCGATAGGCGTCCTGCGCCGAAGCTATCGGTATCTGACAAAGAACCAGCAGTGCGACCACAAGAACTCGCGAAGCCAAAATTGCCGGAGCGCCCCTCATGGTGACGACTCCTCAAAGCTGTCGATAAAAACAAACTCCGTCGACCGCGACTGGCTGACCAGGTTGCCCGCATCATCCAGCTCCAGCCGAATCAAGGTCCGGTCCGGATCGTCGTAGACGATACCGGTCAATCGGCCAGCGTCATCGTAGGTGTACGTTTCAGCTAGAGCGACCGCCCCGACAGCGCAACCGACCAGCAGCGCCAAACGGCGCACCTCGCGCGTTTTCTCCGTCATAGCTCGACATCCTTATTCCTTGATCCTGACTGTTCATGCGAGATTGCGGCGTAATCCGCGCCAGCGGCGACCGGAGGCCGGAACCCCACGACCCGATTCTTGTAGTGGGTCGCGCTGGAGAAAAGCTCTGCGGCGAGCTTAGTCCTCGAAACTATCGGCAAAGAGGGTTTCGGCACCGATGCGGATCACAAACGTCTGTGCGCTGGAGGTATCGGTTCCCCCGTTGGCGGTGCCGCCGCTGTCGTTCACTTGGACCGTGAACTCAGTGGAGCCTTCGACACCGGGCGTAGCGGTATAGGTGAGATTGCCGCTGCTGTCCACCGAGGGCGGAGTCGCAAACAAGCCAGCATCTTCAACCCCCAGCACCTGATAGCTCGCCTGCTGACCTTGCTCGTCCGGCGCACCAGGGTCAAAGGTGGCCCAGCCAGCAACCGTCTGTGGTCCGGCATCGATCGCAACCACCGGCGGATCTTCCGCGCTGAAGCCCGGTGGATCGTTGACCGGATTGACGGTGATCGTGAAGGTTTGAAAACCGGACACGTCGACACCGCCGTTGGCGATACCGCCATTGTCGACCACGCGGACATCGAAGGTGCTTGTTCCGCTGACGTCCGGGGCGGCGTTATAGACCAGATTGCCCAGCGTGCCGATAGTGGGCAGCACCGAGAAGAGGCCCGGGCTAGAGATGTTTTCAACCTGGTAAACCAGCGGGAACTGGCCGCTTTCGCCGGGCGCGCCCGGATCAAAGTTGGCCCATCCGGATACGGTGACGCCCCCCGGGTCTTCATTGACCGCCGGTGGGTTGCTGGCGCTGAAGGATGGGGCATCGTTGATCCCAATGATCTCGACCGAGACGTCGAGCAGCTCCTCGTCGCGGGAGAACCCGCCGAAAGCTCCGGTCGCCAGCGTGATATCCACATCGGTACCGGGCTGTCGCCAGCGTCCGTCCCACAGGCGCACGCTCAGTGGTCCGGGCACGCCCTCAAAGTCGGGTTCTGGAACGAAACGCAGCAGGTCAGTTGCCGAGAGAACCAGCGCCGTCTGATCACTCACGGTACCGGGGACACTGCTCCAGCTGCTGCCGTCAGCGCTGTACTGCCAGATGCCTTGGCCTGGGGTGCTGGAATCGGCAATCACCGCCATCCCGGCAAATGGATCGGCGTCGAGGTAGGCGTTTATGATGGTGCTTTCCAGCGGACTTCCCTGTGGTGCGGTTTCGTCCTCCAGCTGAGAGAACAGTGTTGCTGAGTCGGCTCGGGTTAGCGGAGCGCTGTTGCCAAACAACACGTAGCTGCTTCCGTTGCGATTGACTCCGCTCGAATCGGCGTAGGGTGCGCCGATGAAAAGGTCGTCAAGGCCATCGCCGTTGATGTCGCCCCCACCGCTTACCGCACGGCCTGCATAATCAGCGCCGGCGACGCCGTTGATCGCGAAACCGTTTCCGCCGTCGACGGAAGCCAAATCCAGCGTGGCGGGATAGCCGGCAGTGGTGCCATAGATTAGGTAAGTGATGCCAGCATTCGTCTTGCCAACCGGATCTGCTCGTCGGGCACCGACCAGAAAATCGTCGAGGCCATCTCCATTGACATCACCTGCGCTGCTGACGGAAAGCCCAGCGCCGTCTTCAGAGGCGACGCCGTTGATCGTAAACCCGTTGGAACCGTCGAGCGAGCTAAGATCCAGGCTTGATGGAAACTGCTGGTCGGAGCCCAGCACGACATAGCTGGTGCCAGGGCCCGATCCGCCAGCCGGGTCAGCGCCGAGCAACACATCTCCAAAGCCGTCGCCGTTGATATCTCCCGCGTCACTCACGGCGATTCCAAGAAGGTCAAAGGGCGCAAGCCCGTCAATAGTAAGACCGACACTGCTGGTGCCACCGCCACGGCCAACGTTGGCGAGACTGATGAGATCGATCGCAAAATCATCAAAACCAAAGATAACGTAGGTTATGCCGGCAGCCGTCCCGTTTGTCGGCGACGCGTTTTGTGCGCCGATCAGCAGATCATCAAAACCATCGGCATTGATGTCGCCGGCACCGCTAACGGCGAGGCCAGCAAAATCTCCAGCTGCCTCTCCGTTCATCACAAAGCCGTTAGATCCGTTGAGTGTGCCAAGGTCGAGATTGGACGGAAAACCCGCGTCGGTGCCGAACACGATGTAGCTCGCGCCAGCGTTGATACTTCCATTGGGGTCGGCAAAAGCGGCGCCGATTAGTATGTCGTCAAAGCCATCACCGTTAACGTCACCAGCAATGCTGACTGCGCCACCTGCGGCATCGCCAGAGCCGGCGCCCGTGATGCGGAAACCCTCATTCGCAGTGATTTCGGATAGGAAACTGCGTGGAGAGAAAGGTGTCTCTCTCCCGAACAACACGAAGCTGAGGTTAGCGAACTCAGTACCGATCAACAGATCATTCAGACCATCCCCGTTGACGTCCCCGGCGCCGCCGACCGTATGGCCGAATTCGTCGTCGGGATTCAACCCGAGCAGAGCGAATCCATTGGTGCCGTTGAGCGTCGCAAGCTCCAGATTGGCAGGGAAGCCGGAGTCGCTGCCGAAAACCACGTAGGAAATACCTCGATAGTCGTTGCTGCCGTTATCTCCCCGCGGTGCGCCGATGACGAGGTCATCAAATCCGTCGCCGTTGATGTCTCCGATGCCACTGATCGCGCGGCCAGAAAAGTGATCGGTACCCTCTCCGTTGATTGCGAAACCGTTTGTGCCATTAAGTTGGCCAAGCTCAACAAGCTCCTGCGCAGGAAGCGGAGCGCTTGTGGCGAGAGCTGCCGAAACAGTTAGCGCGAGTCGGCGACGATGATGTCGTTTTGTCATGCGAATTCCCTTTGTTCGCTGGGCGAGCAGCCTGGAATGGCCCTGGTCTGTTCACCAACAAAACCCGTGGACGGTCCTGCCTCGCACGGTGCGTTGTGGGACCAAATAGGGCCTTTCTAAAGAACACAACGACGATGCGTCTCAAAGTGAACAACCAATAGAAGAATGGCGTAGATCACGGTCCTGGCCCGCCGCTTGGCGGCTCCTTGCTATTCGGATGTGCGTTCGAACGGTCTAATTCGTTCCATTGCCCACGCAAAAGGAATTGCCTATGGTTGTGGCAGTCCGAAGTGGTGTTGCATCGGGCTGGGAGGGTGTGAAATGCAGTCATTCCTGATAGATCATCTGGTCAGCCGGCGCGAGGCGCTGCGCATGGCGGGTGTTGCGGGTGCTGGACTAATGCTGGGTTCAACCGGGCCGGCCCTGGCTCGGCACGGCAAGGTCGAGTCGCTCCCCGGCGGCCTGGACTACAGCGACCCTCGCGACAATCTCTACGCCTTCGGCAAAATCTGGGCCGGCTATAGTGAACCGGTCATCGGTGCCTTTCACGGACTGATGTACGGTCGAGTGGGCACCGATCGGATGCGGCCGCTCTTCAACTTTGAAGGAATTGGGGTTCTCCAGGCTGAGATCGACGAAAATCGCGATCTGAAGATCAAAACCCGGGAAGTTGGGCTGTTCACCGACCTGCGTACTCGCGAGGTGCTCGAGGTTTGGGACAACCCCTACACCGGCAAGAAAGTCGAGGTCTACCACTTTTACAATCCCGGCGGTGGCGGAACGCTGGGCGTGGAGATGCCCAAGTTTGTTGTGCCAGGCAACCCGGATACGCCGACGCTGATGAACGAGGGGTCGATCTTTCCGGACGAAAACGGACGCTATCCGTTTCTGATGCCATTTGAGCAGTACGGCGACGACCTGCTGCTCGCCTGGGACTACACCCATTACCACAAGAATCCGGTAACGCCAGAAGGTTGGCCCGTGTCGTCGACCGGGCCGATCGTCAGCCCAGCCGAGCACTTCACCTTCAAGGTCTCGCGCCGAGAGCTGGAGGACCGTGACCTTCCCACTGTTCGGATGTATGCCGGGTTCTCCCGCTCGTCCCAGTGGTGGCCCTGGATGGGCATGGGCGGCAGTGGGCTTGAATCCGGCGTGCTCAGCGGACGGATGCATAGCCACAACGGGCTGTCAGGTTATGACGACGTGCCCCGCAAGGTGCTCGATTATCTGGAGCGCCGAGCTCCCCAGTATCTGGAGCCGGTTGAAGGTTGGCCCCGCTCCTCGCCGCGGCTCGACACCTGGACCGCCTATTCCCAGGACGTTGCGCCGGAAACCGAGGGACATCCCTGGAAGCCAGCAGCAGACGAAATCAGGCCGCCCACAGGGAAGGGCGCCCTCAAACGCGGCTGACCCGGGAGATTGCTCCATGCAACGTCGGCTTGTGCGATGGACACCCCGGCACTCGGCGCCATGATCCATGGATAGGCAAGACAAAGACCGCCTGCTGAAAGCGATCGCTGACGGGGAGCCGGTTGGGGACGACGCGGAGCGGGTCTCCCCCGGTTTGTACCAGCTGAGCCGCGTCGTGCAGGCATTCAAATTGGGTGAGACGGGCGGGAATACCGACGGGGACTTTGTTTTCCACTGGCGACACTTGAGCGCTCGTGAGGAAATTGGCGAGGGTGGTTTTGGCAAGGTCTACCGCGCGTATGATTCCACCTTAAAGCGGGATGTAGCCCTCAAGCTGGCGCACCGCGATAGGGAAGGCGAGGGCCCAAACCCCGCGGACCTCGTCGAAGAAGCCCGGCGCCTGGCGCGGGTGCGTCACCCCAACGTGCTGACAATCCATGGTGCTGAAATCGATGACGGTCAGGCAGGCATCTGGTCAGAGTTGATAGAGGGTGACACGCTAAAACAGCGGATCAATCGGGACGGGCCTCTCGGCATCGAGCACACCCTAGCCGTGGCGCGGCCACTCAGCGAAGCGCTGGCAGCGATTCACGAAGCGGGTCTGGTGCATGGGGATATCAAGCCTGGCAACATCATGCTCCAGTCGGATCAGACGCCGATCCTGATGGATTTTGGCTCCGGGGGAGAGCCAGGTACACCCGCCTTCACGGGTTCTCCGGTAGCGATGGCGCCGGAACTCCTCAGCGGTATGCCCCTATCGCCCGAGACCGACATCTACGCGTTCGGTGTCGTTTTATATTACCTGCTCACCGGCACTTATCCCTTGAAACCCTTGTCGCTGGAGGAGCTCGGTGAGCAAAGCGGCCGCCGGTCGATCGATGGCCGAGCGCTGCCCCGGCGCCTTCGAGCGCTTACCCTGCGCTGCCTCGCGTCCGACCCGGCCACACGACCAACCGTGGCTGAGGTTTCGGACGCGTTGGCCAGCGCAGCTCATCGCCCGGCCCAGCTAAAAAAGTTGCTGACAGCCGGTCTTGTTGTGTTGGCACTGGCGGCTGGTGCCAAGTTTCTCTCCGATAGCGTGCCGACTGGAGGCGAGCTAACGGACCGGCCACCCAACTCGATTGCGATCCTGCCGCTGGAGGATCTCGGTGATGGCGAGGACGGTCGCCGATTTAGTGACGGCCTGAGTGAAGAAATACTGCATCAGCTGACGCGGTTTCCGGATCTAAACGTGGTTGCTCGAGCCTCTTCCTTCGCTTTTCGTGGGGCAGAGCTGGAACCCCAGGAATTGGCCAGCCGCCTCAGGGTTCGCTATCTGTTAACGGGCAGCGTCCGCCAGGTCGATGACCAGCTCCGCATCACCACGTTTCTGACTGATCATCGCGGACAAAGTATCTGGAGTGAGACCTACGACCGTTCGATGGCGGATGTTTTTTCATTGCAGAGCGATGTTGCGTCGGCGGTCGCGGCGCAGCTCTCAGCAACCCTCGCTGCCGATGACTCACCTTCAACCTACGAACCGAAGCCGGCCGCCTACCAGGAGTTTCTGCTCGGACGCGAATACCTGCGGGCGAGAACTCCAGGGTTCGCCAGGGCGGCGCTTGGTCATTTCAATGCCGCTATTGCTGCTGACCCGGAATACGCGTCACCGCTCGCCGGGCGCGCGTTAACGCTCCTGTTGGCGCCGGTGCGCAGCGGCCTCAGCGACGACCCGCGCGGCGAGGCCGCCAAGGACGTTGCCGCGGCTCTTGCGCTCAACCCTGATGAAGCGTTTGTGCTCGCGGCGCAGGGCCTGGTGCTGTCGAACAGTGGCCAGGTTGAGGCAGCCGTTGAGCCGCTTCGAAGAGCGTTGAGCCTGGACCGCGATATCGCCGGTGCGCCAACCTGGTTGAGCAACGCGCTGATTGACCAAGGGAAGGAAGACGAGTCGCGGGAGGTGCTCAGCGCCGCCCTGAAGCGAAACCCGTTGGATCCTCGTCTCGCGACCAACGTGGCTACCCGACACAGCAACACCGGGAATTTCGAGGCGGCCGAAGCGATGCTGTTGCGGCTGCTTGATCTGCCCAATCCGCCCCAGCCAGCCTACTCTGAGCTGTTTCAGCTCTATGACCGCTACGGCCGCTTCGACAAGCTCATTGCGGCGGGCAAGTCGTGGATCCTTGCTGAGGCGGAGAACGATGCTGACCCCTATTTCTTCTGCTCCTTCATTGCCTATGGCTACGCGCGGCTGGCCCTTTTTGAACAGGCTCATTATTGGCAAGACCTTGCAGAATCGATGCCACCCGTGGCGCCCGGCACCTGGATGCGCCGGGTCTTCATCTATCGCCTGCAGGGACTACCCGAGCGGATGGAAGGACCGCTGACACAAATGATGGCGGAGCAGGGCTTCGACCTGGATCGCGCGCCGCCCTTTTTTGCGGCGGTAGTGGGCGCCATTCGAATTGTCAACGAAGACTATGAGTCGGGCGTTGAGTACCTGGAAAAAGCGATCCGTTGGCCGATACCAAAGACTCAGGATCTGGTCATGATCGACCTGGTTCAAATCCTGGCTTTCGCCCAGCAGCAGGCCGGAAACCATGACCGCGCGGATCAGCTGCTGGCCGAGATCGAACAGGCCTTGGATAAGCTGCAGCAGCTTGGACTTGGCGGTAACCCGGAGATGCTGTCGGTGCGCGCAATGAACCAGGTGCTCCTCGGCCACAACGAAGCGGCACTGGCCCTGTTTCAGGACGCCTACGCCGCCGGTTTCCGGCACTATCAGCAGATGCTTTTCGACCCACGAGTAGAGCCGCTGGCAGATCAGCCCACGTTCACCGCGCTGATGGCGCAGTTGGGGCAGGACATTGCGGACCAGCGAGAGCGGGTGCTGGCGATCGAGGCGACCGACAACTTTATCGAGCTGCTCGAGCCGAGACTCAAAGGCCGCTGATCTCCGAACCACTGGCTCTATCACCGGGCTGTCCAGCATCACAATGGATTAAGTCGAAATTTGTATCGGGCTAGCACCACAGCCTTTCACCGGGCTGTAACACGCCCTCACTACGCTTCAATGTGCTCTTCAGAACGCTCAATTCCTCTCGGTAATCATGAACCCGACTCTGGTGTGGATTACGGCCGCTGTTTTTGCGGCCTGGCTTGGTCGCAAGGCCGTGATTAGGCTCCGTTTGTCGCGCGCGAAACATCCGTTTCTTCGGGGGCATATTCGAATCTCGCGCCGGTTGGCCAGACTCGTACCCTTTTATGAGTATGAGCGGGATGCGGCTTTCGGGTGCGACGGCGCGGAAAAAGAAGTCGTCGCGCGCCGTGAGGCAGGTTTCCATCAGCTGAAAGAACGCCTGGCTGCCAAGTCCCCGCGCAGTCGCGAAGCGACCCGGGAGCTCGAGCCGGCCATATCCGATCTCCAGTTCACCAACGCCAACCGCGTCCCGTTTCAGTTTCGCAGCCTGGTCCGCGAAAACCTGCCTGTTGGTGCGGTCAGTGACGCAACCGAGGGCGTGAGGATCCGCGACCTTGACGGCAACTGGTCCTATGATCTCGGCGGATCATATGGCGTCAATTTGCTGGGTTACGATTTCTACAAGAAGTGCATCGAAAACGGTGCAAACCGGGTCCGGGACCTGGGGCCGGTGCTTGGCCCCTATCACCCGCTCATCGGCAACAACGTCAAAATGATCCGGGAGATTTCGGGTCTCGACGAGGTCTCGTTTCACATGTCCGGCACCGAGGCCGTCATGCAGGCCGCCCGGTTGGCGAGGTTCCACACCCGGCGCTCACAGCTGGTTACCTTTTGCGGGGCCTATCATGGCTGGTGGGATGGCGTGCAGGGCCTGGGCCATCATCGGTCGGTCAACGATATGTACATGCTGACCGATATGAGTGAGGCAACGCTCAAGGTCCTGAGAACCCGTAAGGACATTGCATGCGTCCTCGTTAATCCCCTCCAGGCCCTTCATCCGAATCAAGGCGCTTCGAGTGACGCGATGCTGGTCAATGGCCGTCGGCACGGCGAGGCGGATCACGAGGCGTACGCGCGCTGGCTCGCAGAGCTGCGAGAGGTCTGCACGGCTCGGGGTATCGTGCTGATCTTTGACGAGGTTTTTGTGGGTTTCCGCCTGGGTCTCGGCGGCGCGCAGGAATACTTCGGAGTAAGAGCGGATCTGGTGACCTACGGGAAAACGTTGGGGGGTGGGTTGCCGGTTGGCGTGCTGGCCGGCAAGGCGGAGCTCATGAGCCGCCATCGGGAAGATCGACCCACCGACCTATGCTTCGCCCGCGGTACCTTTAACTCGCATCCTTACGTGATGGGAAGCATGTATGAGTTTCTGCGCCACGTTACCGCCCCTGGGTGGGCCGATGAAGCCCGCGATCAGCTGGCGCTGTGGGATCAGCGCGCGGCGGCCGTCAATGCGTCACTGCAGGCGGCCGATGTTCCCGTCCGCGTTCAAAACCTTGCGTCGATCTGGATGCTCACCTATGCAATGCCCAGTCGATTTCATTGGCTGCTGCAATATTATCTTCGAGCTGAGGGGCTGGCACTGAGCTGGGTTGGAACCGGTCGATTCATTTTCAGCCATAACTATACGGATGAAGATGTGGCCGAGGTCGGACGCCGTATTGTCGCCGCGGCCTCCCGGATGCGTGAAGACGGCTGGTGGGCAAAACCCGACGGCCTGACGGACAAGGACATCAGCCGCCAGGTATTGCGCGAAATCGTCAGCAGACGCTGGTCCCGCGCCACCGGTTAACCCGCCTCGCGCTGCTCACCGTCAGCGCGAGACCGGCTCTGCCGGTTCGGCATTTTCCGCTTCAATCGTGTGCTGGATGTGGATCATCGGGTCGATGAGTTCGCCGCGGAGCAGATAAATTGGTGAGCGGCAATAGAGCTTGAAGTCGTGAAACGGGTCGGTGAGGATCTTGGTCGCCCAGACCAGACCGGTCTGCACATCCTGCAGGAAAAACAGGTGCACGGTGCGGAATATCAGAGCGCCGACCCCCAGCAGAAGCCACAGTACCGCCAGGTTGGCGAAGAATTCATCCCAGTTGGTGTGCGCCTCGAAGAGCCCGAACAGCTCTGGTTTCCACCAAAGCACTATCGGCGATACGGCCCAAAGGGTCTGTAAGACCCGCTTTCGGAACAAGTTGTAACCCACCTTAATTTCTTCTTTGTGTTCGTGGCTCGCTTGGTTGACGTCGTCGTAGGTTTTGGGCTCAAAAAAGAAATGCCCAATCTGCCTGGACCACATGGCAACGATCCATCCCAGCATCGCCGCGGCACCCGGATTGAAAAACAGCAGGACATAGCAGGCGAGGAAACAGATCGCGCTGAGGAGGTGCAGCGATTGGTTGATACGGCTGTGGTGGTAAAAGCGGTGATCATCCCAACGCTGAAGATGGAGTTCCTCACGAAAGCTGAGCTTTTCTTTGGTCAAATGATCGGTTGCTGCACTGCTCATGTTGGAAATGCACCTTTGTCTGAGTAGAGAACGACGGCCCGTTGAGGACCTTGGATTTCACGCCTGCAATTCATCGCCAACGCGGCGCCTCAGCAGCGGCTGGCCCATACGGATGATATTGCCGCGGCTAACCTGGTCGGCCAGGGACCAACGGGCGTCTGCAAACATCACGATCGTCGACCCATGTTCGAAGTAACCCAATTCGTCGCCCTTTCGGACCTCTCGTTCGAAGGGGATCTCATTGGCGCCCGCATATTCGAGGTTGAGCCTTTCGTCAAGGCCATGAATGCGCATGCTGGCAACGAGGATCGCCGCAACAGCGACTATCATTGTTGGCGTGTCCGATCGACTCCCCTCCAGCGCAAGAATCAGCCGCTCGTTTCGGCAAAACAATCGCTCAACTTTTTTGAGCGCAATTGGATTAACGTTCCAGGTGTCGCCAGAAATGTAGCGGAGGCCCGTGATCCTCCCGTCACACGGTGCATGAAACCGGTGATACATACTCGACTTGAGTCGCAGCGTTACAAAGCGGGCGCCCTCAAGCGCCTCTGCTGCCGCGGGATTGCCAAGAAGCTCTCCGACCGAATAGGGAAAACCTTTGGCCTGCAGCACCCGCCCGGAGGAAACTCGGCCGTGTTCGCCCACCACCGCGTCACACGGGCTGGTCAGGACCGCCGCATTCTGATCAATTACCCGAGCGTCCGGTTTGAGTTCGCGAATAAAGCAGTCGTGCAAACTGGAAAACTGCGTCTTTTTCGCCTCATGGAGGCGAAGGTCATCGACAAACATTTGCCAGATGCGAATAGACAGCGTCCGCACGAGCGGGTTTTCGATCTTGGAGAATCGACCCATAAAGAGTGTGAGCCAACGCCGCGGCAGCCGGTTGGTCAGCAGAAAGTTGAGCTTCTCCGCTGGTGTAAGCTCGGCAACGGATTTTGCGCCCATCGCGAGGATTAATCTCAGCTCTCTACGACGGCGACCGGCCGCCTGGGTGCAAGGTTGGCGACAAACTGGTGGGTCGATCGCAACCAGCTTCGGCTCTCGGCAAAGCTGCGGCAATCGGTGCGATTGAGCTCCAGAGCTTGGGTGCAGGCGGCAGCCAGATCGTCATCAAGGATTCCGGTGATGCCGGGCTTAATCACGTCGACCGGACCGGTCACCGGATAGGCCGCCACCGGTAGACCGCAGGCCATCGCTTCCAGCATGACAATGCCGAAGGTGTCGGTCCGACTGGGAAAGACGAATACGTCCGCGCCGGCGATCAAGCTGACGAGCTCTTCCCCAAACTTGTAACCGAAAAAGTGGCAATCGGAGTGCGCGTTCGTCAGGCTTTCGCGGTCCGGGCCGTCGCCAATGATGACCTTGCTCCCAGGCAGCGAAAGATCCAGGAAGGCCTCGATGTTTTTCTCCACGGCGACCCGGCCAACGTAAACCCAGATCGGTTTGGGTAGCTCGTAGGGAAAAGGGTTGTCCGGTTTAAACACGTCGGTGAGGACACCTCGTGTCCATATCACTACCTCATCGAAGCCGCTCCGTTGGAGCGTCTGGCGCATGCTCTCGGTGGGCACCATCGTGCGAGTAGCCGGGCCGTGAAACCATTTCAGTAGCCGCGTAGTCCATGAAATCGGGATGGGGAACCGCGCTCGAACGTACTCGGGAAACTGGGTGTGATAGGCGGTTGTGAACGGAATCTTGCGCCGCAGGCAGTAGCGTCGAACCGCCAGCCCCAGCGACCCCTCGGTCGCGATATGCACACAATCGGGATCAAACGTATCAAGCTCGCGCTGAACTGCGCCGCCCTGGAAGAGGGCCAGGCGGATTTCAGGATACGTTGGCAGCGGCCAGGTTTTGCGGCCTTCGGGGGTGACCATCCGCACTTCGTGACCCTCGCTCTCCAGCACGTCGCGCGTTTGGCTCAGCGTCGTGACCACCCCATTGACCTGGGGAGACCACGCATCAGTGGCGATAGCGATTCGCATGTTGTCACATCCTCATGCCGCATTGTGAAAGCCACATTACAGTGTGGTGACCGTCACGTGACTTGCGCCTAGGGCGTCGCACCCCCAGGTTGGAGTTGCAACAGAATACTGTTTATTTGTACAGTATATTGACTATGATCTTCTGCGTAAGTGCAGGCTGGAGGAACGGCATGATTGGTTATGTAACGCTGGGAACAAACGACATGGCACGGGCCGCAACATTTTATGACGCGCTGATCGGCGCGATGGGCGGCAAACGCTTTATGGAACACGAGGGTGTGTTTGTGGCCTGGGCCGTCGATCCCGCCAAGCCAGGAGTGGCGCTGACCAAACCTTTTGATGGAAACGCCGCAACGGTTGGCAACGGAGTGATGGTGGCGCTGATGGTGGATTCGACCGAGCAGGTCGACACGCTGCATCAGAAGGCGCTTGAGTTGGGTGGTGCTGACGAAGGGGCGCCGGGGCCCCGCGGGGAGGGTTTTTACGCCGGCTATTTTCGAGATCCGGACGGTAACAAGCTGAACTTCTTCTGCTCGCCGTCCTGACGCTGTTCAATCTGAACAAGACCGGCAGATCGATGGGTCTTACGCATCGATCTGCCGTGGTGCCGCCAACTCAGCCGGCCCTCCGCAATCGGTAGCTATTCGCTGCTGAGGTGCAGAGGCTTGTCGACGTCATAGGGGCTGAACAGGGTAATTTTCCAGCCCGCATCCGTCTGGTAGACCAGATAGAGCGATGCGGTGTGGTAGACCGGTTCACCTTCAACGGAGTAACCAACGCCGACATTGTTGGCCAGCAGCTTGTTCTCCGATAGCTGATGAAATTCCTGCGACTCCCAGGCCAGCCGATGCACGCCCTTACGCTCTAGCATCGTGACAAAACCTTCAAAGCCTCGAGTAAACTTTTCCATAGAAGCCGGCACGCGAGGTTGGCCTGAGGCCGGTGACTGAAGCACCGGAAAATAAACAATTTCGCTTAACTCCTGACGGAACGTTTCGCTGAGTTCTGGCCTGCCAAAGCGGCGGTTGTATACCCCGAGGTACGCGTCAAAGAACGCGACGGCCTCACGCTCGTATTGTGGGGCGTTGCTGTTTTCTGGGTCCGCATTGGAAGTGCTGCATACCAGCAGCATCGTGGCCATGATCAGGATTTTGGTGGTTTTCATCAATCGTTCCTCGTGGTGTTAGAGCGTTGGTTCGAGTGGTCGGAATGCTTTGAAGCGTGGAGGCCGCGCGGGCGCAGGGCCGAGGCGCCTCTGAGGTTCCGTTTACTGTTTTTCCGCGTGGCTGTTGCTGGACAGCTCGGTCATGAGCTCATCCAGCGTGGTGATCAAAGCCTCACGTGACTGCGAATAGGGCTGGTCATGATTGAGTTCAGCGACCCGCTTGAGGGCGCTTCGAATGGCAAACTCCGCCTCGCGAGCGTTGGGTGCGACGAGGTAGCGGCGTTTGGGTTGCTCGGCAGAAAGGAAGTCCAGGGTGGCCAGCGCGACGGGAGTCGGTGCCAGGTGTCGTGACCGATCGGTCTGGGTAAACCCGGCGAAGCGAGAGATCTCCGCATCAAAAAGTGATTCGGGCGCGTCGCTGCTCTGATCGTCGCTTCGCTGCTTCATGTTTTTCATGATGTCGGAGCGAAAGTTGCCTGGCTCAATGACGCTGACGGCAACGTCAAGTTTCGCCATTTCGGCAGCCAGCGAGTCGGTGAAGCTTTCAATCGCGTGCTTGCTCATGCCGTAGGGGCCCATCAGACGCCCGGAAGTGACACCAGAAATTGAGCCGATGGTGCTGATCCGGCCTTTGCTTTCCATCAAAAGCGGGGCAAAGGCTTTGGTCACCCGGTATGGTCCGAGTACGTTTACATCCAGGACAAAACGCATGTCCTTCTCGCTGACTTCAATGAGCGGATCGTAGATAAACACCCCGGCGTTATTCACTAGGCCAAACAGACCCTGTCCATGCTGCTGAACGGTTTCAACGGCAGCATCGATGTCCGACTGGATTGTGACGTCCAGGCGAACTCCCTGGATGTTCTCAAGCTCGCTCAGCTCGGCGATGTCCCCGGCCTTCCGGGCGCCCGCGAACACAAAAAAGCCGTTTTCGGCGAGCGTCAGCGCAATTTGTCTCCCGATACCGGAGCTGGCGCCCGTAACCAGTACGGTTTTTCTGCCGGTTGAGGAAACATCAGCTGCCCAGGAATCGCTGATCAGCAGGCAGGCGAGACACGTTGTAAAAATAAAGCCGATGTTGAGTCGGTGCATCAAAAAGCTCCGGATCTGAAACATGGCTGAAATCGTGTCTCGGACAAACGTCGGAACTATGCGCTCGTCGACCGGCTGGCGGCATTTCTCGACCAATCGTTAAGAAGTTCTGGCCATTGGGAGGCGCCTCCGTTCGTCGATCCCAATGGGTGTTTCGTCGACTAAATTTCCCGGTCCGCAAGCATTGCTTGGGCGGCGCCCGCAAATTTCGATACATTGCGAGTCTCTCCCACCCGTCCGACGAAGGAGTTGCCGCCCGGTGACCGTCCGTTTTTTGTCCAGCGCTTCCCTTTTCCAGCTGGGGTTCTGGGCCGTCGTATTCTTGCTGAACGTCGGGCCTGCGTGGTATCGCTACTCATCGCCAAGGGAGGTGGTGGAAGTGGTCGGAACCATCACCCTACTGCAGGCGATGGTGGCGCTGATTGCGCTTAAGTATCTGGTCCCCCGCTGGCTGGACCGGGGTCAGGTCAAGACCTTTTCTCTGCTCCTGATCGCGGTACTGGTGCTGGCGGCAGAACTCAACATCCTGCTGAGCTACCTCTATCTGGAGCCAGCGTACCCAGACACCTACGCCACGATGTATCAGGCGATCAGCGACCTCACTCTGATCGAGCGGCTCGGCTTCTCATGGGTCATCAGATATATCGTCTTGTCCAAGCTGCCGGTGCTTTTCTTTCCCGCCGCTGTCCTTCTTGCGGTCAGCTACTATCGCCGACAGCAGAGCGTGCTGGCGCTGCGTGATCAAAAGCGGGCGGCTGAGCTCGAGGCGTTGAAAAACCAGCTCAACCCACACTTTATATTCAATACGCTCAACAATATTTACGCGCTGGCGATTAAGCGCTCCGACCAGACTCCCGAGGCGGTGGCGAAACTCGCGGGCATCCTCGACTACGTCCTGTATCAATGCAACAGCCCCGACGTTTCGCTGCACAAAGAGATCCAGATGATCGAAGATTACATCGACCTTGAGCGACTCAGGTTTGGTGACAGAATAATGGTTACCTTCGAACATCGTGTCGACGAGGGTGCCAGAATTGCGCCGCTGCTGTTCCTGACGCTCCTGGAGAACGCCTTTAAACACTCGGCTAGCCAGGAACTGAATCAGGCGACGGTTGACGTATCGCTCAAGGCAGATAGGCATCATGTAGTTTTTGAAGTCAGCAACAGCAAACCGGGACAGTCTTCGGATAAAAAGGACGTGAGGGCCGGCATTGGCCTGGCCAATCTGCACCGCCAGCTCGACCTGCTGTATCCAGCTACGCACGAGCTGGTCGTCAACGAATCTGATCGCCGCTATCAGGCTCGCCTCGAACTGGTCCCCACGGCCGCATGACCCAGCGCCGATACCGCTGTTTGGTGGTGGATGACGAGGCATTGGGCCGAGAGCTCATCGAAACTCACCTAAAGCAGCTTCCAAGTTTTGAGCTCGTTGCATCATGCGCCAGCGCTGTGGAGGCCAGTGAGCTGCTATCCACTCAACCGGTGGATCTGCTGTTTCTCGATATCGAGATGCCGATGCTGAAGGGCACAGATTTTTACCAGGGACTAGTGCATCGTCCCCGAGTGATCTTTACCACGGCCTATCGAGACTACGCGCTGGAGGGTTTTGAGCTCGAGGCGGTCGATTACCTGTTAAAACCGATTACCTTTGCGCGTTTCTTTCGGGCGACCCAGCGATTTCTCGCAATTGCCCAGGCGGGCAGGCTGAAGCAAGAGGACTCGGGAGAGGCCGCCCAGGCCTCATTCTTCATCCGAGTCAACCGCAAAGACGTCCGCCTGGCGCTCGCGGACGTCGTCTACGTCCAGGGGCTGAAGGACTACGTGCGAGTTCACACGCAGAACAGCGTATTTACCGTGAAAGAGACTATGACTTCCCTGTCGCAAAGGCTGGGAGAAGGGTTTCTCCGGGTGCATCGCTCGTATTTGGTTAACCTCAGCAAAGTTACGGCCATAGCCCGCCACGACGTGGAGCTTGGTGACCTCGAGATCCCTATCGGTGACACCTACCGAGCAGGCGTTGCCGAAATCCTGAAAACTCATTCAAGCGCCTAATGCATCGGGTCAACGCTCGTTTCCGATCATAAGTACGCCCGCGGAGCCCCGCCATTCTTACGGCCAATCCTGTCGTTAGAATCATTATTTGACCGTACGTATCAGTTGTTAGTGGCCAATGAGAAAACGGTCACAAAACTCCCTGACCGCGACGTCTTCTACAACTCGACCGCTGTGTTAGTGTTGTACAAGATTCTGGGGAATTGAGATGCGGATGAAATTCAGGGACTTGGTCGCTGTTGTTGCCCTGTGGGCGGGCGCAGCGTACTCGCAAAACATCGTCACGGTTCAGGGCGTTCAGGCTGACAGCCTGAGCGCGAACGCCACGATCAGCGTGCTGGTCAGCAACAACACGGCCTCGGAAGTCACCAATGTGCCCCTGACCATATTTGTGACTCCGCAGGGGGGCACCGAAATTGTTTCGCTGGAGACTATCGCCAGTATCCCGGCGACTTCCACGATCGTTTTCACGACCCCAACGGTCTTCGATCTTTCGGCCGGTTACGAGGTGCTTCGCGCCGAGAGCACGCTGGTCACGGACATGGACCTAACGGACAACAACTTTATTACGGTTACCGCCCAACCGATCCCTTTTTTCCAGGACTTTGAGATTCGCCCCGCCGTGACCAGCTACCGCGCGGACGCCGTATTCAGCGGCTTCGACGGTTTTTCCTATCTGCTCGAAGTCACAGGCGACGGTCGACTTAGCCATCGGACAGATTTCGACCCTGACGGCATGGGCATCGCAACCATGGACAACCCAGATGGGAGAAGCACCAATCGGCTGATCCTCACCTGGACCGGGCAGCAGGCGGTGACCGTTGCTGATGGCCGGGAGCTGTTGCTTGATTTCAACTGGTATGACCATGACGATGAAAGCGATGCGACTGACATCGTCGAGTTGCGAGGCAGCCCACTGGATCCGTGGATAGAGGTCTATAGCTTTGGTGCTAACTCGAACGACGGAAACTGGACCGACGTAACTTCTATCAACCTCAGTGAATTTATGCGTGTGAACGCGCAGACGCTCACCGATCAGGCCCAGATCAGGTTCTCCCAGAACGATAATTTTCCCGTCAATACCGACGGCATCAGCGTTGACGACATTCGGATTGCGCCAAAGGAGGACGACGTGGGCATCATCAGCGTCGAGATCCCGGGACTCGATCCTTACAACCCTAGAGTGGATGAAACCATACGCATCTTGCTCAAAAACTTCACGACGGTGCCCTTAACTAACATCCCGATCCAGGTGCGCATTGATCTGCCGAACGGGCTCCCGGTGTTTATTGACGATGTGGTGCCCTCGGTTGCTGCCGGCGTGCCGCTGGATCCATTTCAACCGGATGGGGCTTATACCCAAGGCGTGGGCGAGACCACCTACGATTTGCTGCAAACGATCAATCCCGGGTTCAAGTTTGGCGAATACACGCTGAGCGCACGATCCGGCCTTTCTGGTGACCCGAATCCCGGCAACGACACCGCTGTCCTGATGATCGACACGGCAGAGGTCGCCAGCCTGCCCGTGAACGAAGACTTCGAGAGCGTAGGGCCGCAGCTGATCTACCAAAATGAGTCTTTCGCGCCAATCGGCGGCATTATCGGCTGGTCGCACGTGGCGACGCTGGATGAAAGGGTGCAGTTTGCCCGCGGTAACGCCAGTAGCGGCGTTCAGGCCGCCTCCCTTGACGCCGGAAATCTGGATGAAAACCAGCTGGTGCTGACCTTTGATGGTTTAGCGATTAGACCCTCACGGGACAAGCTCTTTTTCGAAACCAACTACTTTAACGTTGGGGATGAAGACAATCCCGAGGACGGTGTCTTCGTGCGGGGTAAGGATACTGACGCCTATCAGCTGCTGTTCGACTGGAACGATGGCACGTTTGGCACCTGGCGATCCACCGGGCCCGTGGATGTTTCCCAGGTCTTGCGGACCGCTTCACCGGCGCAGGATTTGTCCTCCCTCAGTCAGCTAAAACTGCAGCAGCACGACGATGAATTGCTCCCTAACGACGGCGTCGATTTTGATGACGTGCAGCTATACCAGGTGCCTCACCGGGGATTGCCGGTCGATCAGTTCGAGATTTCGGCTTCTTTGTCCGCCAACGGCGCGAACGCTGGCGTGACGTTGGTGAACGGCGCCGCGCTTGGAGGCGAGATCGACATCACCGCCGCAAACCTTGCCAACATCACGAATGTCGATCTCACGGGTGGTCGGATTGTCGTTACGGGTCAGG
This sequence comes from Pseudomonadota bacterium, assembly GCA_039033415.1. NCBI lineage: Bacteria > Pseudomonadati > Pseudomonadota > Pseudomonadota bacterium. The sequence goes on along the minus strand of JBCCCR010000003.1, from coordinate 136,682 downwards.
ACGCCACCGATTCGGTATCGCTGGTATGGGACGGACCCGATGGAGATTTTGGTACGGTGGATGGAGATGGCCTCGGCGGGGTTGATCTGACCAGCGGCGGCCTGCTCGATCGTCTGGAGATCGCCTTCGATGGCGCGGTTGATTTTGAGCTGAATGCTTTCACCGACGACTCCAATGTCTCGTCCTTTAGTGGGGCGGCGGTGGTTATTTTCCCCAGCCTCGCCGGCGGCATCACCACAGTAGACTTCCGAGACTTTACGCCAACTGCCGGAAGCGGGGCGGACTTCACCAACATCGGCGCGCTTACCCTCACGTTGACGGGCTCCGACACGGCCCTCGCCTGGGTCGAAGTTGACTCCAGCCGGACCGCAACACTCGAGGGGGTGCTGCTTACCGATGTCGACAACGACCTGGTCGTGAGCTCCGGCGATATCTTGCAGTACACGGCGCGTGTAGGATCGGGCGTCGGTGACCTGACCAGCACGCTCGCGGCCTTTGATCTCGGGGCCGGAATCGATCTTGATGTCGGTTCGGTAACCGCCGGTCAGGGTACCATTCTCACTGGCAATACGGCTGGGGACAGCCGAGTCGAAGTCGCCCTTGGTACCGTGTTTGAGGGAGCAACAACCACGATCACGTTCCAGGGTACGATCACCGCAGCGCCCGGCGCCGTTACCGAGGTCAGCACAACCGGCCTGCTCACGACAGCGGAGTTTACAAGCAGTTTCGACGACCCGTTAGACGCCACAAGCTTTAGCGATCCGACGGTGACCTCGGTCATACTGAGAGACGTCAGTTTGACGCTCACGGACGCAATCGCCGTCGACAATGGCGACGGGGTCGCCGGCGGTGGAGACACCATTCGCTACACGGCGGTATTGAGCAACAACGGCAATACGCCGGAACTATGCGGCACCCTGGTATCTCTGGGCGGCGCGGAGACGACTTTGGTTCTCGGGTCGGTTACCTCAGATTTTGGCATGGTGCTGCTGGGTAACCGCCCCGGCGATACCGATGTCGGTGTAGATCTTGGGCAGGTTGACCCCGGTAGAACCGTCACCATCACCTGGGATGCGAACGTCACCGATCCCTTGGGCATGGGGGTCACGCAAACGAGCGCGCAGGTCATGCTGACCGCCACCAATCTTCCCACGACCGTGTCGGACGATCCCGATACGCCCGCCGTTGGCGACGCTACCGTGACTCAGCTGTTTGTCGCGCCGCAGCTGACCCAAGACACCTATACCGTGGATGAGGACGCAACCCTTACCGTCGATGCCGCAACGGGCCTGCTCCAGAACGACGTTGCGGTGGTCGGCGCCCTGACCATCACCGCAATCGATGGGCAGCCCGCGGTAGGTAGTGATACGGCGCCAATGGCCGGAGGAACGCTGAACGTCGCCGCCGACGGCAGCTTTACCTATGATCCGGGAAGCACGTTCGAGAACTTAAACGCTGGGCAAAACGCGGTCGTATCCTTCAGCTACACCGCTGAAAACTCTTCGACGTCTGCCACCCAGACGGTGGAAATCACCGTTACCGGCTCGACCGACAGCCTCGCAGCGTTGCCAGACGACTTTTCGACGCTTGAGGATTCCGGCGTGGTTGGCAACGTGCTGAACGACAACGGTAACGGTGCTGACGCCGGAGACGAGGGTAACGAGGTGATCACGGTGACTACTGTTGGGACCTTTGCCGCGTCTGGCGTAGGCGGGCAGGTGACCTTGAGCGCCAATGGCGACTTTGACTTCCAGCCTGCGGCCGACGCGGTCGGCGTTGCGAGCTTTACTTACGACATCACTGACGGCTTCATCACCGCAACGGGTACGGTGACAATCACCGTTCAGCCCGTAAATGACGCGCCAAGTTTTGCTGCGGGCCCGGATGTCACCATCGTTGACGGTCAACCCCTGACTCAGACCCTGCCTGCTTGGGCAACTGGCATCAGTGCCGGCGGTCCTGACGAAGTCAGCCAGAATTTGACCTTCCAGCTCAACGTCCAGGCCGATCCTGCCGGCGTAATCGATTCAGTTGCGATCAGCAATGACGGGACGCTGAGTTTCACGCTCAGCGGCAACCAGGGAAGCGCCACGGTCGCAGCGCAGCTTGTGGACGACGGTGGAACAGCTGATGGTGGTCAGGACAGCTCGATGACTCAAACCTTTTCGGTGAGCTTTGCACCAGAGACGATATTCCTGAGCGGTTTCGAGGAGCTCTAACTCGCCAAGGGGCGGGACCCGCAGATGGTGTCGGTGCGACGACTTGCAGGTGTCGCAGGGTTGGATTAGCTATCCGGCCCGCAGCCACTGCTGGAATTTCCGCGTCTTTGGCGTGTCCAGGACGCACTGAAGCCGGATCCAGCCCGGGTTCAAGGCCAACGCAGTCAGCGCCCAGGCGGATTGCGCCTCAGTATCGACCTGGCTATCCATCGCTGAAAAACCGTTACATACTCGTCACAGAATTCTGGCCACGAGCTTCGTATGATGCTTGCAACACGCGTAGAGACGAAAACAATGAATCGAGCACGCAGCCAGAAGCTTAGGAAGGGGCCATTGGCTATCGCCATAGCCGCCGTACTTTCTCCTGGCTCGGCGTTCGTGCAGGAAAGCATTGAACTGAGTCAGCTGGACGGCAGTAACGGCTTTGTGCTCTTCGGCATTGATGCCAATGATTTTTCCGGCCGCTCCGTCAGCGGCGCGGGGGACGTCAACGGCGACGGCATCGACGATGTGATCATTGGCGCAGATCTCGCCGATCCCGGCACCAGCAATGAGGGTGAGACCTACGTGGTGTTTGGCCGTGCAACCGGATTTCCTGCGAGTCTGAATCTGGCTGATCTGGACGGCAGCACTGGTTTTTTGCTCGAAGGCATCGACGCCAGTGACTTCTCTGGCGACGCCGTCAGTGGCGCCGGTGACGTCAATGGTGACGGCATCGACGATTTGATTATTGGCGCCTACGGGGCTGATCAGAGCGCCGACTATGAAGGCGAGACCTACGTGGTGTTCGGCCGTACAACGGGTTTTCCCGCCAGTCTCAATTTGGCAAGCCTCGACGGCAGCAGCGGCTTTGTCCTCAACGGCATTGACAACTATGACCGCTCGGGCCGCTCGGTTAGCGGCGCGGGGGACGTCAACGGGGATGGCATTGACGATGTGATCATTGGTGCCCCCTACGCCGGTTCCGGCACTAACTATGAGGGCGAGACCTACGTGGTATTTGGCAGCGATTCGGGTTTCCCCGCCAGCCTGAATCTTGCTGACCTGGACGGCAGCGACGGCTTTGTACTCAACGGCATCGACGCTGGTGATTTCTCGGGCCGCTCGGTCAGCGGGGCCGGCGACGTCAACGGCGACGGCATTGACGATGTGATCCTTGGTGCCTATCTCGCCGATCTGATGGGCACCTCTGAAGGCGAGACCTATATCGTGTTCGGCCGCGCAACGGGTTTTCCTGCAAGCCTCAATCTGGCTGATCTGGACGGCAGCAGTGGCTTTTTGCTTAACGGCATTGGGGCTAATGATCGCTCGGGCCGCTCGGTTAGCGGCGCTGGCGACATCAACGGCGACGGCATTGACGACGTGATCATTGGCGCCTACTTCGCGAATTCGAACGCCCTAAATGAGGGCGAGACTTACGTGGTGTTTGGCACCGATTTGGGTTTCCCCGCCAGTTTCAATCTGGCCGATCTGGACGGCAGCAGCGGCTTTGTACTCACCGGCATCGACGCCAATGACTTGTCGGGCCGCTCGGTCAATGGCGCTGGCGACGTCAACGGCGACGGCATTGATGATGTGATCATTGGCGCCTATCTCGCAAATCCGGGTGTCAATAATGGAGGCGAGACCTACGTGGTGTTTGGCAGCGATTCGGGCTTTCCTGCCAGCCTCAATCTGGCAGACCTGGATGGCAGCAATGGTTTCGTGCTCAACGGCGTCGACGCTGATGATCGCTCGGGACGCTCGGTCAGCCGCGCCGGCGACGTTAACGGCGACGGCATCGACGATGTGATCATTGGCGCCGATAGCGCTGATCCAAGCGCGGATGATGAAGGCGAGACTTACGTGGTGTTCGGCAACGCGGCACCGCTGCGGGTCGGTGGAGCAACCTCATTTCTGCTCGACGAACTCGAGGACGATGCCAACGCCAGCGGCAGCCGACTAGACGTCACCGTAGCGCTCAACTACCTCGACGTTGATGCGTTTGGCGGCGTCGGCGTCATCGGCGATTCCTCTACGCCCGGTCAGGGCCAATGGCAGTATGCCCTCAACGGCGTCGACTGGCAGGACCTGCCGAGCGCCCTCAGCGACACTTCTGCACTTGTCCTCGGCAACGACGCCTGGCTGCGTTTTGTGCCGGCGTTAAACTACTCCGGACAGCCCGGCGGCCTAGCGGTGCGTATGTGGGACGGGCGCTGGCGAGTGCCTGGTGATAGCGTGGACATCTCCAGCGCGGTCGGCGCTCTCGGGGGGTTCGCTAGCGACGAAAACCTGCTGAACGTAACGCTGGACATCATGCCGGTCAATGACGCGCCGAGTTTTGTTGCTGCCGATCCGCCTGCGGTCAACGAGGACCCGAGCGGCGTAACGGTTTCCGGATGGTCAGCTTTCGATCCCGGCCCAAACGAGAGCAACCAGTTTGCGCTTACCTATCAGGTTGCAGCGGTCTCTAATCCTGGCATGTTTTCTGTGCTGCCTACGATCGACACCTTGGGGAATCTGATCTATGACCCGCGCCAGGACGTCAGCGGCACGAGTACCTTTAATGTGCGGGTCGTAGACTCCGGCGGCATGGCCAACGGCGGGGTCAACGTGTCGGGCTTCCAGACTTTTACCATCACGGTTAATTCGGTTAACGATCCGCCGGTACTGAACGCTGACGACCCGCCGCCAGTCGGCGAAGACGCCGGTCCGCAGACGGTCAGCAACTGGGCCAGCCTAGACCCCGGTGCACCTAACGAGGCGGGCCAACAAGTGACCGTCCTAGTTGCCGGCGTGGCCAACCCAACGCTGTTCACCGTTCCTCCCACGGTCGATGCCGCGGGCACCCTTACTTACACACCAGCACCCGGCGAGAGCGGTAGCTCCAGTTTTACCGTGGTCGCCAGCGACAACGGTGGCGTCGCCAATGGCGGACAGGACACCTCGCAACCTCAGATCTTTACGATCAGCATCCGGGCGGACCTACTGTTTTCCGATAGCTTTGAGTAGCAGCGGCCGCTGGTTATCTTTACCACCGCCTATCGGGACTACGCCCTGGAGGGCTTCGAGCTGGAGGCCGTCGACTACCTGCTGAAGCCAATCACGTTTGATCGTTTCTTTCGAGCGCCCCAGCGGTTCCAGGCCAGCGTTCAGGGAGGAGATCCGGCGGCAGGTGAATCTGGGGAGGCAGCTCAGGCGTCGATCTTCATCCGGGCAAACCGCAAGGATATCCGCCTGGGGCTATTCGAGATTGTCTACGTGCAGGGCTGCAGGACTATGTGCGCGTTCACACGCGCGTGACTCTTTGGCGCAACCCGTCGTGACGGTCAGCTGTCTGGCCGCAGCCACTGCTGGAATTTTCGCTTCTTCGGTGTATCCAGGTCGCACTGCAGTCTTATCCAGCCTGGGTTAACGCCGATCCGATCAGAGCCAGGCTCCGCCCAGCCGTAGACGAGGGTTTTGCCGGTCTCATCACCTTCCTGGATGACGATGACCAGCGTCTCCCGTTGCATGCCGTACGACCAGGTGTTGCGAAAGGTAAAAACCATGTCGCGCCCATCTCGATAGGTAAAGGGATAAGTCCCTCCTTGATCGTGAATGCGGACGTACGAGACGGTGTTCACGGGTCGGCCGCCGTCCTCGCGCGGGAAATCGAGCATGCACTGAAACCAGCGAACTCGCTCCAGCTGGTACCAGGGAAGTTGTGGTTCCGCCGACGAGTCATTGGTGATCTTACGATCGTGAAACCAGTAGCCGGTCTCCGAAATCCGCACCTGGTAGTCAAGGCTCTCACCGCCGTTTTCGCTTGCCGCTGCGCATGCGCCCGGCGCGGTGCCGCCGACGATCGCATCGACATCTCGGGTCAACAGTAGATCGCAGCCCGCTGCAACGGTTGTGTCGTCACGCGTCATGCTGTCAAGAATCGCGGGATTCGCGGCAGCGCCGGAATACCGCCCACCGTTCTTGAATTGGTGGACCCGGATCCGGATCGCTTTAGCTGTTTCGTCGGCTTTTAGTTCATAGAGATGATGCCGAATAACGTTGTCTGAATTGTTGTCACCAAAAGTCTTTGCATAAAGGACGTGTTCACCGAACGTCGGCAGGTCGACCCGGCGAATTTGGCTGTGCACCCGCTTATGTCCGCCCTGAGCAGGTGACCGCTTGCCGACGTTAAAGTCGAACTGCACCTGTTCCCGATTGTCGTAGTCACCTGGCCAGAGCTCCATCAGGTATTCCAGCTCGCGTTCGAGCAGCGTATAGCTGCGTTCCTGGGCCGTCGCTGAGGCGCAGAGTGCTGTCAGGACAATCAGCGTCAGCCAGCGTTTAGCCCTTCTCGTTGTCGTTGCAATGCACGTTCCCATGATTCTTACCTCCCGGTCCTGCTTGCCTCTGAATCCGTCATTGCCTGATGCTCTCCTGGAGCTGCGCACAGCGACATCGTAGACCAGCAAAAGCTGCGGTCGATCCTTAGCTGCCGAAGAACGAGTCATCAGAGCCCAGGGTGTAAGAGCGCATATTCGGTCTGGATGAGCGTCGCAAGCTCGGCACTGGCAGAGCGAACCGCTTCCAGCCGCCGAACAAGACCAACCAGCGCAAGCATCCAGAGTTTGCGGTCTGTGTAGGCCTGGCTCAAGCCGCGCTTTCCGGCCTCGGTGAGCGGCACGGGAGAGGTGGGCGTCTGAGCCATGGCAACCGTATCGAAAAGCTGAAGGTAGGGCCCTTGCTGAATGAGAAGCTGGTTGCAGATTTCCTGCTGCCCGTAGAACTCTTTTAGCAGTCGCTCATACTCGATGATGGAAACCGTCACTCTTTGGGTTTGGATGAGCGAAAAACCGCCGTCGCTCTTGAGTTGTCGCAGCGTTCGGTCGTTGCTCAAAAAGTCTGGGAAACCCATATTGTTGGTCCACAGCGCGTAAGCCTCATTGGAGTTTGAAACAACCTCTGGGTCTGCCAGCATTTCTGCGAGATCCTGAGTCGCGTCGATGTGGTTTCGAAGCGCAGCCAATACGCCGTCGGCCTCTTCGATGTCGATCTCCAGGTCTTCAATCAGCGATTGCATGTAACTCAGTTCCGCCTTTTGATCCTGCCGGTCCTGATTCCAGCTGTCGATTTGCAGGGCGATCAGAATGCCCAGCACGATCAGAATCGTCTCACCAGCTGCATAGAGCAGGTAGCGACCCGTCTGGTTTTCCAGAAGCGGGCGAATACGAAGGAGGCGTGACAGGAACACTCAGTCACCTTGGACAATGAAGGCTTGTGGAACTTAGCACAGTGCCCACCGAGGGTCCTTTTTTGCTAATCCGCGATCTGCCCGCGGAAAATCTGATGAACGGAGGCCGTACAATTCGAGTTTCGGTAAATTTTCACGTAAAGCCAATGAGGGGCTCCGCATACTCAAGCCCTGTCTTGTGCCTAACTCTCATAGGGGCGCCTGTCGCCATGAACAGACTAGCAACCAAAATCGATCGCCGTATCCAAAATCGTGAGCAGGCCCATGTACCCAGACAATGATTTTGCGCCGCGTCGCGGCGTAATGATTATGCTTCATCTATGCGCAACCGCCGGCTTTGCTTGCGCAACGGTCTACCACTACGCGAGGCCTGACGAGCCGGCTATCCACTTGATCCTCCCTCCGTTGGTTGGGACGTACTTCTGCGTCACCGCGCTGATGATTTACTTCAATTCGTCGCTGTTGCGTCCTGTGGCGCGGATCTCGTTGATTGTTCTGATCTCAAGCCTCGTTATCGGCGTCTATATTCCCCTGGTCCAGGCCGTGTTATTCGATGGTCCGCCCTTGATTGAGGGGATGCCACCAGTGACCGGCATGCTGGCGTTGACGGCTCTCAGCGTCTTCCTGTTTCTACCGCCTGACAAGGCAACGCGCCTCAATTTTCGACTGTTCATTCCGCTGGCGATGCCGCCAGCCATCTATCTGCTGGCGAATATCGACCAGCTCATCACCCCTCGCGGCATCGACCTCTTTCTCGCGTTTGGTCCGCTGATTCTCGCGACCACCGGCATCGCCACGTTCATCGCTGACCTGTGGGCACAGTTGATCAAATACCGCACAGAGGCGCGCTATGACGGTCTGACGGGACTCTATCAACGCCGCGCTGGACGCGAGCTTGTCGATCAGGCGATGGGCACTGAGACGCTTGGCGCGCTGTTTGTCGATCTGGACAACCTCAAGCCCATTAACGACCTCCACGGCCATGAAGCAGGTGACCATGCGCTGCGGACCCTGGCCAACGTGTTGAAACTGATTGCCCGGCCTGGCGATATGGCCATTCGCTGGGGCGGAGATGAGTTCCTGCTTGTGATGAACAACGCTGATCAGGCGCTGCTTCAAGAGACGATCGGGTCAATTGAGAGCGCTCTTGCGGACAAAACGGAAAACGCAACGCCGCTCTCGGCATCGGTCGGAGGCACGTTGGCTAGACCGGGCGATGACGTCGATTCCTTCATCGACCGCGCGGACAATGCGATGTATCAAGCGAAACGCCGAGCGAGAAATCTGTCGGATTCAGGCGCCTCTGCAAATCCAAACTGAAGTTTGGGCACGCTGTGCAAGACCTGTCGCCGAAAACCGGGCCAACCCTTTTCGGCGCAACTCCGGTGGCCAGGCCGGAGGTAGCAAGTACGAATACGCAGAGGGATTCCAGTCCATGTTTACACTGACGGTCGACGAGTTGTAGCAGAGGCACCGGATTTCGGTGGGCCTTTTCCTGTCAGACTTACCTATGGGATTTCAAAACCGTCCGAGAAAAGCGGATCGGGCCCCATCGTCTGACCATCCCGCTCGAAGGCACCCTGGTCGGCTAGATCTGGCCCGGCGCGAAACAGCCCATCAAGGTCTCGCGGGCTGGAGATGGCGCACTGGTCTGCGCTCACCGACGCGGCTGAGAGTCGGTAGTTACCCCGTGCGGTGATCGTAAAGTTGGGGTTTCCCAGATTGCCGCCCATCGACTGGCCGCCGGAATCGGGCGTCTGCGAGTTGTTGCAGCTACGGACAAACGAGGCAACGTCATTTGAGATTCGCGGTCCCTGGCCATTCACGTAAATGATCGACTCGGTGATCTCCACCTCCACCTGAGGGTCTATGGCCCAGAGCGGTCTCGCCACGTTTCCGGCCATCGTTACGTGTCGCAGGTGGAGCCGCTGGCTGTTGCTCACCGAAATGGCCGAGTCCTGGGTGTTGTCAGCGCCGTTGTCCGCCACCAGCACGTTTTGCAGGGTGACTAAGGATGGCACCATGCTTTGTCCGTCGATGGCGGTACCAACGCTGGCGCTGGAGCTGTTGGAGTTGTTGCGGATCATCGCCACGCGGTCCAGGCTGATGGTGCTCGTGTTTGCAACATCGTCAATAAAGATTCCGCCACCAGACTCAAGGGCGTTGTTGGTGATAAACAAAGAGCAGTACTCGTTGGCTGCCAGCACAAACGGGTCGCAGGTGGAAAACTGCGTGGCCACCGTGTAGCTGCTGTCGCGGCTGTAGATGGCGGCGCCACGGGGCGCTACGTTGGTTTCAAAGCGAACGTTGGTCAGCAGACCCGCTGGCACGTTCTCCATCCAGAGCGCGCCTCCGGCCAGACCGGTCTGGTTGAAGACAAACCGTGTATCGGCAATCACCAGCGAACTTACGTCAGACGCCGCAATCCCGCCCCCGGTGCCTGTCATGGCACCGTCTGAGGCTCGGTTCAACTCGAACGCCGAGTTGGTGATTGTCGCCGCTAGGCCGCTTTGGTTCGAGTCTCGCAGGAACACGGCGCCGCCAGCGTCGGCGGCCGTGTTCGATTCGAACTGCGATCGATGGATTTCCACCGTTCCAGGCCCTGAAAAGATGGCGCCGCCTCGACCGGTGAGGCCAACGGGATTTGAAGCTTCGTTATCAACAAACACGGCTTCGTCGATGGTCAGTTGATCAGACCCATCGGTGGTGTTTTGGTAAATCGCTCCGCCGTCCGCTGCTGAATTCATGGCAAAGGTGGCTGCTCCCCCGACCGCTATGGTCGATCCCGTGCTGGCGATGGCCCCACCGAAGCCGAGAGCGACGTTGCTGCTAAACATTCCGCCCTCGATGGTCATTGCTCCGGTCGCGGCGGCGATTGCTCCGCCAAACGGAGCGTTGTTGCCGGTGAAGTTACTCACGTTGCTGGTCAGCTGCGCCTCGGAAAGCCAGATCGCGCCACCCTGAGCTTCGCTGGTGTTCTGTTCCAGCGTGACGCTTGTAAGCTGAAGCTCGGCATCATCGGCTCCGAATAGGCCACCGCCACCGAAGCCAAATCCTGATTCGGTCGTAGCGTTTTCGAGGTAGAGGCTGTCGGTAAACACCGCTGAGCCGCCGCGGAGCGCCAGCCCGCCACCGCGGTTGGCTGCGGTATTGCCGCGAACGGTGCTTTCAACACCGGAGATTGTGGAATTGATTGCAAAGATCCCCCCGCCGTCATTGCCGGCTTGGTTCTCCGTGAAGCGGCTACCGGCCAAAAAGCTCAGCGTCGACCCGCTTGCATAGATACCGCCGCCATCGCCAGCCGCCTGGTTACCTCCCGCCGGGCTACCGCCAAACGGCTCGGCGCTGTTGCTGCTGCTGGACAACGACATTCCCAGCAGTCCGATGGTTGAGTCTTCCACTCTGAGGCTGGCGTCGAACAGTGCAATGCCTCCACCGTCGCCCGGCGTGACGCTGCCGCCGGCAAGATTGCTGTTTCCGCGGATCTGGAGTCTGGACTGCGCCGCACCACCGGCCACGTAAACCAAACCGCCGCTGAGGGTCGCTGTGCCGTCGAATACCTGCACGCCGTCCAGCACCACCTGGGCGCCGCTGGTGACAGCCAGGATTCCCCCGTTGGTCGCTGTGGCCGACTGCAGTGAGAGATTCCGGAAGGTAACCCGGGCGCCATCCAGCACCTCGACCAAGCCGCCGACCGGGTCGTCGCTTGCGCCATCGCCGCTCAGCCTTACGGTGGAAAAGTCGGCCCCAACATTTTCCAGTTCGCACCCGGTGGCGCCGGGTGGCCCGGGGCGCCCGGGTACAAAGGTCAGGTCCTTATCGATCTCCCCGATCAGGCCCGCGTGCTGACCGGCTTCGATGATGATCGTATCGCCGTTCGCGGCGTCCGCCACGGCTTGAGCCACCGAGGTGTAGACACAGGCGCCGCCGTTGATGCCGGCGATCGGATTCAAGATCACCAGGCCCTTAGAGTCCGCGCCAGCCTCTCCATATGCAGCCAGCCAGACGAGGAAAAAGAAGAATCGCATGGGGAGTCCTTGGTCTGTACCTAGCTAGTTCTACGCAGACCAGGGTGGAAAACGTCAACCAAGAGCTTGATGCGTCGCTATTGCAGCGAAAAGTGCACCGCCAGGCGGCGCAGCGCTCTGACGTTTGGATCGCGTTACGGGGTTGGATGAAAACTAGGTGCGCGTTGTAACGCTAATCTTCGAAACCCGTACCGAAGATGAAATCCTCGCTTACCACGCGAACGGCGCGGCCTGTCGAACAGTTATTGCCGGCGTTGGCTTCACCGTCAACCACGCTGACGCAGGCGCCGACATAGACTGTCGACTCACTTAACGGCAGGGGAACCTCAAAATCGGTCAGGTTTTCTTTCAGCGAGAAAACGTCGCTAAGCGTAACCATACCGACCGCCGTGTCGCTTGCGTCGATGACACCATTGTTCGAAACGTAGGCCGTGACAACGGCGGAAGCGACGGTGGCAGGGCCGATATTGGTCGCGTTGATGGTGATGGATGTGGATCCATCTGACAACGGAACAAAGCGGGGCGCCTCCACCGAGGTGACCGCCAGGTCGAAACTGGTATCGGCGCAGGGCGCGGCTCGGGTTAAAACGGCGGAGACAGGCTGGGAAACCGCACCGTCGGTATCAGCCGCGTAGACCGATACTTCGTAGGTGCCGCTGCCGGCGCACAGCCCGACGCTGCTGACCTCATAGTCCGGCGCCTGCTCGGAGAGGGATTCAACGATGGTCTGGCCATCGGGCCGGGTAATAACGGCAAACACTTCTTCGATTGTGCCGGTTGAGGTGACGCCGCTTGCCGTGATCGATTCGAAATCGGCGACAGCCTGATTGGGCAACGAAATACTGCCAACAACCGGCTCGTCGCCGGCGAGCAGGATGCCGCGGCCGACGGAATAAAACCTGGCGACAATGCCGTCGAAGATTTCGTTCGGAACCGAGTTGCCCTGATCTTCGATAAGCGGCGTAACCGAGCCCGCTGAAAACTGGATGGCCCGGCGTGCTAGTAAGTGGGCTGTCCGCACGGGTGCGCCGTTCAGGATCGATCGCCAGAAGAACTGCGAATACGACAGCCGGCCGCTTCGACGGAACACCGCCTGCTCGTCTGCGTCTGCACTGGTGAGCACAATTCTTGGGTTGCTGGTGTTGCTGGCGAGAGTCGGCAGGTACGCGCCGGCACCGTCGCCGTCATAAATGATCGTTAGCTGGCCGTCGTTGGCTGCCTGCACCTGATCGAGCCATCCCTCCAGCGTAGCGACGGTCAGGCTTTCCGTTTCGTTGAGCACAAACTCGCCTGCAGCCTGGGTTCCCACCAGGTATAGCGTCAGGTCCGAAACATCGTCGGTACCCCAAACCGTCAGCGCGTCTTCCAATCCTGAAAGGGTCGCCAGACCGTCGGTGCCGAAAGAGGTGACTGACGAAAGAAACTGAATATCGTCGCAGGCTGATGACTGGCAGCTGATCCTGTCGGGCCCGTAGCCCTGCTGTTGCAGCGCGGCGCTAGCGAGGCTTCCGCTGCGTTCAAACGACCGATCTCGTGAGCCATCCTGCTGGGTGCCGACGACAACCACTGCGCGGCGCCGCGTAGGGTCGTTCACCGTGATGGCAGCCAGCTGGGGTACACCGACGTTGCCGTCGTTGTCCTCGGCGAAAACGGAAATATCGTAGGTGCCCGCGCTGGTGAAGATCGACGAGGTGACGCCATAGGTTCCGACGTCGTCCACCGGCTCCATTTCTAAGATTGGCAGCTCAGCGATCGGATTGTCAGACGAACCCGGCTGAAAGCCCGGAGGTCGAACCACCACCCAAACGCGCGCAATGCCGTTGCTGTCGAAAACGTTGCTGACCGTAATCGCAGCGGTACTGCCTGATCCAATGAACGGCGGTGCGCTGACGACGCCCAGCACCGGGCGGTCGAGACCGCTGAGGGTGCCGCGCCCGATAATGCGGCCTGCCGCCAGCTGGAAGTCACCGGTTTCGTTGGTCACGCCATTGCCGTTCGCATCCAGGAGCGCATTCTGAGTGGGGAAGGAGTTCACGGTGCCGTCGCGCGCAATGGAAAATGCCTCGCCGACGTCTTCGCCGTTAAAAACCTGCGTCCAGAAAAGATTCGAAAACGACATCGTCCCGCCGGAGACAAAATAGGCGCTTTCGCCGGGGCTGGAGCTGGTGATAACCAGCCGATCTAGGCCGGACAGCTCGTCCATGAAGCTGCCGGACTCACAGGCGTCATAAACAATGGTGACCTCGCCTCCAGGATGGCCGGCCTGCCAGGTCGAAATCCAGTCGTCCAGGGTTTCTGAGCGGAGGACCTCACTGCCGCTCATACGAAACGTGTCCACCCCGCCGTGATCCACCATGTAGATCAACAGGTTGTCAGCGTCCGAGGCAAAGTCTCCCGTCAGCGCCGACTCAAAGGCCGCGTTGGTGGCATCGGCATCCACATCGTCGAACAATCCATTCTGGTCCAGATCAAGGTCGGTGTCGGCGGAAAGGTACTGGATGGTGTCTTTCTCAAACCCCTGGGCCACCAGAGTGCGAAAGACAAAATTGGCGTTGACCTGCGTTGCGTCCCACAGCGCGTTACCGGGATAAGGGCCGCCGCCGGTCACCACAATCGCTTTGGTGTTGCCGGGTGCCGCGGCCGGCCGGAAGCGCTGCACCCGGTTGTTGCTGCGCTCGAGTGCATAAACTCGCTGATTCGGCCCAACAGCAATGCTTCGGGCAGTGTTGACCTGCCCCGGCAACACGCCTTCTGATGCCATGTTGCCCAGCAGGGTGCCGTCGGAATCGTAGACCTCGATAAACGCATCACCGACATAGATGCGGCCCGCAGCGTCCACTGCCATACCAAAAGCGTTTTGGAAGGTTTTGTCATAACGGGCTAGTAACTGGCCGTCGCTGTTGAAGCGCTGGATGCGATCACTATCGGCCGCCAAGATGGTTCCGTCCGGCGCGACGGCCACCGAATCAATCGACCTGAACTGCCCGTCTTCCGTGCCGCTGCCAGAGCCAATTGTGCGGACGAAGGTGCCGTCGAGTTGGAACACCTGAATTCGGTTGTCCTGCTCGTCCCCGATATAGACCAGATCGTTGGTGTCGATGGCCAGGGATGAAGCATTTTCGAAAATGCCGTTGGCGCCTACCCCAGTCAGGTCAGAGGGCTCTATTCCCCATTGATTCAAAAACTGGCCCGTGCTGCTGAAACGCCGAACAACAGCGTCATCGTTGACGCCTGAGAACAGGATGACTGCGCTGCCGTCTGAGGCAACGGCCATGGCGCCAAAGATACCCGGAAACGTGTCTGCGGGTCTCAGCGGTTGAAAAGACCTGAGGAAAATGCCGTCCTCGTCGAAAACCTGGACCCTGCGGTTTGCTTGTTCGGCGATATAAAGCTCCCCGAGCCCGCTGATCGCGATACTGTCAGGTGACGCAAACTGCCCAGGCCTTTCGCCGGCGCTGCCCCACCGTGCCAAATACTCACCGCTCGGTCCCCAGCGCACAACCCCGTAGAGATCAACGACGTACATGGTGCCGTCTGGGCCAGCTGCAGCCTGGCGTGCCGCTGCCATTTCGCCTGGTCCAACTGACGCGTCCGTATCGCGAGTACCAAAGGAGAACAGCTCGTTGCCGATGAGGTCGATTTTGGTGACGCGGCCGTTGTAGGACACAAGCAGATTTCCCTGCGGATCACGCCCAAGGCCTTCCATGAGTGTGAGGCTGTTGAGGCCGCCGGAAGAATCAGCGATTTGGCGCACGAAGTTGCCGTCCAGATCGAAGACCTCAATTTGGTCGCGACCGAACTGAACCATAAACAGCTCGTCGCCTACGACCGTGATGCCTAACGGGCCACCTCCGTCAAATTGGCCGGGACCGGTTCCCTCACTGCCGATATTGGCAATAAAGTTTCCATCGGAATCGAATTTGACGGCACGAAAACCCGGCGGATCGAGGATGTAATAGTTGTCGGCGTCGTCGATCGCGATCTGGAACGGCCCAAATCTCAGCGTGAACTGCCCATCTTCGCTGCCATGACCGCCCCACTGGGCTACCAGATTTCCGGCCGCATCGAACTTGAAGACTTCGCCACCATTGCGGTCCGCAACAATGATATTGCCCTGGCTGTCGACACCCACGCCATGCGGCCTGTCCACGAGACCGCCGCCAATGGTGCTTACCAGCACACCGTCGGCGGAGTATTTCTGAATCTGCGCGGCGATCTGGTCGGCCACATAAACGAACCCCTTGTCGTCGACGGCAATGGCGCTGGGCCCAGTCGCGAAGACCGTCTGGAAAAAATAGGGACGCGGCTGCGAAGGCCAGAGCAGATCGAACTCCGGCAGGCTGACCCCGCCCCAAAGATGTGGAGATGCCAGGAGCAGAAGTACTGCGCCGCAAACTTTTGATTTGATAATGACCCCGTTCCTTGTGCTTTTAGCAGCCAGCGCATTCCCTTGCCGCGTTTGATCCTAAGCAGATGCCAATCAGACGCTCGTTCTGGAACGGCCTGGCAGCGTTCTTCTGTTGTTTTCGTTCGTCGGGTGCAAGCTGGCTTTCCCTGTAATTCACCTACGAAAAAAGTGAAAACCTGGGGCCATCTCTGGGAACATTGCTGGAAAACCCCAATCCAGGTCCACCCATCCAGCTTCGTGAGCGAGCGTGACTTGGCTTTCATCAGGCCGAGAAGATTCCAGTTTACGGTGCCGGCCTGGCGCGAGTCCGCTTTGGGCCGTTGGAATGGCTTTGGCGCTCGCTCACTTACGTCAAATGGCAACCCCTGCGTCGCGGAGGCTAGCCGCCAACGAGACTACGATCCAAGATAGACGCCGATTCAGGCACCACAGCGATTTCCGGGGGTGGCCCCACGTTGAAGCGATGGAAACCCTGATCCGAGTGCTGGTTGCTCACACGTCAGGTACGTTATGCTCTCGTTTCGGATGATCGATCCCGACCAGGAACTTCTCACCGCCGGTTATCTGTCTGCAAGGTCACCGTCGGCGTAAATCTCCATTGAACAAGTCTTTCCTCACGTACCTGCTGGCTCAGGTGCTCACCGGCCTGGCGTCGACGATGCTGTCGGTTTCGGTCGGTTGGCATATCTATCAGGCGACTGGTGACCCCTTCGATTTAGCCTTGGTGGGGCTGATGCAGATCATGCCGATCGCGGGTCTGTTTGTTGTCTCGGGATGGGTGGTCGACCGGCTGCAGCGAAAGTACATCCTGGTGGCGTGCGTCTCGCTGCAAACGCTGGTGTTGGCCGGTCTGGCGCTGAGCCTGGGATCTTCTGACTTTAACCCGCAGATGGTTTTTGGGCTGCTGTTCCTGAACGGTGTCGCCAGGGCATTTCAGATGCCCGCCTCTCAATCCATTCTTCCGGGTCTGGTTCCCGCGGATTATCTCTCCCGAGCGGTCGCCGTCAGCAGCACGGTAAGGACAGCGGGCGACACAGTAGGCCCGTTTGCTGCGGGCGTGCTGGTCGCTTGGATCGACACCGACATTTATCAGCTCTTGGCAGCGGCGACTTTTGCTGCCGTACTGCTGAATCTCCTGCTGCCGGCACTGACCGTTCGCCGGCCCAGCGGTCGCGGGCTGGCGCAACTCCTGGCGGGCGTTGGCTATGTTTGGCGCAACCCACTGGTGCTGCCGGCAATTTCGCTAGATTTGCTGATCGTACTTGTCAGCAGCGTGGTGGCGCTCCTGCCCGTGTTTGCGGTGGACGTCCTGAACGCCGGGCCCGAAACCCTCGGCCTGATGCGCGCCATGCCGGCAGCGGGAGCGGTGGTCGCCGGTGTAGTGCTCACTCGCATGCCGCCCGTTCGTCCAGCCGGGACCTGGCTGTTTGCCGCTTTGGCGATGTTTTCTCTCTCGACTATCGTATTTGCTCTTTCAACCAATCTTTGGCTGAGTCTCCTGGCGCTCTTTATCTATGGCGCTACCGATATGGTCAGCGTCAATGTGCGGCTGACCATCATCCAGCTCGCGACGCCAGATGAGCTCCGGGGACGGGTCAACTCGGTGAACTCGCTGTTCATCGCTACATCAAACGACATGGGAGACTTCCGGGCAGGGACGGTGGCGACGGTCCTCGGTCCCGTCACGACCGTTTTTCTCGGCGGGGTGATGGCGACGGGTGTGGTCATCGGTGGATACCTGCTGGCCCCGACGCTGCGGCGGCTGCAGCGATTAACTGACGCTGCTGTTGCAGACTCCGAAAAATGACGAATTAGGCAGCGCTTGCTCTCCGGCCGTAGAACCGACGCAGCCAGAAGCCCCAACCAGCTATGTTCCAGCTATGTTCCCAGTTTCGGTCTCCGGTGGCTTAGACCTACCGGGTATTCCCCGAGTAGGTCTCCCCGTCGACAGGCATGAGGTGTTCAGCCAGCCACAGGTGAACCTCGTCCCAGAAGTATTTCGCTTCCTTGCCCTTCATGATCCAGTGATTGGCATCATGAAAAACCAGCAGCCTTGAGGGCACCTGCATTCGTTGCAGGTAGGTCCAGGCTGCAATGGTTTGGTTGACCGGAACCCGGAAGTCCTTCTCGCCGATGGTGAGCATCGTCGGCGTTTTGAATTGATTGGCGTACGTTGATGGGCTTTGGGCTTTCCAGACCTCGCTGTCACCCCAGGGCGGTCCGCCGTTCATCCGCTCGCGGTGGTAGACACCGTCGCTGCTCGAATACTGGCCTTCCAGATCGACGAGCCCGGCATGGCCAACCAGGGCATCGAAGCGGTCGGTGGTGGCAAGCAGCCAGTTCACCAAATGCCCGCCGTAGCTCGCGCCGGCGGCCGCCTGGCGATCGGGATCGATAAAGCTAAAGAGGCGGGTGGCCTCGTCGGCGGCCTCGATCAACTCCTCACCCGGTGTGGCCAGCGGATCACCTTCGATGTTCCGCGAAAACTCGCGCCCGTACCCAACCGAGCCGGTGTAGTCGGTCAGCAGCACCACGTACCCGGCAGACGCCAGCAGGTGAGGGCTCCAGCGGACGTGATCTGAGTCCAGTGACGACGAGAAGGGCCCGCCGTGAATAAACAGCACCAGTGGGTACTGCTCGCTTTCGCTGAAGCCAGGCGGGAGTGCTAGCCAGTTGTGGATATACCGGCCCTTTGAGCTTTCGAACCAAAACTCTCGGAAAGCCGGGCGGTCGAGCTCAGCGGCTTTCGCGGCGTTAAACTCCGTGAGCGCGACATGCTCTCCGTTCCTCGGATTTACCCGGACAATCTCAGCAGGCGTTGCAGAGCTCTGCCAGGCCGCCACCAGTCGATCGCCGGCGGGCATCGGGGTGCCGTAGACGCCGGAAGATTGGTCATCAAGCGGGCGCACGGCCCCGCCTTTGGCTGGCAGCGCAAAAAGGCGCGTGCGTCCGCGGTCGTGGGCATTTAGGTAAAGGGTTTTTCCATTGGCCGATAGCTCAAAGCCGCTGACCGAGCGATCGAAGTCCTCTGTGAGCACCTCAAGTGCGCCTTGCAGGTTGTCGCCCTCCCACCTGGCCCGAGCGACTTCCGAGTGGTTGTAAACGTGGTCGTTGATGGGGCTCCAGCTGCAGTAGAGGTGTTTCCCGTCGCGGGAGAACTTTGCCCCGACACAGCTGTAGTCGACGCCGGCGGTGATGGGTGCTGGCTCGCCACCCTCCACCGGCACTCGATAGAGTCCATAGCGAACCGCATCATGAGCCGCTTCGTGCAGCTCCTCCGTGGCAGAGATAATCAGCGCCTCGCCGTCCGGCGTCCAGGCGGCGTGCAGCCTATCGCCTGACAACGAGGACACACCCGCAAATCCGGGGCTCGAGACCAGCTTTGTCCCAACCAGCAGGTCCTTCGCAGGCTTTCCCGCTTCTGCGTCCTGCACAAACAGGCGAGTCTGAAGGTCATTGCGCCAATGATCCCAGTACCTAATCGGGAAGATTTCGTAGCGCGACACGTTGATGCCGCGCTCATCCCGGCTTTTCTTTTCGGCCTGGTTGGCGTCATCGTCAATGGCTTCGGGATAAACGCGGCTCTCAAAGACGATGCGCGAACCGTCCGGACTCCATTTCGGGTTTGAGGCTCCGGTGGACAGGTCGGTAATTGCCACGGCCTCCCCCGGACCATCCATCGGCAGGACAAAGATCTGCGACTTGGCGTCCTCTGCGGTGCTGCGCTTGGCGGCGAACGCAATTTGGGTTCCGTCAGGCGACCAGTGCACGCCCCCTTCGCCCCCCGCGGTCGACGTGAGCCGTCGAGGCGGTGTCTTGCCGTCGACAGCAACCAGCCAAAGGTCGGAGACCTCGTCTTCTTTTTCGTAAGCGGGTTCAGCGACTGAGACGATCGCGTGGCGTCCATCCGGCGAGACTGCCGGCGAGCCGATGCGTTTCATAAGCCAAACGTCTTCGTGAGCGATCGCGCGCCGCTCGGGGTTTTCCTGCGCAAAGGCGGTTGTAGCGACGGTCAGGGCGAGAAAAAGCGAACGGCAGGTGCGGCGCATGGGTTGGTCCTAAGAGAGCAGGGCCCAACAGCATAAACGATCAGCGGCAGGGAGCGGAGAGCACGCTGAGTACCTGCCGCGTCGGACACCACTCAACGCAGTGGGTTGCGGTTGCCAGACAGTGGACAGCGATGGGCTCTAGGTCGCAAATCGAGGATCATCACAACCAAAGGGCACAAAACGTCGTCGAAGACATATCAATCATTCGAAGGATCGACTATGAGAGTCCTCTTACCATTTCTTCTCCTTTTCTGTGGGCAGTCGCTCAGCGAAACGTCGGTGGAGAAATTTGCGGCAGTATCGAAAGAGATTTACGAACGGCGAGAGGATTATTCGGCGTTTGGCTCGTACATCACCATCGTTCAGGACTCAAAGGAGGTGTACACGAGCGTCAACGGCGTCGCGAACGCTGAACACCAGGTGCCTGTCAATGAGGACACGGTGTTCGATCTGGCGTCGATTGCCAAAACGGTCACCGGCTATGCGATCGCAGAGCTTGAGGAAGCCGGAGCGCTGTCCAGCGACGCGGATATTCGTGAGTATTTGCCTGACTTCCCGACCTACGGCCATACCATCACGGTCGGCCATCTCGTTCATCACACGAGCGGTATCAAAAACTGGACCAGCCTCTTGTGGCAAATGAAGTGGCCGTCCAGCGACCGTATCGCCTACGACCAGATCATCCGAATGGCATATGCCCAAACCGAGCTCGATTTTGTTCCTGGCACTCGCTACCAATACTCCAATACGGGCTACGTTCTGTTAGCGGCTATTGTGGAGAAGGTGACCGGTGACTCGTTTGTTGATTGGACTCGGGAGAACGTGTTTGAACCCCTCGGGATGGCAAATACGTTTTTCAACGATGATCAAACCCGGCTGATTCCCAATTTCGCCGGCGCTTACTTTCTCAACGATGAAGGTACTCAGGTCAGAGATACCAACAACACGACCGCCCTCGGTTCCAGCAGCCTCATTTCCAACGGCGCTGACATGAGAAAGTGGATGAACTTCCTCATGTCGCCGCCGCCGGAAAAACAAGCTGTTGTGAATCGAATGATGACGACAACACCCTTAAACGACGGTGGAGAGAACACCTACGCCTACGGCATAGACATCGAGGAATATCGAGGAGTCCGCTACATCAATCACTCCGGCAGCTGGGCATCACAAACGTCCCACATGGTGCTTTTACCGGACCTAAAGACTTCCCTGTTTGTGGCACACAACTTCAGGACCAATACGGGCGCGATCATCAAGAAATATATCGATACATTGCTCCCAGAGGACAAGTCTGACGAGGACCGTAGCGAGGTGTCGCCGATCTCAGAAAAGGTGGTTCAGCTGTCCAACGAACAGCTGGACAATTTCATCGGCGTCTACCAATTGGGCAAAGCCTGGGTAGTCACAATTACCCGAAGCGGCAATCAGCTATTCACCAAGGCAAATGGCGAAGGGACATTTCCTATGACGCCTATCGGAGACAACACTTTCCTTATTCGGGCGTACGGCAATAGAACCATGACTTTTCAGCAGGGCGCCGACGGTGTTGCCTCCGCTGTCGAGTACAACAACATTCTGGCGCCAAAGATCGTCCTGAACGACCGAGAAGAGGTTGCGAGCTACGCGGAATATGAAGGCGTTTACTACAGCGTGGAGCTGGAGTTGATGCTGAGTTTTGTGTTGGAAGAGCAGGGGCTGTTCGCCAACAGTATCCGCCACGGCAATTTCAAGCTAATCGCCGTCGAGAAGGATCTCTTCATGGGAGATGGGGTGGTAAGAAGCGTCAAATTTGCCCGCGACCAGGCGGGGCAGGTCATCGGGTTTCATGTGACTAACTCCAAAGGCGAGAACCGGGCCGCCTTCACCAAGGCCTAACAAGCCGCGACGTCATTCAATGCTTGTGATTACAGATGTAGTCCATTAGACTACATCTGTAATCTATGACAAAGCCAATCAACATCAGCGACGCCGAGATGCACATTATGAATGTGCTTTGGGACGAATCGCCTCTGACTGCGGCAGACATTGATGCGCGGCTTAGCACAAAGACCGGCTGGCATCGCAAGACGGTCAACACGTTAATCAGCCGGCTGGTCAGCAAGAATGCCGTGGGATTCACGCCGCACCGGTCGGGACGCCAATATTTCCCGCAGGTTGAGCGCGCCGATTACTCGCAAGCCGCAGCCATGCAAGTCGTCGACCGCCTTTTTGGTGGTCGGGTTGCGCCGCTTGTCGCACATTTTGTTGAGGAGCAGGGTCTTTCGAAAGAGGACCTGAAGGAACTCAGATCAATCCTCAAGGAGCTTCCCGATGATGACTGAAACGCTGATCGCGTTGTTTGAAGTAACCGTAGAGCTAAGTCTGTTGGTGCTGCTGGTTCTCGTGCTTCGAGAGCCGATTGCGCGGTTTTCTAACGTTCGTTGGGCCTACCTGATCTGGGCTCTCCCCGCAGTGCGGCTGATGATGGCGCTGCTGCCGGCCGAGCTCAGCGCTATACCGGCTGCGGTTGCGCAAAGTTTGGGCGTAACTCTGGCCGCCGGGACGGGCAGCTGGCTGGAGTGGCTGCCGGCAATTCCTGCGGTCCTGGCCGGAATGCTCCTTGGTATTTGGATAGTCGGTATGCTGGTGCTGGGCACGCGTCTCGTCGTTGCACAGGTACAGTTTCGTCGGCGACTGGTTGACTCAAGCCGGCCGCCTTCTATGCAGCAGCGGAAGCTGCTAGGCCGATTCTTCGATCGCATGCAGGTCTTCCCGATGATCGATTGCCGGCTTTCGGAGGCCGTGAAAAGCCCCGTGCTGTTGGGCGTCGTCAAGCCGCTACTGGTGTTGCCTGCAAGTTTTTTTGAGTCCAGCCGAGAGCCTGAGCTGGTGATTCGCCATGAGTTGGTGCATTTTCGCCGACGAGACCTTTGGGCAAACCTGATCGTTGCGATCATCCGCTGTGTCTTTTGGTTCAACCCCCTGCTGACCTGGGCCGAGCGCCGGTTTCGAGACGACCAGGAGATGGCTTGTGATCGAGTGGTGCTGGAGGATGAAAGCCCAGCGAAACTGCGCCGGTACGCGGCGGCGCTCGTCGGAGCGGCTGGCGGCCGAGAGGCACTTTCCGTAGCTTTCGTCAGCACCGAGCCGGCGGTCACGCAGCGCACGCGAGCCCTTGTTCGGCACCGTCGCAGCTACCTGAGGGATGCCCGCGGGGGTCTTGTGGCCGCGGTCTTGCTCGTTGGTACTCTGATAGTGGGCGTGGACTCTTCAGCCGTCGACCTCACTTTAGTCTCTCCGCTGACCTTTCCTGGGCCCATACCCGGCACCTGCGGCGGTTAGGCAACCGCTTCGATTGATGAATAGATTTCCGATTGCGAACGCAGCGGCAATGAAAATTGTCGCTACGTTCTGGATCGCGATTGTCCAAAGCTTGACGGCCCCCGCCTATGCCGCGGACTTCGACGCCGATCGGTTTGCCCAACGCTACTTCGACGCCTGGGTCATGAGCCAAAGTCCGGAGGCTACAAGGCAGAACCTTGAGCGCTATTTGGCACTGCTCGCCGACGACGTTGGTCATCAACACCTGCCGTACGACCCTGACGATTCTCGGATTCCAACCGGCAAGCAGGACATGCGCGACGGCATGGGCCGGTACCTCGGGGCCCACACACAACATGAAGCCAACCTGATTAGCTACATGGCAGGCCACGACGTTATTGTCATCCACTACAGCACCCTATCGAAGGATATCCACCCGCAAACCCACGAGGAAATTGCTCAGGATTACCTGACCGTAGAGGTGCTCGAAATCGAAGATGGCAAGGTTGCCATGATCCGAAAATACAGCCCGTAGCACAGGCAATTATCGATTCTGCGCGTGACTCATCCTTCAAAGTCCTCGCGGAAAATCAGTCTGCCGGGATTCGACTTGACCTCGACTGTCAGCCAGTCAGAACAGGCGCTTTCCGTCAGTGAGTCAGTGAGCGACGCGACGCAGTAGTCATAGGTCTGGCCTGGATACGAGAGCATATCCATGAATCCGTTGGTGGGCGTCACGCCGACCTGTATGACTTCGGATTCACCGGTGTTGCGTCGGTACACGCGAAACTTCGTCACCCGTGAGTCTTCAACCGAGCCCCACTCCAGGAATGCCGTGGTTCCGCTGCTGTCCAGAAAGGAGTCGATATTGGTTGGCGGCAGCAGTTGGTTGAGCGCCAACACAATTTGGTTATTGTCGCCAATCGATTCCTGGATCGTCCGGTCATCGTTGACGACCACATAGAGCAGGCGCAGCGTATCGGCGTTCACAGCCGCTGGAATGTCGATGGCGAACTCGACCTCGGTTTTCACCGGATCGGTGATCGTCACGGGCTCTGCGGTCCCAACGAAGCTGCCGATGCCGGGTGGCCCGTCAATAAACGCACTGATACTGAACTCGTTTTGCAGTGGGGCTCCAAGGTTGGCCACGATGACCTGCACGTCAGCCGATTCTTCACCATTCACGATGCTGGAGCCGAGAATCCGGGCGGAAGAAATTGTCAGGTCCGGACCGTCGGTGGCCTGAAACAGCGTGACGGCTCGGTCCGTGCCGAGCTTTTGCCGATTGACGCTGCCCAGGGCCTGGGAAACAAATCCAAATTTCTCCGCCTTGGCGGCAATCTGGTCTGCCTGGGCGCTGATGATCACGGCTGAGTCGTTAAGCGGGTCAAAGATTGCCGCGGTTTGCCAATTGACCAAGCCGTCGATCGTGACCGGATTGACCTGGACCGCCTGTTCCTCTGCGCCGGGGAAATCGGGTAGCGCCAGGATTTGCATAGCGGTATCGCCGAGGCCAGTCACTCCAAACGGATCGCCCTGCTTGATCTCTCCGCTGGTCCCCAGCCAGCGGTGTGCGACCATGGGCGTACCGCCGGCGCTGACCATCAATCGAGGCTTTTCCGAGAAGATATCCCTGCCGTGCTGGTCCTGCTGCTTCTGTTTGAGCCAGGTGCTGCAGATGCCTGTCTGGATGTTGCACGCGCCCCTTACGCCCCACAGTGCCCGGCGCGTTCCGATGAACGGGTCCTGAGAACCTGAGCTGGTATAGGTTATGGCAATTCCGGTGCCCAGCACGCCAGCGCTGGGAGAAGCGATACGGTTTTCCCCGGCTTCCACAAAGTTGCCTGAGGGGCTTGGGTTGAACACTTCTTGTGTGCCTCCGGTGCGCCGCAAGAACTGGTAGACCAGTCGGCGGCTTTCCGTCTGTAGTCCGGTAGCAGTGTTCCCGGCGTCGGTGTTGCGAACCCAGACGACGGCTGGGTCACCCATCAGATAAAGCGGTGATGGCTGCACGTCCTTGACGTTAGCGCCGGCATCGATCTCTACCGGCGCTGTCCAGACGCCATTGCCGAAGTAAGCGTAGAACAGCTTGATCTGGTTATCATCGAGGTCCGCGCTCAACGACCGGTGCCAGACCGCCAGCACTTCGCCGCCCAGCGGGCAGTCCACGTCAGCGCTGAGGCACGAGGCGAGCTTGACCCCTCCTTCGCCCATGGAGTTCACGTTCATCGGCGGCGTCAGATTCATGGGTTGGCTCCAGGCCAGGCCGTCCCAGAGTGAATACACCATGTGCTGGGATTGCTGGGCATCGAACAGTTCCTGGTCGGTGCACACCTGGCCATCCGCCGTTTCTTCGCTGGTGCACTGGTAGTCGGTGTTAACGAGCAGGTCAAAGTCTTCTTCGCTCAACCCGCTCTGAGCCCACACTGCAACCGCCTTGTTACCGTCGTAGAAGATCACCTCCGGCTGCATGGCGCCTCGTCCGGACGCGAGAGTGTAAACAGTACCCAGGAACTGGCCGGCAAGAATCTCCTGGATTTTGACGCCGGTGCTGTCGGTGCTTGCAACAAAGGTAAAGCCAAGGCCATTGGTGGCAATCCCGATGCTGTCCGACGAAGGTGCCTCAGCGATCGCCTTCTGAGATCGTTTGGCGTTAGCGGCGATTACGCAGTCGTCGGGGTTTGACTCCTGCAGAGGTGTGTCGGAGTAAGAACCTTTCACGCAGAATGGGCAGGGGCCTACGGAGACTTCAAACTCCAGCTCGAGTCCAAACTGAAAGCAGGTTCCGGAGGCATCCCTATCCAGCTCGCTGTCGATGATCACCATAGGCATGGAAACAGCAATCTCGGGGCCCGCGGCGACGCTGGCCTTCACCAGGCCAAAGATTGCGCTGAAATCGAAAAATACGGACAGGGTGACGAAGCTAGACGGCTCGGTGAGCGAGTCGACGCTAATATCAAAATCCGTTGCCTCGATGTAGGCGAAGTAGACAAACGACGCGCCGTAAATCAGGTCGGCGCCGAGTACCGCAGCAGCAATGGGCGGGACGCCCCATGCATAGCGGAACAGCGGTACAAAAGAAAAGAACAGCTCCTGCGGGACTTTACTCCCAACGTCCGGGTTGCCCGGCCGGTCAACCAGCGTCTGGACACTGCCTTTCTCCGGTTCCAGAAAATCGATCATGCCGTAGGCCTCGGCAACAGCGTTGATGTGGCCCAGTTTCTGGGTGGCCTTCGGGAGTTCGTTGTTGTTGTCGAATACGGTGACGGCCGCGTCGCGAGTGCGTGTCGGTTGATTTTGCGACGCGATACCAAAGGTTTGCCTGACCACGGCGGCCTCGAGGTTGTCGTTTTGGATGGTCCCCAGATCGAGCGTTGAACCAAAGCTGTTGCTAGCGTCTACGTCTTTGGTTTTTTCCTGCGCAGTTATGCTGGCCTGCTGCGGCGACCATGAAATGGCGACCGGCTGTTCATAGGCGACGTCGTCAAACCAGGTTGGGCCATCAATCGTGTTGATCTGGATCGGCTTTCGCCACAGGGTTTCACCCACGACCATAAAAACCTCGCCGTTGATGGGGCCCTTTTCAACCGCCAGCCCGGGGATAGTCGCTGAGTATGTCACTTCAGGGGCGCAAGGATTGCTCCCTTCTAAAACCAGCGGAAATTGGCCGATATTGTCGAGAGTCAGGAAGGAGCCGTCGGGCCCTTCATCGGGGTTGCCGTAGAGTTCTCCGGACCACAGCAGATGAATGCGGATCTCCTGTGTGTTGAGACTAGGGTTGTCTTTTTCGTTCGGGAACGTCAGCAGGCCATCCCAGACATAGGTGGAAAAGTCGTCTTTGGTCTCGCCGGGCACGTCGGTTGGTGGTGCGAGCCCATCGATCAAGATGTCAGACAGGATTTCGTTTTCTGTGCCGGGCGGTACGGGGCCAAATTGATTGGTCAGCAGTGTCTGCGTGAGCGGATTGAAGGACACGCCGTTTTGGTCGCAATCCAGGTCGGACTCCAGGCAAACCTTGTACTCGCCGGCATTGGTGCGCTCAAAATCGTAGCGAATGCCCCGGTATTTCGGGGTTGATCCCGGTTGGGTGTTGTCGGACGCCAAGATGCCAAAAGCATCGTCCAGATGCAGCGCAGAAATTCGAACGCGAAAGTAGTCTTCCACCTGGGCCGGTGCCGTGACGTAAGCGACTCCGGCCTCGGCCTGCTCAATCAGAAACGCTCGAAGCGCCTGAATGTAGTCGGTCAGCGCCGGCGAAAAGGTAAATGACCAGTCGCCGTTTTCATCGGTGGTGAAGGTCGACAGGGTCAGCGGGCAGTCTCCCGGCCTAAAATCAGGGGGCGGAACCTGCGAAGGATCTGCGAAGCCGATCACCTCCAGCGCGTCGCTCATCTGTGTGTCGGGGATATAGGGAGCAGCCGACCGGCTAATCAATGATTGGCCAGGGCCTGGTGGCTCAACGCCGGATACGCCAAAGAAAATGTCCTGGGGATTCCGGCCGATCTGTTCGGGATAGATCAGCTGCGTATCGGCGTTGATAGAAACGATAGCGCCTTGTATCGGAACCGTGATGGGGTTTTGGTCGGTCCCGCCAACTCTGCCCTCTACCCGACCATTGATGGTGATGCCCAGCTCGTCATCGTAGGGCAGGCCCTCCTGGATGACGATCAGGTTCCCGTCGATATCAACGTAGGCATTCTGAGCGAGCTCTGCGGCGCCGTTGGGGTCTGCGGGTTCGGAACCTACAAATTGAGGGATCTGGTAGAAAAGCCCAAGTCCGTCGACGCTTCCCTCGATGGGAATTTGGGTATAGCCGGACAACAGCCCAGGCAAGACGAACTCCACGGCGTAGTTGTGGATGTTGTCATCGCCTTTGCCCATCGTTGGCGTCCACTCGATTGGCCTGACGTTGATGGGCGATAGCGTGCCGTCCTGGCTGATCAGCACGAGGGTCCAGAGAAAAGACTCGGGATCCATGCCGTCGGGCAGACGCAGTTCGCCGCTCAGGGCGCGCAGGGCATTTCGTTCCAGTCGCTCGCTGGGCAAGCTGATGCTGAGGGGTTCAATTTGATTATTGACGGTTTGCGAACGGCGGAATGTGGTCTCGACTGACGCCAGCGTTCGGTTGCCGCCTTGGCTCTCAACGCGAACCGTCAGGACGCCCGCATCCCCGGCGGGTACGATAAAGCGCCGCTCAAGCAATCCGTCCGCAACGGTGACAGGCCCCACAATCGCCAGATCGTCCAGGAACACGGTCGATTGTCCTGCCGGCAGTCCGGTTACGCTGACTTCCACGGATTCACCGGAGAAAGCGCTGTCAGGTTCAACGCGAACCTGCGGCGGCTCCAGAACTTCCAGGCCAGCCACGTCAATGACCGCCCCGCCGCGCGCGGTCAGCATTTCTACCAGGTAAAGGCCGGGCGCCAGGTCTGGCAAGTCCGCGCGGAAGCTCGCCGAACCCGCTCGGTTGGTCGTGGCATCGCCGAGGGGAAACAGCGCGTCAGCACCAGGATCGCGGATTCGTAGCGAGCGGGCTATGCCTCCGGGTTGGTCAAATATCGAGAGGATGATCTCGGCTCCCGGGTAGAGTTGTGGCGGCAGCAGCTGGATATTGCCCGCACCGCTCGAGGCCATGCGGGGCAAAGTAGCGAGCGCCAGCAACAGGCAAAACGCGGTGCTAGAGGCCAGTTTTTTCACGGTTTTCTCCTAGGTCCTAGTCCAGACAACGCGCCTGGCCCTGGATATGCACAAAAATCTGGGGCGTTGGAGAAAGTTGCATTGTTAAGGGCCCAGAAGCAGGCTGGGTCGAAAAAAGGGCGAGTTCAGCGCATCACACCGATTCGATCAATCCACTCATGCGCGCAATGGCGAACACGATCACGCCAGCAGCGGCCACCAGATAGAGCGCGATGCTCAGATAAAATCTCGGCCCTACGTCAGAAGCCCCTAGATGAGGTGCACTGGGGTCGTAGAGCACCTTTCTTGTTGCGCCGAGCGTGTAAGAATTGCGATTCGTTGAATGGCCTGAGCTTCCCGGGATTCGGTGCTCGTTTCCCTCTTCGTCCTGGAAGGCCCAGATGGGCCTGTACATCACCTGCTTTCGTTGACCCAGGAACTCCTTGATCTCAACCACTTTTGCCACGGTTTCGACGCCCTCTTTCTGGAGTCGACGGTGTTCGCTGAAGCTACGCCATCCGGCCAGCAGCATGATGGCGCCAAAAACGATCAGTATTGCGTCGAGCATTTGCGAGGTTTCTCCTGCTGGGATATTGAACCCGCGTGGTGGCGCTAGAACCAGAATCGAATGCCGGCTACCCATGCGAACTCGTCGAGCTGGCGATCATCGACTGGCTCAAAGTCGCGCGTTTGGCCGAAGCTCTCGATCCAGCTGATACCCACGTATGGAGCAAACTCACGCCGCACCTCGTAGCGCAGGCGCAGCCCTAGGTCCGCCGTCGACAGGCCGGAACCCACACCGATTTCAGCATCATCCGAGAACGCGGCGTTGAGCTCCATGCGGGGTTGGAGAATGAGGCGCTGCGTGAGCCTCAGCTCATACTCGGCCTCGAATCTCAGGGAGAAGTCGCCTTGGTCACTCAGAAAGAGCTGACTATCGAGTTCAAACCAATACGGCGCCAGGCCCTGGAGGCCGGCTACTGCGTAGGTTCTGGACGGATCCGGTCGAGCATCGTGGCGCAGGCCCACCTGCAGGTCCCAGAATGGGCTTACGGCTCGGCTGTAAAGGGCCTGGAGTTCCGCCTCTTCGAATCGACCATCAGCATACTCACCCTCGGTTTTGAACCAGAGTTTGTGCTCATCCCCGCCGATCCAGCCTTGCGCCTCCCAAACCGTTTCGGTGTCGCCGTCCCGGGTTTGCGCCTCCAGGCGCTCACCGAGGATCAGCGAGTTGATCTGAGCACCATGCGAAGCCTTGAGCGCTGCGCGGGCTGCGGCCATGGCCGTCGGATCGTAGTAGGCGTCGGCAGCGGTTTGACTCAGCGCCGTCTCGGCCAAAAGCAATAAGGCCAGCCAAAGAAAAACCCGCCTCAAGTCATCGCCTCGGAATCAACAACCGACACAATGCGCATCATGCCGGCATGCATGTGGTAGAGCAGATGGCAGTGAAACGCCCAGTCGCCGACGGCTTCGGCGGTAATGTCCACCGACAGCTTCTCGCCGGGTTTGGCGACAACCGTGTGTTTCCGAGGCTTATGATTGTGATCGCCCGTCACAAGGTCGAAGAACATCCCGTGCAAATGAATCGGATGCGGCATCATGGTGTTGTTCACGAGCGTGAGCCGCAGACGTTCGTCCTTGTGGAAAACGATCGGTTCATCGACCTCGGAAAACTTGAGCCCGTCAAACGACCACATGTAGCGCTCCATGTTGCTCGTCAGGTGGAGTTCAAGTTCCCGACCTGGTGGGCGGGTGTCCGGGTTTCTCTCCAGCGCTTTAAGGTCGGTGTACACCAGCACTCGATGATCAACGTGCTGAAGCCCTAAAGGCCGCTCACTCAAACGATTGGTCGGGCACATCGCGCGCCCCACAATGCCGGGGCCCGATGGAAAATCATTGGCCGGATCCTGTTCGTCAATGCACTCCTCGGCGGGCCCTGCACCATGTTTCATCGCTCCGTGGTGGCCCATGGCGCCGTGATCCATGCCCCCGTGATCCATGGCGCCGTGATCCATGGAATCCATGTCGTGTTTCATCGCCATGTCTTTCATGGTCAGGGTCGGCCGCGCGCGGCGTTTGGGCACGGCGACACTGAGACCCATTTCCGGTGTCAGCGTGGCGCGGGCAAGCCCACTGCGGTCGTTGCTTTCGGCAATGAAGGAATAGGCCTGATGCTTGGTCGGTTGGACGACTACATCGAAGGTCTCGGCCGTGCCAATCTGAAACTCGTCGGTTTCCACCGGCTGAACGTTGAGACCGTCTGCCTGGACAACCGTCATCGGCAGCCCGGGAATACGCACATCAAAGATACTCATGGCCGAGGCGTTGATGATCCGTAGGCGAACCCGCTCGCCGGGCACGAACATTCCGGTCCAGTTATCGCGAGGACCGTGGCCGTTGATCAGATAGATGTAGGTGGCTCCGGTCACGTCGGCGATGTCGGTCGGGTTCATCCGCATCTGCCCCCACATCGCCCGATCATCCACCGTGCGGTCCCAGCCGTCGCTCCTTACGTCGTCAAAGAAGTCGCTAACCGTGCGCTGCTGATAGTTATAGTTGTCGCTCATCTTCTTGAGCTTCGCGAACACCCGGTGGGGGTCTTCAAAGGTCCAGTCAGACAGAAGGATGACGTACTCTCGGTCGTAGGCCACCGGATCTGCGTCTTTCGGCTCGATCACGATCGGGCCGTAATGGCCGGCCTGTTCCTGCAATCCGGAGTGGCTGTGATACCAATAGGTTCCGGCCTGCATCAGCGGAAAACGATAGGTGAATGTCTCCCTCGGCCTAATGCCCGGGAAGGTCACGCCGGGTACCCCGTCCATCTGAAACGGTAGGAGAATCCCGTGCCAATGAATGGAAGTATCCACATGCAGGTTGTTGTGAACGCGAAGCGTGATCTCATCACCCTCTCGCCATCGGAGCAGCGGAGCGGGCAGCTGCCCGTTCACGAGAATGGACCGACCGACGCGACCGTCGATGGCTGTCTTTGCCATTCCCACCGTGAGGTCAAACTCTGTGCCAGACATCGGCTGAAGACCAATCATGCTGTTCGCTTCACCGCTCCGCGCCCAGGCGGGCAATACGGACTGCAGCCCGAACCCGGCGCCAAGTGTGCTCGCCTGAGTCAGGAAACGCCGTCGAGATGGCTTAAGGGGTTGGTTATCTCGGCTCATGTGCGAAACTACATACCCCTAGGGGGTATATGTCAACTCATATGAGAGGCCGATGAGCAACGAAGCCGTGATCAGGCGCCTGCATCGAATTGAAGGTCAGGTGAGGGGTATTTCCCGAATGCTCGAGGAAGATCGCTACTGCATCGATATCCTGCACCAGATGCAGGCGGTGAAGTCGGCTTTCGCGAGAGTCGAAGATGCCATATTGAAAGACCATTCGGCCACCTGCGTTGAAGCTGCGATCGCCTCCGGTGACCCCGACGCGCAGCGGCGAAAGTTCAGCGAACTCGTCGATCTTATGTCCAAGGTCAAGAAATAGGCTCCATCACCACTGAGGACACAGGCGCGATCCGTTTTCGCTCTCTTCGATCTGCCAGCGGATGTCGGTCAATCCCGTCAAAAAGCGCTCGTCATGGCTGACCAGCAGCAATCCGCACCCGCACTGCCCGAGAGCGCCCTCCAGCGCCTCAATCGAGGGCAAATCGAGATGGTTGGTCGGTTCATCCATGATCAACAGATAGGGTCGGCGGGTCATGCCAAGCGCCAGCAGCAGCTTGCGCAACTCACCGGGGCTTGGCCGAACGCTTTCGAGCAGCATGCTGGGGTTCGATCCAAGTGAGCTGACGACGGTCATGGCATGGCCTAGGGCTTCCCGCGGCAAGGATTTCACGGCCTGGAGTATGGCTGCTCCGCGTTCCGCACGAATCTCCTGGGGCATAGTGACCACACGGTCGCGTTCGATATTGAGGTGTTCCTCCACATGCTTCAGCAGCGTCGATTTTCCGATGCCGTTAGCACCCATCACCGCGACCCGATCGGTGGGACGCAGGAAAAGGTCGGGAAAGCGCAACGTTCTGTCATCGCTCAGCGGCAGCTCCCCGGCCGAAAGCTGGAGCAGCGTGTCGCGCCGGCAGACAGTCCCCGGCATTTCAATGCCAATCGAATACGTCTTTCCGACGCGCGCCTCGGCGACGGCCCGTTCGGCTCGGCCGACCCGTCCGTCAAGCTGGCGAAGCCGCTGGCCGTCTTTGGCGTCAGTGTTTTTTCTGGCGTTAACCGCAGCTTTTGCTGAGTGGTCTTTCCGGTCGATGCCCCGTTTGGACCGAGCCCGATTGGCCCGCTGGGCCTGCTCTCGCCGAGTCGTTTGTTCTCGAACGATAGCCGCTCGATCGCGAACCGCCTTTGAGCGTTTTCTTTCTGCGGTCAGCTGATCTACGGCCCGCGTTTCCTGCATCGCGCTGTAACCCCCGGCGTACACTTGGCTGTTGTCCCCGAGCCAAAGGCACTGCGAGCACAGCTCATCGAGTAGCTGGCGGTCGTGGCTCACCAGTATTCCGATTCCCCTATAGCGGGCAAGGGCATGGATGAGCTGACGCCGAGCCATGCCGTCGAGATGATTGGTCGGCTCATCGATGGCCAGCACCGTGGGTTCGCGCCATAGCGCCACACAGATCTGCGCGCGTTTACGTTCACCGTGACTTAAAGTATGCCAGCGGTCCAGCCAGTCCGCATCCACACCCAGCCGGCTTCTGAGCGCATAGACAGCGGATCCGGTGTCGTCGAGAAGCGAGTCCAGGCCGTCGGGCGGATCATCCGTGCGTTGGGCGCAATAACAGGAGCCCGGCAGCACGCTGACGGTACCGCTTTCAGCCTCCAGCAAACCGGCCGCAAGTTTGAGCAGCGTCGTCTTTCCGGCGCCGTTTGCGCCCACGACGCCAGTGAACCCGGTTGGGAAGCACACGGACAGGCCCTTGATGATCGAACCGGGGGATTGAGGATAAGAAAAGCTAACGTCGCTGAGCGACAGCGTTGCAAAGGCCATAAGCACGCCTCCAAAAGCGGTGTAGTGGAAAACCGGGCAGTTGGAATTAGCTGTGCTTCATCAGACCTCTCGCTGCTTGTGAGGCGAGTATAGAGGAGTCAGCCGGAGACAAACAAATGAACCGGCCGCTGCTGGCCCCTTGCGCTGGTTGGCAATAATCGTCGGACTGGGACTTGGTCCCGGACCCTCGCACTTGCAGTGAAGGTAGGGCTAGGGCGACGTCACCGCAAGCTCGCGCTCCAGGAACGCCACCGAGGTCTCGTAAGCGGCCACCCAGTTCCGGTACAACAGAAATCCGTGCACCTCATCAGGGAAAACCAGTAGTTCGACGGGCGTGCCCTGACGCCGCAGCGCTTCGGTCAGACTCACGGACTCGCTGAAGGGGACGTTTCGGTCATCATCGCCGTGGATCAGCAGAACTGGCGCACGCCATCTCGACAGGTCTGAGATGGGGGACGACGCGGCGGCCAGTCGCGCAAACTCTTCGCGAGCCTGCGGATCATAATTTGACTCGAAGTTGCCGATCACCACGTTCCAGTCGTGCACGCCGTGCAGATCGACACCCGCGGTGAACAGATCCGGCGCGCGGGCCAGCCCCATGGCCGTCAGGTAGCCACCGTAGGAGCCGCCCCAGAGGCCGATGCGGTTTTCGTCGACGTCCGCTCGGCTAGCCAGGTACAGCCCGCCGCCTATCACGTCACGAAACTCCGACGCTCCGCGCGCGCCGTAGTCCAGCGCCTCGCGGAACTCAAGGCCGTAGCCGACGCCGCTGCGGAAGTTCACGGCCAGCACGACGAAACATCGCCGGGCCATCATTTGGTTGAAGGCGTAAGCGTTCGAGTAGTAGTTGCTCGGGTGGAAGCCGAGCATCATCTGACGGCGGGAGCCGCCGTGAAGGAAGAGCAGGCCTGGATGCGGGCCTTTGCCGCAGCGCCGAGGCGGCGTGAAAAGCTGGCCGGGGACGGTCATGCCGTCGGATGCCTGGAAGGTCACCGGCTCGGGCGTCACGATAGATTTTGCCGGGAAGTTATCGCCCGCTGCCTCAGTGAGGATACGACGGCCGGACCGCGTGCGCACGGCTGCATGGGCGGGCTGCCGCGCGCCAGACGCCAGAAATGTCAGCGTTTCGCTAGCCGCCGTCAGTTTCGGTGCCCACTCGATGCCATCGCCGTTGGTTAGGCGGGTGAAGGCGCCACCGCCGACCTCACTGCGCCATATATGGCGTCGGTCGATATCGCCATGGTTGGAGGCCAAAAGCATCGCCCGACCGTCGAGCGTAATTTCGGCATACTGCACCGCGCCTTCGCCGGGCGTGAGATCGACCGGTTCGCCGCCGCTCGCGGCGATCGACCACAGGTGCAGCCACCCGGTCTTTTCCCAGGTGAACACAATGCGCTCGTCAGTCCCCCACCAGAGGCGGTCACCCACAAACCAGTAGCCTGCACCCGGCGCGCTGCCGGGCCCCACCGATGCGCGGAAGATCTCGCGCGTCTCGCCGGAACGCGCATCACCGACGTGGATAGACCAGGGCAGCCCTTCACGTCGCGGCATGAAAGGCAATATCTGGGCCTCATGCGGGGTGCGCCGGAACGCCACCCGCATGCTGTCCGGGGACCATGCCGGAGTGTCGTCGTGATCGACGGAGGGGGCCAGCCATGTCAGCGATTTCGAAGCCATCTCGTAAACGCCAACGAAGCTGTGGTCTCCTCGGTCGGAAACAAAGGCAATGCGGGCACCATCTGGGGAGATAATGAACCTCGCGACACCGCGGCGCACAGAAAAAATCTGCTCTGCCCCGTCGCTAGCTTCGGTCGCAGCCAGCGGTTCAGACTCCTCGGTATTCTCCGAACTGGGCGCCTTAACAGGTCCACTAGCCAGGGGCATTACCCAGACTTGTTTGTCCTTCAGGTACGCAACCCTTTTGCCGTCCGGGAAGACTTCAAATGCCCCCGTATCAGCCAGCTTCCTCGGCGCCTCGGCGCCGTCGAAGGGCACCAGCCAGAGAGTCTGCTTTACGCCTTCGGGATCGCTGGTTGGATTTGGAAACTCACCGTTACTGTTGGCTCGTCCGCCCCGCAGGTAAAGCACCGACTCGCCGTCCGGCGTAAAGGCGAGGGCCGTGATCTCCTGTCCATCGTCCGCCTCGAGCGTCGTGATCGCCTGGCCTTTCCACTCGGGGCCTTCGGCTACCCAGACATTCCGAACGCCACGGTAATGGCTGACCCATGCGACGCGATCCCCCACCGTGGCTGCCGTTAGGGAAGTTGCGTGGGAAAAGTCTAACGCTGCTGTGACAGTATCAGGGCGCTCGGCAGCCCTACAGTCAATTGACGCACTCAGCAGCGCCGCGAGAACGCAAAAAAGGTACCTGGCGGCCATGGGTTCCATCTCGTCACGGGAAAGAGCGCTAAGTGTACCTCTGCACGGAGGAGACCCGAATTCCGAAGGGTCGTTTGAGCCGGGATCAGGCGGCATGGCTGAACCGCCACCGCGCCGGTCAAGGGAAGGTTCGGGAATGCCTCACGCCGACAGCAATTGTGTCACCGCCGAGCGTCGCCGGCTTAGCGAATCGCAACGTCTTTCAGCAGATTGGGTACCGGCGGAGTTTCCCCGGCCATCGCCAGTTCACCGTAAAGCGTAAAGCCGGTGGTTTCGTTCACGTACACGTCGAGCATCTCGCCCGTATGGCGCTGTCGGTTTCCTTCAAAAATCACAATCTTGTTCTGTGAGGTGCGGCCCATCAGGGTGTTCGGGTTAGTCTTGCTCACCCCCTCACACAGGATCTGGACCCGCTGTCCGACATAGCGGCGGTTTTTCTCTAGAGCGATCTGGTTTACCAGCTCCAGCAAGTCCTGATTGCGTTCTTCTTTGACGTGCTCAGGCAGCTGCAGCTCATCGGGCATTTCAGCGGCGGGTGTATCCCGACGTTTGCTGTAGCGAAAAACGAACGCGTTATCGAACTGCAGCTGGCGCACAACCTCTTTGGTGGCCTCGTAGTCCGCTTCTGTTTCGCCGGGAAAGCCGACAATGATGTCGGTACTGATAGCGATGTCGGGACGCGCCTCCTTCATCTTTTCGCAAATGCTGATGAATTTCTCGGCCTTGTAGGGTCGATGCATCGCCCGCAGAATGCGGTCGCTGCCCGACTGCATCGGAAAATGCACGTGGGATGCCAGCTTCGGCAGATATCGGAACGCGTCGATCAGGTCGTCCCGGTAGCCGATAGGATGCGGCGAGGTAAATCGAATGCGTTCGATACCGTCTACCTCGTGGACAGCCTCGAGCAGCTGCACAAACGGCGACTTGCCGTCCACTTTCGGGAACTCCTTGCGACCGTAAAGGTTGACGATCTGACCGAGCAGCGTGACTTCACGCACGCCTCGGTCGGCAAGCTGGCGAACCTCATCGGTGATTTCCGCAATCGGACGACCACGCTCGCGGCCTCGGGTATACGGCACAATGCAGAAAGTGCATTTCATGTTGCACCCTTGCATGATGCTCACGAAAGCCGTGGCCTGCTGCTCCTTGAGCTTGTGGTTACGGATGGTGTTTTGTGAGCCCTCTTCCTCGGCCACGTCCACGATAGAAAACCTGACGTCGTCCATCTGCTGCTGAAGACGGTGATTCAGGATCTCGTCCACGTGATCCACCACCTTGTGATACTTCTGCGTACCGGCCACCAGATCGAGGTGCGCAATGTTGTCGATGAGTTCATCACCGCGGCTCTGGGCCATACAGCCCAGAAAGCCATACACAACGTGAGGCTTACGCTTTCGATAACGCCCCATCAGACCCATCTTGCCCAGGGCCTTCTGTTCCGCCTGATCGCGGACGCTGCAGGTGTTGATCAAGATCACGTCCGCCTCTTCCTCTTTCGGAGTCATGGCGTAGCCACCCCGATCGAGGAACATCTGCGAGACCTGTTCCGAATCTCGCTCGTTCATCTGGCAGCCGTAAGTTTTTATGAAGACCTTGTGCATCGTTCTCAATCAGCTCTGCAGCGGTTTCGGCGCAGCCGTCTGTCGCTTAGCGACGCTCGATAAGGAAGGGATCTGCCCGGACCGCGTGAAAATTTTGCCCGGGTCTGCGGCGCTTCACGCCTTTGGAACCCAGGAGGCCAGGGATTTTATGCAATTCCTGGCGCTCAGAGAAGGGCGGTCGCCTGGATCCGTCGCTTCGCCACGACGTTTCGTGTCGGAGCAAGCCAGCGTACCTCGGCCATACTGCCCGTTCGCGCAGCGGCGATAGATGGCGCCGAACCAACGCGCATGATCAGCGGGCCAAGGTCAAAACAGCGTTACGGAAACTCTTGGAGTTCTAATGGCACAGTCTGTTCTTTTCCAACCGGCTGTCGGTATTGAACCTACTGCTGAATGATCCGGAGGCGGCCTATCAGGCGGCAGCAGCGTCTATTCACCGAAAAATAGATGTGCACTTTGGAGACTGGCCTCCGTTTGGAAAGAAAGTTTTCGAACGGGAGACATGATGGACCGACGTGCACTGACGCTGGCCGGCGTACTTGCTATCGCCGTGAACCCAAACAATCCACAGGCTGCTACGCATACCGTGTGCAGCGGGCCGTGTGACTTTACCTCCGTGCACGCGGCGCATGCTGCCGCCGCGCCCGGTGACACGATTCGGCTTGACTACGTAGGGGCACTCACGGAGCAAAACATCGCTATACGAAAAAGTCTCACGATTGAGGGTGAGTCGGCTGCGGTTACGTGGCTCCAGCCCTCCCAGTTTCCGTTCGTCGGTGGTGGGCGCGTCATCCTGGTTTCTGCTCCGAATCCCGACACGCCCATTACCGTGACTCTGCGCGGTTTTACCATCCGCCACGGAGATAGCGGCGCCCAAGCGGGTGGAGGTTTGCTCATTCAACAAGGCGCCACCGTGCACCTAGAGGACATGATTCTCACCGCAAACAACGCCCGTCTGGGCGGCGCCATGTCGATTGTTGGTGCGGCGACCATCACTCGAAGCGAGCTGAGCCTCAATTCTGCTGAGCTGGGCGGCGGCATCTTTCAGACCAGTGCGCTGTCGATCCCCCTGATCATCCGACACAGCGCGTTGACCGATAATACCGCTGAGTCCGGTGGGGCTGTCTATGCTAACGAGCCATTGGACATTGAGGACTCCACTTTGGAATTCAATGACGCTTCGGATTTTGGTGGAGCACTGCTCCTTACAAGTTCGATTGGCGATATGACCCGGGTTCAAATGAATGACAACGTCGCCCGCTTAGACGGGGGTGGTATCACTACGCTGACCGGGCAGGTTTTGCGAATTCGGGACTCCGCAATTTATGGCAATTCCGCAGGTCGCGATGGAGGAGGGCTGCTCAATGACTCTGGCGTGCAGATCAGTCTTACCAACGTTCACATCGACAACAACTCCGCAGAGAGAAGCGGTGGCGCTATCTACCAACGTGGAGGCACGCTGGAGTTGGCCCACACGACAATCCGCTCCAACCTGGCTGACGCCAACGGCAACGGTGAAGGAAACGCTGGTGGGGTCTTTCTCGCGGAGGGCACGGACAGCCGGATCGTGAGTTCCATCCTCGCGCTCAATAGCGACAATGGGCAGGAATATCCGGACTGCGCGGGTCGGTTTAGCTCGGGTAATTACTCCCTCATCAGCGATTCCGGACCAATTCTTGGCGGACTGCCTTGTTCTGTCTCCGGTTTCACTGCCGGTATGCTTTTCGACGTTCCCGCTGGGCTTGCTCAAATTGCGGGAACCGGACAGTTGCGAACGTCGCCTCTTGCTGCGACTAGCCCTGCCATTGATGCCGGGCGCTGTGTGGACGCTGCTGGCGTTTCGTTGAGCGCCGACCAGCGGGGCGCGCCCATGCCGGTCGACGGAGACAGCAGCGGCTCAGCCCAGTGTGACATGGGGGCGTTCGAGTTTCTTAGCTCCGCTCCGGCGGAGGCGTTGGTCTTCAGGGATGGATTTGAGGACGGTCCGTGATTCTCCGACTCCCGGTTGTTGTCGGTGTGGTGTGGTTCGCTGCATTTGTTGTAGCTCATGCGCAGCCGGAGATGGTACTGGATATCAACCCAGGGCCCGCAGGATTGCCGCTACCGCTTGGCCAAGTGCGCGACGAGCAGCTTTTTTTCCAGGCGTTGCATCCTGACAGCGGGACGGAAATCTGGGTCAGCGACGGAACGGCGGCCAACACCGTCCTGGCTGCCGAATTTATCCCCGGCCCAACGGGTTCCGGCGCACGGGTTCTGGGCATCGATAAGGGGTTGGTCTATGTCTCAGCTGCCAACGCC
This sequence comes from Pseudomonadota bacterium, assembly GCA_039033415.1. NCBI lineage: Bacteria > Pseudomonadati > Pseudomonadota > Pseudomonadota bacterium. The sequence goes on along the minus strand of JBCCCR010000003.1, from coordinate 96,517 downwards.
AACGGTAATCTAGAGTTATGGTCGATCAGTTCGCCGGCTTTTCCCGCGACGGCTTACCAGGGGATCACCTCGCCAAACTGGCTCGGTAACGTCGGCGGCCGATTGCTGGTTTCGGCGACTAGTCCGACGGTACAAAATGAGGTGTTCTGGGCTGACGCGGTCGGCGGGCCGCAGCTCTGGGTGGATGTCAACGGGTCATCGCTGACTTCGGCTCCCTGCTGCCTGATACCCACGGGACCGAACAGCGCTCTACTGTCGGCACGCGCCTCCTCCGACCCAATCATCAGTTCGGCGCCTCATTGGCTGATAGAAGATTCAGCGACAGAAATCCGATCCAGCGCTGGCAACAAGGTGTCGCCGCGCGGCGTTTTCCGACCGGTGGAGAACGGGTATTTCTTTTTTGGCACGGAGGATGCCGGCTTCGACAGCCTGGGCACCGAGCCTTGGCTAATTGATTTCCTCGGCTCACAGGCAACCCTGATTGATGACCTTAATCCAGGAGGGGAGTCGAGCGGAGCTTTGGCTTATCCGATCAGTCTTACCTATAAGGGCGAGGTATATTTCGCTGCGGATACTCCTGGCCGCGGGCTTGAAGTATGGAAGTCAAACGGAGTCGGCGCTCAGCTGGTGGGAGACTTTGCGCCGGGCGAAGATGGCTCGGATCCTATTGCATTCCTCGAGTATCGCGAAGAGCTGTACTTCGGCGTCAGGACCCGGGGCGGCCCCCAACTGTGGAAAACGGACGGCGCCTCGACCACTCTGGTTGCCTCATTGGGGAGCAACCCCAATTTTGAAGCACCGTGGCCGGTCGCCGTCGTCGATGGACACCTGCTGTTTCGAGTGGAAACCGAAGCCCATGGCCAGGAGCTGTGGGTCACCAACGGCCGGGCCGGGAGGGTTGCCATGGTATCGGATATCAATCCGGGCGCGGCAGACGGTATCGGAAGACCCATCGCCTGGGAAATCAATCCTTCGCGCCTGCTGTTCGTTGCTGATGATGGGGTACACGGACCGGAACTCTGGAGGCTGGGCGCCGGCTATCTCGATTCATTGCTGCCGCTTTTTGCCGACAGTTTTGAATGCGATTCCCCGCTTTGTCCTTAGGGTTGGTCTAACTGTGCATCAAGGAAGCAAAGGGGATTTTATAGCTCACCTGGCAATCGCATTGGCATTAGCCTTTCTGTTGTCGCCGTTAGCTGGCCTCACGGGAACCGTGCTCGAGCTAGAGGATCTCGGCCCGCGATATGGCTTTCGGATTACTCGGTCTCCGGTGGAATTTGTCGGGTTTGGGTTCGCTATGGCAGCCGTGGATTTTAATGGTGATGGACTATCGGATTTGGTTGTGTCGGCACCGAACGACTCGCCCCTGGGCAGAAACCTGGCGGGATCGGTCTACGTAGTCTTTGGAACCTCTCAAACCATTCCAGACCCTTTCAATGTGGCGACGTTGGATGGCAGCAGCGGGTTTAGGATTCTCGGCAAATCGGGTCGAGCTGGTTGGTCGGTGGCCAACGCCGGCGATATTAACAATGATGGCGTTGACGACCTCCTAGTTGGAGCTCCTTGGGCGGACCCAGAAGGCATAGGCGGGGCTGGGGAGAGCTTCCTGATTTTTGGCTCAGCATTGCCGGTGCCAGCGGAGCTCGATCTTACTAACCTACTCGGGTTCAATGGTTTCGCCATGGCAGGTGCCAGCGTGCAAGATCGGTCAGGGTTTTCCGTGGACGGAGCCGGGGATCTGAATGACGATGGGATTGATGACATTGTCGTTGGTGCTCCGAACGCTGAACGGCCCGTTGGCGTTTTCAGCATGCGCACGGGAGTGACCTATGTGGTCTTTGGCAGCGAAGATGATTTTCCGGAAACGCTGTCTTTGGGATCGACTGGTACCCTGTTTGGCACCCGCGGATCAAAGCTACTAGGAAGCCTGGACGGCGATCGGTTCGGTCACTCGGTGGCAGCAATGGACGACATGAACGGTGATGGGAGGAGCGACTTGCTGATTGCCGCTCCCAACGCGACCGCTGAAAATCGGAGCGGGGCCGGACGGGCGCACGTTTTCTTCGGTTCGGGCGCGCTTAGCGGAGAGATTCCCATTTCGAGTTTGGACGGAAGCAACGGGTTTGCGATCTTCGGTTCGACCGAATCTGAGTTTCTCGGATCCAGCCTCAGCGGCGCCGGCGACGTCAATGGTGACGGGCTCTCCGATCTTTTGCTTCACGGACGCGCAACACCAGATACCCCTAACTCATACCTGCTGCTTGGCGATAGTCAGTCGTTCAGCTCGGTGTTCAGGCTGTTTCAGATCAACGGACTGAACGGTAGCAATATTCCGGAGCCACCGTCCGACAACAACTCGCTTGGCGTTGAACGGGTTTCGATCGTGGGTGATATCAACGCTGATGGCATTGATGATTTTGCGATCGCCATTCCTTCCGCCGATTTAGGTGGAGTAAACAGCGCTGGTCGAATTGATTTGGTTTTTGGTCGAACACAAGCTTTGGATATCGTTACCTCCGTGGAAAACCTCGGCGCGGATCTTGGTTTCACGATCGGGGGGGGCGTCGATCTCAAGGGTGTCGGTTTTGTCAGCCCTGCGGGCGACTTCAATGGCGACGGGATTGATGATGTGTTGACTGCAACTCCGTCTGAAGACAACGTGTTCCTGATCTACGGAAATGCAGTTCCAGAAGATACGCTCGCGCCCCAGAACGCCATGTTGAGCTCAAGCAGCGAGGACGTAACCCCTCCCGGGGTTGATCTGCTAACGGTGGCCGCTGCTCGTTATGCCGACAACGATGTATTTGCTGGCGTCGGCGTCATTGGAAACGGTGCCGGAATGGAGGGTCAATGGCAGTACTATTCCGAATCGCTGAGCTGGCAATCCATTCGCGGGGACGTAAGCGACGAAAGCGCGCTGGTGCTGGCCGCTGACGCCCGGCTGCGCTTCTTGCCTGCTCCCGAATATTCTGGCGTCTCGCCGCCGCTGGTGCTGCGATTTTGGGATGGTCGGTGGGCGCAGGCCGGCGACGGGTTCGATATTTCGGACTGGGTTGATTCCCTTGGCGGGTTTGCCAATGACGCTAACCGCACCAGCGTGCTCTGGACCATTATTCCGACCAATGACCCTCCTACGCTCGAGGCGGACAACCCGCCGGCGATATATTCAAACGCTGGGCCGCAGAGGCTAGCAGGCTGGGCGACCATCACACCTGGACCGGCGAACGAATCAGATCAAAACGTGACGGTTAGCGTCACCAGCATTTTTCCCACCAGCCTGTTCGACGAAGTACCTCAGGTAACTGGAAGCGGCGACCTTACCTATACTCCGGCCGCTGGTCAGACTGGAATCGCTACGTTTACCGTTGTGGTCGCAGACGACGGCGGCGTCGCCAATGGGGGTGTGGACCGATCAGCGCCGCAGCAATACCTGATTACTCTTCTGGAAGACGCTATCTTTCAAAGCGGCTTCGAGCCCGAGTGATTACAGCTGCTGTCATGGCACTAAGGCCTGAGTGTTTCTCGCCACAGCTTGAGTTGTTCATACTCTGACAGCCCCGCGTAACCTGTTTCTGACAGCTCTTCGATTGCGGCCTCGAGCTTCACTTTCGGAGAAGTCTCCAGACTCCCGGCTCGAAATGCCGTGTAGCTGACCGCCGCCTCGTAATAAATCCTTTGGGCGCGGTACCGCCGTGTAGCTGATTCTTCGATAAGCCACTGAAAGGTATCTTGAGAACGTCTCCAGTGTCCTTGCGACGCGTAGTAGAGAGCGAGCTGGCGATTGGCCTGATGCCTGGAGGTGGATGATAGCTTGTCTCGTGCCAGGATCGCCTCGAGCGTCGCACGCGAGCGCTCCAGGTTGCCATTCCTGGCGTCCAGCTTGGCCTGCAATATCTCCAGCGTGTGCAGGCGTGAGCTGTCGTCAGGCAGTGAGGCTTGCATCAGGTTTCGCGCTCGGTCAATGCCCGCCTGTGCCTCATCCAGCCTGCCTGTTTCCACGAGAGCAATCGCAAGGCCAAGTAGCACGTACCCCATGCGCAGCGACTCTCCATCGCCCGCGGATACCAGCAGCGCCTCTGCCATCCTGAAGTTTTCGAGCGCCGAGGCATGGCCGCCGAAAGCATTCTGGGCCGTTCCGATGTTGTAGTAGTCAACCGCTGCGCGAACGCTTTTCTCACCGTAAAGCGCAAGCCGCTCGCCCAGTAGCTTCTGATGAGCGTCCGCACCCCGATGCCAGTCGCCCATCTCCCCCGCTAGGTTTGCCAGCCTGTTGTAGGCAGTGAGTCGAGCGGGGGCCGCGAGTTCGTCAGGTCCCCGAGAGAGCAGCGCTAGGGCCTGCTCTATGTCTCGCTGGGCGCCCTCCATGTCTCCAAGCTCCTCTCGAATGCTGCTGAGGTTGATCAGACTTTTTCCAAGTTTGATGAACGCGTCTGGTTCAGCATGGATCAGGGTCTGGTGTCCCTGCTCAGCGACCCCGAGCGCTTGTGTCAGGTGCCCGAGCTCGAACAGCCCTCTGGCTGCGATCAGCTGCAGCTCCGCTTGAGCGAGCGGGTACTCCTGGAGCTTGGCGTCTCCGAGTTCCGAAAGCGCTGAAAACAGCGCCGTGACGGACGCTGGACCGGACTGCGCCTCCGGCAGGCTGGCATCAACCGCTTCGATCACAACGTTTTTGATCTGCTCCACTCGTTCAGCCTCGGCGCCAAGGCGAAACGCAGCCCACGTTGCGATGCCTGCGACAAGCGCCAGCGACAGGCAAATACCGCCAATCGCCAGCTGCTTTCGCCGCCGGGAGCGGCGCGTCCTGAGCTGCTGTAGCAGGTCACCTAACCTGCTACAGGTAGCACGAGCCTTGGGGTTTGCATCCAGGCAACGAGCGAGCACGTCCCGCCACTCGCGCGGAACGCCGTTCATGCTGCCAGCCTCTTTCCTATGGTGACGTCGTGCGAGTTCCTCAAACGAACCGGCTTTCAGCGGGTAGCTACCCGTCAGCGCAAAAAACAACGTGCAGCCCAGAGCATAGAGGTCGGTGGCTGGTGAGGCGGGAGACCCGGCGAATTGCTCCGGCGCCATGACCACCGGAGATCCGAAGCCCGAAGGATCTCCCAGCGCAGCCTGCACCGCGCCAAAATCCACTAAGACCGGTGTGCCGTCCGGTTCGATCATAATGTTGCTCGGTTTCACATCGCCATGGCTCATCGCCCGGCGGTGCATCAGATCCAGAGCGCTGACCAGGGGTATGGCCCAAAAAATGGCGGTATCCGACGACACCGGCCCGTCCTTTCTAATCAGGTCTTCAAGGGTTTCACCGGTCAACAGATCGCTCCAGATGCCCGCCCGACCTGAGTCAATGTCGGCTCCGTGGACGGCAAGGATGTTCGGATGGCGGGCTTTTGCCATACGCTGCGCTTCGGCGATCATTAGCCGATCTCTGAGCTCAGACTGTGCGTCAGCCGGCACCAGCTTTAGGGCAACCGGTCGCTTCAGAACGGAATCCCAGGCCCGATAAACCTGGCCGAATCCGCCTTTGCCGAGTTCCTGTTCCACCTCCAGGTGCCGCCACCGAAATAGGCATGGCCGGACCTCAGCATTTGCCTCGCTGGTAGCGTTAAAAGCCTGAAAAAGGCGATGGAGATCTGAAAAATTTTGGCTTACTGAGTCGCTGCCGCCAGCTGGCATTTCAGTGCCGTCGGCCAGGGCCTGAGCCCGAGTGCGGTCTCGCGTGCTCATCTGGGCATCAGTTCGGCCAGCTCGTCTATTGCTCGCACAATCAGCATTCGCGTAGCGTTGACTGACGGGCGCTGAAGCTCTGCCGCAATTTCACGGTAGCTCATGCCGAATTCGACTCTCATGACGACTGCCATGCGTTTCGTTTCGTCCATTTTGCCGAGGCCCAGCTCGTACTTCGTGAGGATCTCCCCGCCGACCATCTCTTCCAGTATCGATGAATCGCCGGCCAGCAGGTTGTCTTCGATGGGCAAATGCTGGGGGGCGCGCCTGCGCCGCCGGATCTCGTCGCGAAGGGCACTGAGGCAAATGGCGCGAAGGTAGGCCAAAAAGGCTCCCGGTCGCTCTGACTCAAAGTCTTCCAGCCTATTTAGAGCCCGCAAGAACGTAATCTGAACCAGGTCATCGGTCTCCGAAAGATCTCGAGCGCTCGCCGGCAGCCTTCCTCGAGCCCAGCGGTGGAGCAGTGGGAGATACCGCTCGATGATTTCGTTGCGCGCCTGGACATCACCCTCGCGAATCTGGCGCAGCAGGTTGGTTGTACTTTTCAGCTCGGTCACAGGAGTCTGGATCTTGCGCCTTGAAAGCCTCGTTGTGGTTTTAACACAGCTTAGGAATGTGGAACACGAATCGAGCTGCAGACTCCGAGAATTCGAGTCGGAAAGTTCCTGAAAAAAAATGCCGATCCTCATAACTTTATTCGACCAATCATTCAGACACTAATGACGGCACGCCAGAATGCCTGGGCCGCGGGAGAACGCGCGATCGGCTCCATAACGAACATCGTTGCATTGGCGCAGACGGCCAGTAGGGTCGCTGGATGGCGTAGCTTGCCCAGCATGCTTGCAGCTACCAAGGTCATCGAAATAATAATCACCTGGCAAAGGTAAATGGGGGTCGTCAGCACGCTGGTAAGCTGCGGGCCAAAACCGTGAATAGCGATCCAGACTCCCTGGAGCCCGCGTCCCAACGCCGGCATCATCAGCAGGAAAGCGGTAGAGACCAGCCACCACGCGTGGTCTTCTGGCGACCGACGTTTTATTACGGCCATCACAACGGCGACCGAGAACGCAAAGATCAACACGATCTCGATCATCAATACCTGGAAGAAAAACCATTCGGTAAAGGGTCCGAGCTGCCCGTCACTGTCGCGGGCCCTATTTGCATAGTAGACGTCCCGATCTAATTGACCTATCGAAAGCAGTACCATCGCTCCGGCCAATAGGAGGCCAAGCATTCCAATGGTCCGATGTGCGTCCATCTTTCCCTTCGCAAATAGCCATGGCTGCGAAACCAGTAGGGCATACCACATGGTTGCGTTCCAATAGTGAACATGTACCGCCCACCTGTTCCGCGAGAATTCTCCCCAGTAGTCGACGAAGATTCCCGCCTGGATGATGATCATGGGTACGATCATCCAGATCCAAAGCGTTTTGTAGCGGTGCACGTGAGCTCTCCTGTCGTCTGTTTCCCCAGCTTGATGAACGCTGGCTAGACCACAAACTGCACATGCATTTTCTGGTGTGTGAGGCGGCAGGGCCCAAGAATCTAATTCGAGGCTTGAATTTCGCTATCCGATCACAGGGTGATGGTGAAGATTCCAAGGTCTAGACTTGAACTCCCAAGTTTGTCGTCGACCGCTGCAGGGGCCGTGGCACCTCGACCAAAAGTTGAATTCGAGCTGCTATGAGTGAGAGCTTTAGGTTAAGCGCCCCAATCGGTCGTGTGTTTCGACTAAGCAGAGATAACGAGTCTAGGCTTCCTGCATGCTGCGTGGCAGTTGTAGCGGTATTACGGAATAACTGTGACTGCTTTCAACTCCGGATTGCTTTCTCGAAAACAAGGTCCAGAAACCTACCGACGTGGGTATCGAATACCTCTTCGTTTAATTCATCGATGGTGACCATCAGGTCTCGCGTATTGTGTTTTGCCCGCCTGTCACGGATAGGAAACAGATAGCTGCTGAAAACCACTGACTTGTTGTAGTCAGACCAATAGACACTCAATTTGTGTCCGAGCACCTCGGCGTGAAAATGGAGTTTCTCAACGTCCTGTTCGGGGTCTGAGTCGTCGGATTGGCTGTTCTTGGACTTGTTGTCGACAAACCCAAATTTACAATCAACACCCTGGCTGTTGATGTCATCTGCTATGACTTTGAATTTGCTCTGCGCATAGCTCTTGGCGATTTCGTTAAATCTTAGTTGGCTGGACTTTAAATGAGCCTTTTCTTCTTCTGCAGTAAGTCGCCTTTCTTCTTTGCCGCCCTCTTTCTGGCGATTGACTAACCTTGCTAGATCCCTGTACTTCGTCATCAGTAACCTTTATCCAGTTAATAACCGGTGGTCAGTTTTCTCGACCCGGGCCGGTCAATTTTCGGCGTTGCGGGACGGATTGCCTCCATAGAGCTAGGTAGCTCGAGTAAGCGAATATGAGAAAGCATAATTCCTAATTGTGGAAGGTTCATGATCCGTTAGTTTAAGTTTGATTGAGGCAGTTCTGCTACCTCAAATTTCTGTGTCAATCACCTCCAGCTGGAGCAAATGGATGAAGATCGAGCGCCAGGTTCAGCCCGTCCTCGGCCCTGCTTCTGTCTCCGGGGTTTGTCCTGGATTCGGAAAGATAACCTGGCCTCGGCTTGCGCTGGGCGCGACTCAACGACGTGAATTCTGTTCGCCTTACGTTGGTCCCAGGGCTTGCTCTGAGCTGTTTCCGCGGTATGCGTCCGAAAAAGACCAAAAAAGGTACGAAATACCTAGCGTGACCCCTTTTCGATATCACCTGCGCTTCAGGAAATAGCTCAAACGAAGGCGAACCGCCATGAGAAGTTGGTACAACGCACCGGTAATACTGCTAGCTGGGACGCTGATAGTGGTCGGCAAAACGACTGCCGGAGGCCCGGACGAGCTATTCCTTGACGGTTTTGAAAGCCCGCCGCCGGGGACCAAAGCGTGGCAACTGCTTTATGGACGCCCAAGCGCGGGTGGTGTGGGCTCTGATAAAGATGGGTTAATCGCCCTAGATTCGGATTCGTCAGGAAACGTGTATGCGCTGCTTGATCGCCGATTCAGAGACGATAGATTGGGGCGGCCACTCATCTTGATTGAAGTCGACGCAACGGGAATGTTGGTGGACAGCCGTCAGCTTTTCTTTTCGAGCACCGTAGAACCGAAAGATCTTCGGCGCTTTGCGAACGGCGATTTCTTGATCGCCATTGATGATGAGCTCATCCGCATCGATGCATCGGGCGGACTGGTCTGGGAAAAGACCGTGAGGCGCGATCCATTTGCCTTTGGAAGAATGAACATCCGTCGCGTTCGTCTGGATGAGCAGGAAAACCTCTACGTCGCAGGCGATTTCAATCCGTCAGAGCCAGGTCCCGACCGTGCGTTTCTAGCCAAGTTGGATTCGAACGGCGAAGGCATTTGGCTTCGATCGTGGAATGTCGATACCTTTGAGGAGCGCGTGAGGTTGTCTGTTTCGGGCAACGGCAATGCCTGGGTGACTTCACGAGCTCCCGAAGAGTCAGACTTTGACCGCGCCTACTCAGTTTACGGCTTCGATGCGTCGGGCAACCCGTTGGGCCAGGCGTCATTTACCCACCCTGGGAACCTCAATATTCGAATTCGTCATATGGACACGGTCGCGAGCGATGCTGGGAGTCTTGTCGTTGGAATCTACGCGCCTCGTGTTGATGGCGAGTTTCAGGCGTTTGTGTTCCAAGCGGAGATGGACAACCTGGGTGCGATTTCGAGCGTCCAGCAAGCAGGGTGGGTGATCGACTCTTTCATTCAAGGTGTCACCCGGGTATCAGACCCCGTCAGAACCACCGACGGCAGGATTGCCGCCGTCATTGGAGCCGACGACAGCTATGCGGTGCTGCGCATTGGCCCTTCCGATTCATCGGATCGGTTTCTTTTCGCGATTCAGCGCGGCGATGGCACCAGCCCCTACATCGACGACGACGATCATCCGGTCTTTGTGGTCCCGGGAGAAAACGGAACCCTGCGCGTCGGCGGCACTTCCGAAGTACCTGAGACCGTATCGCCCCTCGCATTACCAGTCGCTTCCATTCGAGCTGATATTGCTGGGGCCGCTACCAATGAAACGATATTTTCAGACATATTGGTCATTGAAGACGGTGCGGAGAGTTTCAGCGTTAGCGACGATACCCTGGGCGTTTCGGACGACCCTGAGGAAGGCGACGAAGACACGCTGTTGTTCAGTATTTCCAGTGACTAGCTGGCGATAGGCTAGTCACACGGACACACGAACGAGTGGATCGGAACTGATTTTCTAGGCTCGCTGAGGCAGTTATCCGGTAGGATTGCGTACGAAATGTGTACGCCCTATGCGAATTCTTCTTCTTCGACATGCCAAATCCTCCTGGGACCACCCGGGACTTCGCGATCATGACCGCCCGCTCGCCGGTCGGGGCGAGCGCGCAGCCCCTGCGATGGGCGCGCACTTTGCTAGTTCCGATCTACGTATCGACCGGGTCATCAGCTCTACCGCCGAACGAGCGATAGCCACGGCCCGCCTTTTTTGCGAGTCTTTCGATCAACAGACCCCACTGACCAGCCACGCCGGCCTCTACCACGCCGACGAACTAACGCTTTTGTCCATAGCCATCGAAGGGGCGCACGGGGACGAAGGCGGCAGAGTCATGCTGGTCGGGCACAATCCTGGGATGCACGACCTTGCCCTCTTGCTCTGTTGCGAAGGCGATCCGGATGATGTCGCACGGATGCACGCTAAGTTCCCAACCGGCGCACTGGCGGAATTCGATCTGCCTCTACAGCAAATGGTGGGGCGCCAATCAGTAACGCAGCTACAGGCCCAATTGCCAGCAGGGCGACTGGTGCGGTTTATCCGACCCAAGGATTTGCCGGGCGCAAAGGAACTGAGGGTTTAGCGTGCCTCTGCGATCGTTACTGGGCGAAACTGCTCGAAGCTTGGAATCCGGCTTTACCTATGGACTGCGGCGCAGAGAACGGTCGCCGCATGTCGTGGTGTTGACGACTTCGCGCTCTGGTAGCACCTGGCTCTGTGACCTGTTGACGCGCTCACTGAAATGCCACCCGATCCGGGAAGACGTCAGGCCGGAACACGTTAAGGCCTTTCTCGATGGACAGCGAGATTTTGGCCGGTTTATTGAGCCCCTCGACCAGGCGTTGAACCGCGACGCATGGGTGCCTCGAATCGGAACCAAGCTGATCTGGGACTCGATGCTTCACGTCGAAAAGGCGTTGTCAGAAGAGCAGAAAACCCGTTTGGCGAATCTGTTCCAGGCAAAGAACCCCGTACTCATCCGGCTTCAAAGGACCGATCGAGCGTCGCAGGCCGTCTCTCGTTACCTGGCGATTCAGTCGGGAGTCTGGCATCGGTTTAATCACAGGTCGGCGGATCGCAAAGTCGCGGTGTTGCCGCCTTCCGAGCATGGCGACCCAGAATCCGCTGGTGAGTCGGACGCGCTAACGTATCGTTATGAAGCGGTCCTTCCTCACTACCAGACCCTGGTCCGGGCCGAGAATCACCTGGATGGATTTCTGCGGGATATGCAGCTTCCCTGCCTCGATGTCAGCTACGAGGCGCTCCGGGAAAACCCGGAGCATCAACTGCTAAACCTGCTTGGAGCGCTCTATGGGCGCCGCACGGCGGACAAGGCGCTCGGCTTGTGGGCACTCCGCGCGGTTGGTGCCACGCGATTCGTCTCTACGTCCCGATCCGCCAGCGTGGCCTGGTCCGACCAGTTTCGCCGAGACATTGGTGATAAAGCGGGCCTTGAATCTGAAATTTTGGGGTCAGAGTAAAAGGGGAAGAGATGAGAGGCCGAAGCGGTCTCGTCTCCACCCCGAAATCATGCCCTGGTTTTGAGTGGGAGCGCTTACCCACTGGAAGCGCTCCATGTCGCAGCGATTGATGCAGACCCCTACGCGCCGTTGCAACGACGCGAGGCCGGCATCTTAGGCGGCCGGATCGTACGGCAGTGAAGAGTGATGCAGCACGATGCGGAGAGTGCCAGCGGCGTCTTTCTTGTAGCCCCAGCTCTTGTCTACTTTGGTGATATTGCCGTCCTTGTCGGTAAACGTCACCCAACCCATCCACATGGCCACGTCGCCCTGGATGAAGCTCGCTGAGGTTTCGGACACAACGGTGCGCCACCCCTTAATCCCGAATCCACCGTCAAGAGGATACTGGTCGTTGTGGCCGACAAAATAGGACAGCGCACCTTCTCGAGTGGGTCGGAAGGTCTTTTCTCCGCTCGCCAGCGTCGGCTTGAACAGAACCGGGCCCATCTCGTAGGCGTAGGCTGCATCAAGCGCGCCGTTGGCAACTTCTGTTGCGGCGTCGATACCACCATCCTCGTAAGCTTTTGATACCGCAACGAGGGCATCGCCCCAGATTTTTCGGGCGTCAGCCAGTTCTTGTTCGGTGATGGCGGCGTTAGAGCCAGTATCGCTGATCATTCGTGATCTCCGTTCTTGGAAAGGTAAAGAAACATTCGATTCGACTCGCCAGGCCCAGGGCTGGTTTATGCGTTTCGAATGATGTGAAAGCCTGGGGTGTTGAGGACGTCTCGACACCCCAGGAGTCAATTTTTTTCACCGCGCGCCACCATGGCCACAAGCTGTCCGATCGAGCAGTGTTTCTCAATGGGATGTCGCAGCGGGAACTCCTGCCGAATCTCATAATGGTTGCGCCGGCCGTTGCGATGGCGTGTGAGCGCTCCCTCGTTCTCAAGGTCGCTGACGATGCGGTGCGCCGCGCGCTCGGTGATACCCACTCGCTCGGCCACCTCACGCATCGTTGCGTCGGGATTTGCGGCGAGGCTCAACAGCACATGTGCGTGATTAGTAAGAAAGGTCCAGCCAGCGTTCATGTGAAAAGCCTAACACCATTGCGAACGAATGTCATGAATGGTATAACATGACCGTGAATGCATGACTAATAATTCCGGTATCTGCTGACAGCATACGAGGGTGAAAACCAGATCTCATGGCAACAACGACAGACGCGGGTTCAAATGATGCGAGCGACGTGGCCAACGCCACCGCAAACGACGATGGCTTACGCTACACCGGACGATTCGCCGGTGGTTTGACGGACGATTTAAAACGTCGCCTTGTCTGGTACGTCGATGACTTTCGCCAGGGAATGCACAGCAAGGTTCTCGGCTCGACCCTGTTTCTGTACTTCGCATGTCTGGCAAATGCCATTGCGTTTGGTGCGTTGACCGGTTTCCTAACCGACGGACAGATCGGCACGACCGAAATGATGATCGCCACCGCCGCGGGTGGTGTGGCCTTCGCGCTGCTTTCCGGCCAACCGCTGACAATTCTTGGCGGCACCGGCCCCATCGTGATTTTTACCGCGCTGCTTTATCAGACGACGGGGGATCTGGGGCTCGAATTTCTGCCCACCTATGCCTGGGTCGGCGTCTGGTCCGGCCTTCTGCTAATGCTTTTAGCCGTGATCGACGCTAGCGCGTTGATGCGGTTTTTTACTCGCTTCACCGATGAAATTTTCGCGGCGCTGATCGCCGTGATTTTTATTGTCGAAGCGGTCACCGACATTTCGGCGGGCTTCACCGACCCAGACACCCCCTATGACGCTGCCCTGCTCGGCCTTGTGCTCGCGATCGGCACGTTTGTGGTGGCGCGCACGCTGCAGTGGTTCCGTAACTCGTCCTATCTGCGGTGGTGGGTTCGGGACTTTCTCGCTGATTTTGGTCCGGCCATCTCTATCGTGGTGATGACGATCATCGCCATCCTGATGAACGAGGTGCCACGCAGTCACGCTGAAGTTCCGGAAACGCTGGGAACGACAACTGGACGGCCGTGGATGGTGGACATGTTTGCGGTGCCGACCTGGATCTGGTTTGCGTCGATCGTGCCGGCTATTTTGGCGGTTGTGCTGCTCTTTCTCGACCAGAACATCACCACGCGTCTGGTCAATGCCAAACATCACAAGCTCAAGAAAGGCAGTGGTTATCACCTCGATCTTTTCATCGTGGGGCTGATCGTACTGGTCTGTTCGCTTTTCGGTCTGCCCTGGATCGTCGCCGCAACCGTGCACTCGCTGAACCACGTTCGCAGTCTGGCGACCCACCGCGTTGTGGACACCGGCGGGCAAGTTCGCGAAGAAATTGTGTCGGTTCGCGAAAATCGGATGTCGCCGCTGCTAGTGCACGCCCTGATCGGTGCATCGCTGCTGTTCCTGCCGCTTGTGGCAACTATCCCGATGTCGGTGCTGTTTGGCCTGTTCCTGTTTATGGGATTCGCCACCCTTGCCGGAAACGAGTTCTTTGAGCGAGTCAAAATGTGGGCAATGGATCCGCGGCTTTACCCCACATCGCACCATTTCATCGGAAAGGTCCCGATGAAGGTTGTACATGCCTTCACCGCCATTCAGGTGGTTTGTCTTGCGGCTCTGTGGGTTCTGAAGTCGAGCCCGTTGGGCCTGCTGTTTCCGGTGCTGATTGCGATGCTGGTGCCCATCCGCCGCTCGTTGCCGAAGTTCTTCGACCGCGAACACCTGGCGGCTCTGGATGAGGAAGAAGATGCTGAGGTCTTTGAGGAGACCGGTGGTGGACGCCTCGGTCCGTGAGGTCTTAAATTAAAATTCGCGCTTGGTCAGTGCCGGTGATTTGTCCCGGCACAGGACCAGTGCGTCGCTACTACTCAGTCCTTCTAGCCAAGAGGCTCTGCGCACGGAGTCAATTTCCGTTTCTGGCTCATCAATTCCGTTGCCCCGTCTAAGGGCGCGGAATTGTCGTTCTTGTCTGAGCGCTTCCAGCGCTCGTTTTTTGGCCAAAACCTCATCGGTAGCAGAGACGTAGCGATTGCTGTAGGCGCCGGCAAATCGGTCACCATCAGCCGAATCAATCAATGGCCCTTTGACAAGGATACGCACAGCGTAGGTGGCCACAGAGATACGGTCCCTCCTGGAAGGTCTTACGCGCATTATTGTTGGCTGGAGGACCGGCTGCAACTGGTCAAGGCATGGTTGGTTGGCAACACAACACCGAAACAACACTTGTGCCTAGACGAACCCATCGCAGGAACCCATGGGGGGGACGGAACCAATTTCCGAGTCCAACTCGATCTGACGCCTGGTCCTGACCCCGGGATACTGACCCCGGGCTATTGCAGGGTCTCCACATCGCGGCAGACGAAATGTGATGGAACTCTGGTTTGTCAACGCAAAACCAGAGCCCAATGGTCCGTGCCAAGTCACCTAGCTGGTTATGCATCTAACGCCACCGCCAAAAATCTGCGGCGCTTGTGCCGTTGTTGGGGCAGGGTCTTATTGCCCTCCCTTTCGCAGGCCCCAAGACGCCTATCGCCGCAGCTGAAAACGTGCAAAATTTCCTCTATCAAGGCAAACGTGGAAGAAATGCGGCGGAGCCGGACCCTGCAGTTTGGCCCCATGATCCATTATGTCCCGTTGTTATTATTCAGGTCGGCTCGTGACACTGAGTGACCGAGCAAATCGAGTGAGAAGGAACGGTATGGGTATTGCGACCAGCGAAAACAGGCCAAACCAATAGACGAAACCAAGAAAACTACCGCCGATAAATGCCACCACAAGACTGGCTAAGAGCAATACGTATCCTGTAGCACGCAATCCGATTCTTTGGTGGCCGGCCAAAGACTTTTGCATCAGAACCAGGAAGTGCTTTTCGAGCGACAAACAAAGGCAGATACAGCCTGCAAAGATCAGCGGGACTGACACAAGCAACTTC
This sequence comes from Pseudomonadota bacterium, assembly GCA_039033415.1. NCBI lineage: Bacteria > Pseudomonadati > Pseudomonadota > Pseudomonadota bacterium. Next base: position 81,048 of record JBCCCR010000003.1, on the reverse strand, counting down.
ATTCTGCAGGGTCTAGGATCGGCTGCTGGTTTGCAGGTCTTTTCTCGGGTTGGACATCTTCTTGATGCGCAGCGCTTCGACGCGCCGCAAGCAAGAACAGGGCCGCGGTTGCAAACATCGTCAGATCAAAACCTGCCATCATCCAGTCGCCGGCCCAAAGACTCTTACCCAGGTGCCTGTCAGTGGTGAACGCATTGATGAGGGGGATCGCGGCATAAGAAAAGCATGCGACCCACATCAGTTCTGGCCAAATACGCGTCCGAGGGCGGATCGCTGCTATAACGAAAGTCAGCGCCCATGCGGCGAACATCGCATCCGCCTCAAGACTTGCACGGTTCTCCATTGCAACCGGGATGAGGCGGTTGGCGAGGAAGTAGCCGGCAACTCCAATCGGCAGGCCTATGATGGTAGCTACGTTCATGCGCTCGACAAAAACCACGCCATTGCCGAGTTCGGGTGCTGCGTTCGCCGCTTTTGTATCGCCAGTTTTCTTCGAAAAGCGCTTGAGCTTCGATTCGTATGCCTGTCTTCTTTTGCTTACCCATAAAACCGCGCCGGAGGCTATCATAGCTGCACCTGCCAAACCTGACAGAAAATAAAGCCAACGCAAGGCAATTGGCGAGAAGCGTCCTTCGTGTAGGCTTAGCACAACATTCCGTACATCTCCCGAAACGCTACCCAGTTTTTCTCGCGAAGGGTCGCTCAACAACTCGCCGGTCGTTGCACTGTAGGTTTCTTTGGCCGTCGGTTTGCCATCCAAACCTAGAGAGGACTGTATCGTCACGGTTGCACTCTCATCGTTGGGATGAACGAGTGAGAGGTAGGAAACGCGTTGACCCGGATAACGGTTGCGGAAATCTGAAAGCAACGACGGCAGGGGCACCATGTTTGTTTTTACACCTGTCGGTTGCGAGGAGACAGAACCTGAAACCCCCAGGGTTTCCGCCACAACAAGATCGTAGAGTTTCTTGTTCTTGGGGGACAGTCTTGTCTGGGGCGAGCTGAATGCACTCAAGGCGTTTTCTACATCAAAGCCGAGCGTTGCGGCCGGCCCGTAGGCAACCAAAGGCATAATCGAACCGACGAAAAAAAGCATGCCGCTGTAAGTGATCATCAGCTGGAATGGCAGGGTCATGACGGAAAAGATATTGTGAACATCGAGCCAGCTGCGCTGACCCTTTGCAGGGCGGAAAGTGAAGAAATCTCTAAAGATTTTCTTATGGATAACGATGCCCGAGATCAATGCGACAAACATCAGGATGGTGCATATGATCACAAGTTTCTTAGCAAGAGTCAGCGGCAGATAATGCAGAATATAGTGCATCCGGTAGATCCGATCGCCGCCGCCCGTATCCCGAACCTCGTCACCATAAGTGACGCCGGAAATCGGGTCGTAATCGAGGCTGCCCTGATTACTCTCGCGCAGCGCACGCTGCTCGTCTGGAGTTAGCGTCTGCAATTCCTCCGGTGCTAGCGTTCTGTACCAACGCATGTGCGCCGTCTCTTTGCGCCCGCTTGGAAAACTGACCGTCCATTTCGATGCTCCGGCCGCATTTTGGTTTAGATATTTGACCGCATGTTCGATCGTGATTGCGTCGTCGACCGTCCCGCCCACATGCACAACCTCTGGCGTCATCCAATTGTTCACTTCAAATCGGAAGTAGCCGACTGATCCTGTGATAAAGACGAAATAGAGCACCCAGATTGGCAATAAGCTCGACCAAGTATGGAGGATGCTCATCACCTGCCGAAAGCCGTTGGCCTCACCTTGGGCCGCCGCCGGGCGCACTTCAGGTGTATTGGCCACATTAACCGCCCAATGATTCTCGGACATGGGCTGGCAAAAGCAGGTAAATAAGACCTGCACCAAGCAGGCTGGGCACCAGCATGACGGTCCATGCGCGAGTCGCCGACCGGGCATAGAAGACCCACATGCCCGCGAGGGGATAAATCAGAAGGCTCAGCAAGACGGCTCCAAGCGCGGCGTTGCCTCCCGACGCCAATAAGTCGCGATTGACGGAGTCAGTCTCAAGATAAAGAAGGTCAGTATTGACGAAGACAAAGTACAGTAGCAACGAGATAACGTTAGTGAAGACATAGGCTCCGAGCACCGCAGCCATGACGCGTGAAAACACAGGATAGAAATAAAATCGCTTGAGGATCTGACTCATTGTCATCGCAGATTTCTGCCCACAACTCTAGCCGATGCCTGCTGGCTAAAATCTTGTCTCAATGGTTACCCCAAAGGTTTGCGGCTGACGTATGTCGAATTGAAATTCGTTCAGCAGCTGACCAGGATTAACTGCTGCGTTCTGCCCGCCGATATTGATACGGTCCGGTGATCCTTCATTGAACACATTGGTGCCGTAAACCGTGACCGTAACCTTATCCGAAAAACTGTAACCTACCTGCGCGTTCACGATGGTGGCGGCATCCGTTTTTTCAGTAAAGCCATCGCCCAGATCGTCGGCCTCGAGGTTGAATATGTCGGAGAAATAAGTTCCCTGATAATTGAGGTTTACCCCGGCAAAAAAGCCGCTTTGCAGCCGATAATTCGCACCCAAGTTGAAGGACAGGTTCGGCGAGCGATCCAGGTCGTTCCCAGCCAGGTCAAGGAATTCGTTTTCAGGCGAATTAGGATCGTCCTCCTGAACGACAAAATCATCTATGTTTGTTTCAAGCAGGCCCAGGCTGGCTGTCAATTCAAGCTCCGGCGTGGCTCTAAACGTGCCGGACAACTCAAGCCCGTAAAGCGATGTGGCTGCCGCATTTGCAATTATGAGAAAACCAGCATCGTCCGTTAGACCTATCTGCTGGTCTTCGTATTCACTGTAGAAAACGGTCCCGTTTACGATCAGTCGCTGGTCAAGCCACTGGGTGCGCCAGCCGGCCTCAAAGGTGTCTAGGAATTCAGGGTCATAGCTGCGCACTTCGAGCAAATCGATAGCATCAAAGGATTGGGAGAGATAGGTACCCCCTGCTCGATAGCCTCGCCGGTAGCCGGCAAAGACCGAAGCATCCGCCGTGACGTGGTAGGTTGCGGCTGCACTTGGGAGCAGCACGCCGAAACTATTGGATTGCAGAGGCTCGGTTTCCGGCACAAGCGCATCTTCGCCAAACGTACAGGGAACCGTGACTAGGTCAGGGGTTGGCAGACCTACGACAAATCCGGGTGCGGTGGCCTCGCAGCTTGCGGGTTCGGTCGTAACTGATGTTTCCGGGCGTTCAAAGGTACGGCGTTCGTCGTCGTAGCGCACTGCAAAATCTAACGTCCACTTATCGCTTGTTTCATAGCGCCAAGATGTGAATAACGCGAAGTTCTCTACATCGGTCAAATTTTGGACGTCAGTTCGATAGACGCTGTCTACTGGATCGATCAAAAAAGGTACGAGTTCGCTAATGACCAGTGTTGCCGATCTGTTGGTGTTGCTGTCGTCATTGAAATAGTACCCACCGAGCACACCGGTCAGCGCGCCGAAATCAAATGCCAATCGGGCCTCCGCAGAATAGGTCACGTTTTCCGTGCCAACCCGCACAAATTCGGTATCGGGTTGGTTCAACTCACGCTGTTTGCCAACGGTGACATTGTCAGCGTCTTCATACGTGCCCAAGAACTTTAGCGTTACGCTGTCGCTGAACCCGTATGTGATATCCGCGATCGCCTTAATCGATTCAAAGTCGCTTGTGATCTTTCTCTCGTCAAATGTTGTTCGCGCCTGTGGATCGAAACCCAAGTCACCGGCCTGTGAACGTACCTCCGGAACATCACCGTTAAGCCGGTCGTTGTGTTCAACTGTCAGCAGAGCGCTAAGTCCGCTCATGGCTTTGGGCTCAATCAAAAAGCGCCCACGAACAGTCAAAGCCTCGCGGGAATCGAACGGGTCTTCTGAGAATTGATCGTCGATGAATCCGTCGGTTTCCTGATAGTCGGCGCTGATTCGAAAGGCGAGTTGATCAGGGATGATCGGCCCTGAGACCGCGCCCGCGGTTTGCAATGTGCCAAATTCAGCAAATCGCGCGCGGGATGCGTATTCCCAATCATAGGTCGGCTTTTTTGACTGGAGAACAACTGCGCCGGCGATGGAATTTCGGCCCTGAACATTCGATTGCGATCCACGCAAGACTTCAAGCTGCTCAATGTCCCACGCGGTTGACGAGCCGAACCTTAAGGCCTCATTAGATAAGGGCACGCCGTCTTGAAATATGTTAACAGCTAAGCCCGTGCCCGCACCGTTTGTGCCATTACGGTTAACGCCACGAATATTGATGGTCGTGAGGTCGCCACGAATCAGCGATACATTTGGCGTGCGTTCTAATGCATCGGCAATGTCGAAAAGGTTCTCCCTGCTGAAACGTTCCGCTGTGAAAACTTCTACCGATTCAATGGTGCTCTGAGCGTCGACCGTGTTTTTAGTGCCATATACTAAGATCTCATCTAATCGGAGCGGCACCGCAACCGTTTCGGGAGGTGGAGTTACCCTTTTGCGGCCCGGTGCCTTGCTAGAGGAATCATCGCGACGAATGACGTAGGTGCCATCGGTCGTTCTAACTGCCTTGAGCTCTGATCCGAACAGTAGTGCGTCTATTGCTGCCTCCGGAGTGAACCGACCAACCAGCGCAGACGCGACTATATCTCCGGTTACACTGTCCGAGGCGACGATACGGAGCCCCGACTGACGTCCTAACTCGATTAAGGATTCGGCAAGAGAGCTTGCTGGGATCGACAAATCTATTTCGCGAGCTAATACCTCAGAGACCGCAACCTGCGAAAAGACGGACACCGTGCAAGTAGTGGACAGTGCGATTGTGAGTGCCAGGGTACGGAACCCGGCTCTTGTCAGCGTCTTCATTCATACCCCTTTTAGGTCGCGAGGGGCGCATTGCCCGTCAGCGCGACTAAGAATCATTCGTGGTAAAGAAGTAAGACGCCTTGCAGACGATTTGGTGAAAAGTTTTTTCTGATCGTAGGGCTACTAGGAAATGGCGATCAGGAAAACCCGTTTTACCCCTCGTATGGTCTCGTAATCAGGAAGGTTCCGTCGCTCAAGCGACTCACTCGTATAGGAACGACCGTTTCAAGCGTATTCAACAAACCCTCCGTGTCACCTGCGTCCAGAATAAGGCTGACGGAAAGGTCAGACAGTGAGGCGTCCATAATTTCTATGGTGCCGCTATAGTAACGATCGGCATCGCTTATGATTTCACTCAGGGGAGCCCGTACATAGGCCAGTTCCCCGCCCCGCCAGGCACCGACTGCGTCGATCGCAACAGTTTCTACTGACAATAATGCGCCTCCAACACTCTTAACACGCTGACCTTGGGTCAGACGGACGTCAGCCTCCTTGCTGGTTTGGGATCGGGACGCCACATCGACGATGCCTTCCACCACGGCGACGTCAACAGAGGCGCCCGCTCGTGACACTTCAAACGCTGTGCCTACCGCGGTAATGTTGAGGGCAGCACTAGAAACGGTAAACGGCCGCTTTGGATTCGATGCCACATCGAAAAAGACTTCACCTCTGTCGAGTGAGACGGTGCGGCGGCTATCGGTGTAAGTGACGCCGACTGTAGTTTCCGCACCAAGCGCCAGCAAAGTCCCATCCTCTAACATAACCTCTTTTATTTCGGCGACCTGCGTATTGTAGAGCGTAACTCCAGGCTTGATCTGGGCAGCACCCACTAGCCAAACAACCACGACCAAAGCGGCAGCGCTCGCTCCACCCCATGCCCAGGGTCGACGCCATCCTTGAGCCTTTTTGGATTGAATCAGCGCTGGATCTGGTGCGGGTGTAACTGGTGGCTGGATACCAAACCATTCGGGCGAACACTGCGAACGTGGAAGCTGTGCCAGCTTCTGCCAGGTCAGGTCGGCCAGTTCATAAGCTTCTCGATGTGCGTCGTCTCTTTGCAGCCAGAGTTCGAGTTTTTGGTGATCGACCTCGCTACAATTGTCGATCGAGCATCGAACAAGCCATTCCATCGCCTCATCGACAAGCTCTTCGGGTAAGCTGGATTTCGTCTCGTCTCTCACGTTCACATCCGCTGAGTGGCTTTTCGGAGCTCTTTCAACGCCAGTAAAAGGCGTTTCGATACGGCGGGACGCGAGATACCGAGACGCTTGCTGATGTCTAGGAGCGATAAGCCTTCTACCCGACTCATTAGAAACACCACTCGGCGTTTCTCAGGCATACTTTCCAAAGCATTGATGACCGCGGATAGCTCTTTATTAGCAAGTAAGACGCCTTCGGGGTCACGACCGTTACCTGAATCTGAGTAGAAAACGTCGGCCACGTTGATTGCATGCCGCTCTCGAACTGACATCGACCGCTGCTCGGACGACAGTATGTTCTGTGCGACCCTCCACAGAAAGGCATGAGGATTAGCGATTTTTTCTGGACAATCTAGGCTTGCAAGCCTCTCAAATGAAGCCTGCACAATGTCTCTCGGATCCGGAGGGCCACTTCCGATCAGGCTTCTTAGATAGCCCAATAAGTTGCCCGAATGCCGTTGATAGAGCGCATCGATCCATTGGAGTGGATCGGTGGACCTCTCAGACTGGCCCGTAGCTAGGGTATTCGACTGTTTGAAGGAAGAGCCTTGCTCTGAGAAGACTGGCTGGTCCCCTAAGGGTTCCGCAGTGGACTCAAGTCTGCGACGCAGCTTACCGTCACTTCCCATCACAGAAACCCAGTGGCGGACAAGTGAGCCGATGCAAGCCGGAGCCGAAAAAGCGCATGAAGAGTGACCGCCTAAATCCAAGTGCTTCTCATTTACGGTAACGCATTTTGCTGCCTTTGTGTGCGGATTGCCCGTCAAAAGATAGGCGAAGGCGCCTGACCGATAGATAAAAAGGTTGCTCGATTCGATTCTCGCAATCTAGTTTTGGTCAAATAACTATTGCAGTTTTGGTTGGCGCAATGGAAACACGCCGTAGGGGTTGTGGTGAGGGAAAGCGTGCTGCATCCGCGATAGAAGCGGAAAACACTATCATGCCCGAATGAGATTTGGGTCGTGAGGCGTTATCGAAACGGCTTGGGTTGTTGCTCTTGATATGCCTCCCACTGGGACACTTCCAATGGCGCGGTTGCGCAATCGCGTAGCTCAAGCGGACGCGCCACGTGACTGCGTTCCAGGTTCACAATCATCGAGTGTCCATTGGGATCGTCATTGTTCGGTGGTTCCCCAAACGGGACGGTCGCCGCTGTACGCGCTGAGAGACAGAGTTCGAGCTCCTGGCCAGTGGTTGCGTCCAGGCGAATCTGCCCATTTTTGATGTAGCGAAACGTCTGCCGATTCGAGTTTTGATTACATTCGACAAAATGCAGCAGAGACCCTGCTGCGACGTTGTCAGCTTCCATACACAACGCGGGCTCGACCAGCGTCGATTTTATGGGCGAAGCTTGGGTTCCATCGAAAAGGAGGATCATGTCCCGGACATCGCCGGGTTTGCATGTGTGCACCCAGGCCGGACGATCCAGCATCAGACGGAACGGGGGGCCGGGCAGGTCAATGCATAAGCCATCGGGTTCATCGAGCTTTCCAACCAGGCTGATTCGACCCTCGTACCCGCCGGCAACAGCCGCAGAGCCCGAAATCGCCAGCATGCATACCAGCGTCACACCCTTGATGCTAGTGTTCATGGTCGGCCCCGGCGTTTCTAGGATTGATTCCGATAGCGCCCCCGACTTTTTTCAGACCGGGCATATTCATTAGCGGCCCGGGTCCACCGACCTCAATGAAGGTCGTGTCCTCAAGCGCCTCAAATTCGTGCGCCAGGTATGCTGGAACAATGAAAATATCACCAGGGCCGATCGTGAAGGAGCTATCTCCGCCGACCACCTTCAGTTTGCCGGTCAGGATGTAGAAAACTTCTTCGTCCGGATGGTTGTGGTCCGGGCTTTTGGTTCCGGCCGGCATCTCCAGGTACTGCAGTCGTACCGTATCGGTGATGATGCCGCGAATGCCAATAGCGCGCTCGGCATCGAACGTGCATCCTTCGGGCATCATGTTGCCCTCACTGGTTCGGATACAGCCGTTGTCCAGCTGAAAAGGGTTCAGCTTTCCCATGTTCAGCACCCGTGCTTCGGCCTCTTTCACCTGGCCGTAGAGACTCGGCGCCGCGAGCAGCAGTGCAGCACCGAGCGGAACGATCCAACGCTTCAAGCTGCTAGGTGACGATGCGCGATTGGCCGCAGAATTTGCTGTACGTGTATTCATCGGAGTCAGTCCTGTGCGATTGTTGTCTACCACGGCAATTCCTTACCCTTATCGCCATAAAAAGCGCCGCTATTTTCCAGCGAAAACTCATCAATGATCCGGATCATGCCGGCGACCGAATCTTTAGCCGATGGCAGTTTGGACATGTCGGTTCCGGGCGGTTGGAACTCCGTGGCTGTCCTCGGCGGGGTCACTAGGCCAACAATCACCTCATCTGCGCGAAAATCCTCCGAAAGGTTGTGGTAGGCCATATTCAGCGCCGCTTTTGAGACGCGGTAGATGTAGATTCCGCCGTCGGTGTTTGTGATTGAAGACATGTTGGAAGAAACCGCGATGATCTTTTTTTGCCGGCTGGCCTTGATGTGGGGCATAAATGCCTCCGCCATCTTGATGGGGCCGTAGGTGTTTACGGCGATGGCGAGATTGAAGAGCTCGTAATCAATCCGGCCAAACTCGTTTCTGGATTTGGCTCCGGACACTCCGGCGTTGTTGACCAGAATATCGATCGGGCTACCCCGATATTGCTCAGCGATTTCCTCGATTCGCGCGTGATCGGTCACGTCGAGTTGAATAACGGTAACGTCCGGATCGTCTGCCGCGAGCGCATTGAGATCTTCAGCGCGTTCTGGCGAGCGGGCGGTGGCAATCACGCGATACCCCAACGCCGCATACTGGCGTGCAAACTCAAGCCCCATGCCGCGATTCGCCCCCGTGATCAGTACCGTGTACGGGTCACTATGGTTGTCGGCCCGGAGTCCTTCCGGTGCCGCGAGCAGAATTAGCGCAGCGATGCAAAGCAGGTTTCGAAGCAATGGCATGGTTATTCCCCCATTTTCTCGGTGGCAGAAATCTGGCCGAGCATCGGGCCTGGACCTCCAAATTCGAGCAGCGATGAGTCGACCAGCGCTTCAAATTCATGGTCGACAAAGGCGGGCACCTTGAGCACGTCGCCCGGTTCAAGTTCAAAGACCTGATCGCCGGCGATCACACGGAACTTGCCGGTCAGGATGTAAAACATCTCCTCGTCGGCATGGTTGTGGTGGGGGCTCTTGACGCCCGCGGGAAAGTCGAGCCGATGCAGGCGCGACGTATCGCCGATGATGGTCCTGGCGGTCAGGCTCTTTTCCGGGTCAAGGTTGCAATCCGCTGGCATGGTCTTGTTGCCAACCTGGATGCACTGGTCCTGCACCTTGACCGCGGGTGCATCCATCAATTTCATTTTGTCCGCGCGTGGTGTCGCAAGCTGGGCGATGCAGGGCGTGACGGCGAGAGCCGCCAGACCACATCCAAGGAGGGTTCGTGGCGTCATGCGTCAGCTCCAGGTTTGCTTTAGGTTGCTTTTGTCCACCGCCGCCTGCGGCTTCAGCTTGGCGAGCAACGATTTGGCGATTCCCCGCAACACCTCTTTTTTTGCCGGCGGTTCGGGCTTAACTCGCTGCGCCCGTTCGCTCGGAATGTGGCTGGGGATAATGCGCGGAAAGGCAGCGCCTCTGAGCGGACCGCCTTCGACCGATTCGTGCTTAAAGTTAATGCCCATGCGCGTGGGTGAAGGCGCGTAAATCACGTCGTCACCAACCCAGCGAAACGCTATCGCGCGGCGACGTCGCTCTCGGTGCGAGTTGCCGTAAGAGCCATGGAGTGTAAGCGGATGAAACATCAGGATGTCCCCCGGTTCCATATCCCAATCGACCAGGTCGTAGGCGTCCGGGTCGGCGTTGATGTCCGGGATGTCATCCATTTGTTCGTCGATAATCGGTTCGAAATAATCCGGCGAAATGGCTTTGAAACGCTGCGGCCAGCGATGGGAGCCTTTGACGTACATGAGACCTGAAGACTCGCGGCTGACGGGATCAACCGGCATCCACATGGAACAGATTTGCTCGCCGCGAATGGGCCAGAAAGAAAGGTCCTGGTGCCAGGGGGTTGGCGCGTCCGTGCCCGCTTCTTTGACAAACATCTGGTCATAGAAAAAGCGGACTTCTGCGCTGCCCATAAGTTCTTGCGCCCACTGCGCGAAGGGTCCGTAATAAATGGCGTCGCGAAGCTCATCGATGCGTTTCCAGAGAAACACATCCATCTCATAGCCCTGGGTGCCACGAGACATAAATTTGCCGATCATGGAGAGCTCGCTGCGACCCCTTTCGATCCCAGCCTCGACGAGTTCCAGCCAGTTTGGTTCCAGCGCGTTGCGAAGGAGAATGACGCCGTCCTCCCGGAAGCGTTCGACCTCTTCGGACGTCAACTGTCGTTTGGGTTGTGCTGCAAAGGTCATGGGTGCACCTCTCTTGTGCCCGTTCTACCTCGTTAAAACGTGCTTGTATGCATTTTTTATTGCTTTTAATTTGCGTCCAGACATAATATTAGGCGGTTTAGTGGTCCGCAGTCCAGCGGCGTCGGGCCCAAAAAAGAAGCCATCGCATTGAAGGGAGAAAGTGAATGGACATGAGTCCTGAACAGGTGCAGGCCATGCAGGCGGCACAGCAGGCAGCAGCAGACCTTAAGTCTCGCTATCGCCCCCTGGACAATGACCACCTCGACATTCTCTTCCGCGAGGCTCGCAGTCAAAACGGCTGGAAAGATGAGCCGGTCAGTGAGGCGACGCTCCGGGCGTTGTACGATCTGGTGAAAATGGGTCCCACCAGCATGAACTGCTGTCCGGCCCGCTTCGTTTTCTTATCATCTGATGACAGCAAGGCGCGCATCAAACCGTTTCTCATGGAGGGAAATGTGGACAAATCCATGGCTGCGCCGGTGCTTGCCATTGTTGCCCACGACCTGGCCTTCTATGAGCAGATGGGCAAACTGCTTCCGATCAGGGATGTTCGTCCCATGTTCGAAAACAATGCCGAACTGGCGGCGAGCACCGCCTTTCGAAACGGCACACTCCAGGGCGCCTATTTTATGCTCGCCGCTCGCTCCCTGGGGCTGGACTGTGGTCCTATGTCGGGATTCAACAATGCCGAAGTGGACAAAGAATTTTTTGCCGGAACGCAGGTCCGATCAAACTTTATTTGTGGGTTGGGTCACGGCGACCCGGGGAAGGTCTACCCACGACTGCCGCGCCTAGGGTTCGAAGAAACCTGCCAGACCCTGTGAGCCAGGGCTTATGAAAGCCATCGTCCTGCGTGTCATTCTTTTCATGCTGGGGCCGATCATCAATCGGACCAGCAAAAAGTATCCCGCCTTTCGGGAGGAAGCTCGTCGGCACGACTGCATTCTGCAGATCAAACTAAAAAACAACAGCATCGGCAGGCATTACTTCTTTAAGGACGGCCTGGTGAAGTCGGCCGCAGGCATTCACCCGTCGCCGGATGCGGCCATTGTCTTTAAGAATCTGGATATCGCAGCGCAGGGGCTGCGCCCCGATGCGGACATGGCGTTTAAAGTGCACGCCGCCAAAAACTTTCTGATGACCGTTGAAGGGTCTGATCCGATCGTCAACTGGATGCTGAAGCTGCTGCAGCGGGTCAACTACGAAGGGTTCAAGTTTGGCGAGGAGATGCCCGACGGGTGCATGCGGTATACCACCGTAACCAACGGTGGCCCGCTGCATGTGCACGTGCGCGACGGCAAGATCGTACGCATGACGCCAATCGAATTTACCGAGGACGACGCGCCGAGCTGGAAGATCCGAGCCCGGGGCAAAGAGTTCTCACCAAAGCGCCAGGCCACAATTGCTCCGCATGGGTGCTCGATGAAGAGCACGGTTTACTCAGACGGGCGCCTGTTGTACCCCATGAAGCGAGTCGACTTCGATCCCGAGGGTGAGCGAAATCCCCAGAACCGGGGAATTTCAGGATACGAGCGGATCAGCTGGGATGAAGCCCTCGACATCGTAGCGGGCGAAATCAAGCGACAGAAAAAGAAGTACGGGCCAGGCGCCATTCTTCTCCAGCACTGCTCGCATCACCAATGGGGCAATGTGGGCTACTACCTCAGCGCCATGATGCGCTTTGGCAACCTGATTGGCTATACCCGCATGGCCATGAATCCCGACAGTTGGGAGGGGTGGTACTGGGGCGCGCAGCATCATGTGGGTTTTACCCAGCGTGTCGGCACGCCATCAAGTTACGGCACGCTCGAAGATTGCCTTCAAGAGGCCGAGCAGATCGTGTTCTGGTCCAGTGATCCGGAAAGCACTAACGCCTCTTATGCTGGGTTTGAGTCGACGCCCCGGCGCCTTTGGGCCAAAGAGCTAGGTTTCGACTTTGTCCACATCGACCCGCACTACAACCCGACGGCGCAGCTGCTGGGCGGAAAATGGATACCGATCAAGCCCACAACGGACCCGGCGTTTGCCATTGCCATCATGTACGTCTGGATGACGGAGGATCTATACGACAAGGACTACGTTGCCGAACGAACCACGGGTTTTGATGAGTGGCGAGACTACGTGCTTGGCACCGACGATGGCGTTCCCAAGACGCCGGAGTGGCAAGAATCAGAAACCGGCGTTGCGGCACGGGACGTGCGGGCTCTGGCGCGCAGCTGGGCGAAGAAGAAGACCTACCTGTCCTGCGGCATGAGTGGAACCGGCTTCGGCGGCGCCTGTCGCGGTGCCACCGGCACCCAGTGGGCGCGCTGCATGATCCTGATGATGGCCATGCAGGGTTGGGGAAAGCCCGGCATCAACATGGGCGGCCTGATCGGCGGTGCGCCGGTGGACCTGCAGTTCTACTTTCCGGGCTATGCCGACGGTGGGATCTCCGGCGATCTGAACTTCACGGGCAACGCGGTCAGCAACTACCAGCGAATGCCCCACATCCTGACCGTCAACCCATGTTCCCAGCAGGTGCCCAAGCAGAAAATTCCTGAGGCCATCATCAACGGTGAAGCGGAAGGGTATCTGTGGGACGGTATGTCTCAGGAAGGCCAGTTTGTGCCGTTTCATTACCCGCTGCCGGGTTTTTCGCCGATTCATATGATCTACCGCTACGGATCTTCGGCCTTCAGCACCACTACCAACTCCGGCCGCTTCGCCAGGTCCTATCGCCACGACAGCATCGAGTTTGTCGTGAACCAGACCATCTTCATGGAAGGAGAGGCTCAGTTTGCAGACGTGATTCTGCCGGCCTGTTCCAATCTTGAACGCTGGGATATTGGCGAATGGAATAGCGCCGGTGGCTATGGTCTCCACAACACCGAGGTGCTCAATCACCGTGTCATTGCGATGCAGCACAAATGTATCGAGCCGCTGGGTGAGTCCAAATCCGATTACCAGATCTTTACCGAGATACTCGAGCGCCTCGGGATGGGAGCGATATTCACTGAGGGTTGCAGCGAGCTCGACTGGGCGAAACGAGTTTTTGATAGCTCCGACCTGCCGGCCCACATTTCCTGGAAGGAGTTTGTCAAGAAAGGCTACTTCGTCGTCCCGGGGGAAAACGAAGAAAGCCTGAGACCACCGGTTTCGATGCGCTGGTTTGCCGAAGGCCGGAAAAAAGATGTGCCTGAACCGCACCCGCTACCGTCGCAATGGGCTGAGGACTTTGGCTACGGCGTGCACACGCCCAGCGGCAAAATTGAGTTTGTGCCGACCATCCTCAAGCGCAACGAGGACAAACATCCAGAGCGCCCGGCGCTGAATCGCTACATCCCTTCCTGGGAGGGACCGCGCACCAAAGACCTCGTGGGGCGGTTCCCGATGCAGATGATTGCGACGCATAGCCGCTATAGCTTCCATACCTTTTCTGACGGTTCACCGTTTACCAACCAGATTCGCGATCATCGTACCTGCATCGACGGGCAGTACTATTGGATCGCACGCTTGAGTCCGGAAGACGCGAAGGCCCGGGGCATCAAGCAGGATGATCTGGTTAAGGTCTATAACGATCGTGGGGCGGTGATCTGTGCGGCGGACATCTCTTTCCTGGTCAAATCCGGCGTCGTGAAGAGCTACGAGTCGAGCGCAAACTACCAGGTGCTGACCGTTGAGGGCGAAGAGATCGAGGTCGGCGGCAGTCTGAATATCCTGACGCCGGACCGGCCCCAGGCACTCGGTACCCATTCCATGAGTCCCAACTCCACGCTCGTTGAAGTGGAAAAATACGCCCATGCTGATCAACTCAAGAAGCTGAGGGCGGCATGAAGAAGTGGAACCTCATCATCGACGTTGAGAAGGGGGTCGACTTCATCAACGCGGTGCTTTCGGCGAAAGATGAGTACGTTGGGAACAACCACCCGGGTTACAGCGCGCCCGTGGCGCTCGAGAGTTCGGATATTGTGACGCTGGAGCGCAAGGTGCGGGGCCAGACGCCCATGGTCGACGCCGTCAATGTCGTGCGCATGTGCAATCACTGTGACAACGCGCCCTGCCTCGAGGTGGGCGGTGAGGCGGTGAGAAAGCGCGACGACGGCATCATGATTATTGATCCTGAAAAGGCGGTGGGTCGAAAAGACATTGTGGACGCGTGCCCCCACAATGCGGTGGTCTGGAATGAGGAACTCCAGCTGCCGCAGATCTGGGTTTTTGATGCGCATCTGCTTGATCAGGGCTGGGACAAGCCGCGTTGTGTCTCGGCTTGTGCTACCGGCGGCATCGAGGCGGTCAAAATTTCCGATGAGGAGATGCAGCGCCGGGTGAGTGAAGAAGGCCTGGAAACGCTGAACCCGGAGCTGGATACACGGCCGCGGGTTTACTACCGGAATCTCTATCGCTACAACACCTGCTTCCTAAGTGGCACCGTGGTGGCATCCATAGAGGGCACGGAAGACTGCCTTGAGGGGGCCACGGCGACGCTGGTCCTAAATGGTTCCGATGCGCAGCAGACCCAGACGAGTGTGTTTGGCGAATTCAAGATCGATCGTCTGGAACCGGGACTTGGCGCCTGCGAGGTGCGGATCGAACATCCGGACTATCAGTCGATCACGATTCCCGCTGAGATCACGGACAGCGTTTACCTCGGCGTAATCCCCCTCCAAAAACGATGAAGCTGTCACGCAGGTGCGATTGATCCTCGCCTGCGCAGGTCTTGTTCTTTGCGCCCTGTTTCTGGTTGGCTGCAATATCAATGCCCCGCAGGAGGTGGAAGTTGTGGCCGTCATGCCGCCGGATGGCGCCTTCGGTCAGGCGCCGGAAACCTTGGCGGATGATGTTGCCACGCTGACCGCCGGTTCTCTCCGCCTAACCATTCTCACACCCGCTGCCGCGGCTGTTTCTGTGTCTGAGATCTTCGATCGGGTCGACGCTGGCGACCTGGACCTGGCGGTTGCCCCGCCGGCGGCCTTTGCGGTCAGCGGTGAGCCGCTATCGATCGGGCCGCTGCTGGTATCCGGCATGCCGTTCGGATTTAAGGCCCACGAGTTCCTCGCGTGGTATCTGGGGGCCGGTGGACGGGAACTGGTTCAGGAGATTTACGATCGCCGCAGTGCCCATGGCAACACGTTGCTCCTTCCGCTGGTGGTCACCAGCAGCGAACCTCCTGGCTTTTTCACCGAACCGGTTCCCGACGACCCTGACGCCTTTGATCAAAGTGGTATCACCTATCGCATCAATATGCTGGGCGCGAAGGTGATGAAGGAAGCGTTTCCCAACATCAAGCTGGTGAGCAGCCCCCCGGGTGTCGTGCCGGTCGATGATCTGTGTGAGGGCCGGATTCAAGGGGCTGAACTGGGCACGCTGTCGGTCTACCCGACGCTGTTTGTGGAGCGCTTCAGCCACGAAAAAGGCCAAAACATCGTCGAGTGCGGTTTCCGGCACCTTTACCTGTCGAGCTGGCAGCAGCTGATGCTCAGCAACTGGCTGATCGTCAATAAAACCTTCTTCGACAGCCTGGACTCGCACGAACAGCACGCCATCCGGACGGCCGCGCTGGCGCAGCTAACGCGGTCACTGTCCACTGATCTTGCCGCCGGGGCCGACGTCGCGGCGCAATTTGCCGCCGCCGGCGCTACTATTCACGGGTCTTTGCCGCCGGCAATTCTCGAGCGACTCCGCGAAGCGACGGCCGTGGTAGCGGCGCGGGAGTCGTCTGTCGATGCAGATTTTGCGGCGCTCGTCGAGAGCATGCGAACATTCGCCCGGCGCAATCATGCCGGGTTGTTATATGACGGCGTTGCGCCGGATCGACGCTTCAATCTGCTGCCGGGCTGGCAACCTGAATACGAGACGCAGACGCACTAGACAAAGTACTTCAAAATGGATGGGTCTTCAGCCATTCGAGATAGTCGGAAAACGCGTCGTCAATCCTGTCGAACGCCGGCCGCCAGCCAAAGTCCTCCCGGAGTCGATTGGCGTTGAATCCAGCTTCCGGCTTGCCGTTGCCGTCCAGGAGGTCCAGGTTGATCTCGATGCGTTCCTCTGCATCAGGCACCAGCCGATACAGCGTTTCCAGCTGGTCCCGGGCGATGTCGTTGAAGCCGCTCGACACGTTGTAGACCGGGCGCGGCAAATGGTCCGCCAGCATTGTCGTCACAATTGCGCTGGCGCTGTCTTTGACGTAGCACGATGCGGTACCTGAAAGGATGTTCCAGAACTCGTGCACCGGCAGCCCCAGATAACCGACACGCCCGGCCAGCGATGAGATCCGGCCGGCGGCAGCATGGGTCACCAGGCTGAATGGGTTGCCCATCGCGGTATAGCCGGGACCCCACTGAATCGGGTAGCGCAGCGCAACCACCTGCAGCGGCCGATCGATACTTTCTGTTGCCAGCCCCGACGTTGGTGCCGGCATCGGTATTGAGTAGTCGAAGGCGATCATCTCCACCGCACGCTTAACGGCCGTTTCAAACTCCGGAATGCGGGGCAAACCGAGTTTTTCTTCCATGGTGCCGGCGTAGGAGACTCGCGTTGGAAAGGTGGCCGTCTCATCAAATGGGGGGTTGAGTCCGCCGTAAATCGCCACCGAACTGGCGAGGACAACCCGTTCAACCCCGGTGGACTGAGCGCCGTCCAGGCAGTTCAGCGTCATCGGATAGATGGCATTGCTGGCGGCCCGCGTTCGCGCATACTGGTGGGCGTGGGCGAGCATCACCACCCCGGAAAACTGGTGCCGTGCGTAAAGGTCAAAAACTGCGGCGGACTGGCTTAAGTCGACATATTCGATCGAGATGAGTTCGTTCTTTCCCGCCAGCGTTTCGCCGGCGTCGTCGTGACGCTTGCGGCTTGTGATGACCACGGGAATGCCGCGGTCGGCAAAAGCGCGGGCTGCATTGATGCCCACAAATCCGGTGCCACCGGCGATGAGAATTTTCGTCATCAGGGTGTTTTAACGACCGTGTTACGCACCTCGCCAAGCCCGATGCGCGGAGCACCATCCCGTTCACACCAGCCTCGAAGCACAACGGTATCGCCATCGTCGAGAAAGCCGCGGGTTTCTCCATTGCTCAGGGTGAGCGGATTTCGCCCCCCGCTGGTCAACTCCAGGAGACAGCCACTCTGGTCCAGCTCGGGTCCCGACTGGGTGCCGCTTCCCAGCAGATCGCCCGGCCGCAGGTTGCAGCCACTGACGGTGTGGTGTGTCACCATCTGGGCCATGGTCCAGTAGCAATCGGCAAAGTTTGAGTGGCCAATACGCTCTGCTGGCTGGCCTTCGCGGCGCATGGAAGACGTCTGCAGCAGCACTTCCAGATGCATATCGACGGCGCCGTGCGACGTATTGTCATCACTGGTCAGATACCCGAGAGGCTGGGGATCCTCGGGCGCGCGGGAAAAGGGCGCGCGATACGGCGCCAGCGCCTCCAGCGTGACGATCCAGGGCGAAACGGTGGTTGCAAAGTTCTTTCCCAGGAAGGGTCCCAGCGGGCGCGCTTCCCAGGCCTGGATGTCCCGCGCTGACCAGTCATTCAGCAAACCCACGCCAAACACACAGTCTTCCGCCTGCTCGATGGTGACCGGTTCGCCTCGGGCGTTGCCCGTGCCCACATAGAAGCCCAGCTCCAGCTCGTGGTCGAGTCGTTCGGTGGGCGCGAGGACCGGCGGTGACTCGCGATCGCGCCGAAGCTGCCCCAGGGGCCGATGCACCGTCTCGCCGGATAAACCGATGCTGGATGACCGGCCGTGATAACAAATTGGGATCCACGAGTAATTAGGGGGCAGGGGATTGTCAGGACGGTAGACGCTACCCGCTTTGGTTGCGTGGTGGATCGAGGCAAAAAAATCTGTGTAATCCCCAATCGTGCAAGGCAACGCGTGATCGATTTCTGCCTGCGGTACGAGGCAGGCCCGCCAGGGGACTTCCCGCGCTGCTCCGGCGCGCAGTTCTCGCGAAAGGTGACGGCGCACCGCGGTCCAGGTTGGTTGCCCGAGGGCCATGAACCCATTCAACGATGACTGAGTGACCGTGCGAACCGCCTTCGGGTCCTGGGCGTCGAACAGGCCAGCCTCCGCCGCTGCCCTGAGATCAACGACCTGATCGCCAATCGCGACACCGCCTCTAAAGGATTCCTGCAGGTCGCGGCGACGAAAGACCCCAAAAGGCAGATTCTGAATCGGAAAGTTCGAACGGGGTTCGTTCGCTGATTCAACCCAACTGGTTAACGCGGGGTCATGGGTCTCGTTAAGCCCCGCCATTGCGCTCAGTCACTGGAACGGGATAGCAACAGGTCGACCATCATCTGGGCATGTCGATCGATGATTTCCTCACTGCTGACGTCGACATCGAACAGCCGCGCGGCTTCGGGTGCCATAGAGAAAATTAGCGCGCCTCCACCGGCAAAGATGTAGTGCCAGTGGATAAACTCCTCGTCGGTCAGGCCGAGATCCTCTTTGAGCTGCACGCGAAGCCCAATGGTGTCGGACTGCAGGAAGTTGTCGACCAGCCAGTGCATTCGCCAGCTGTCGTGTTTGCCTTCCTGGATCATCAGCCGATTGAATTCCGGGTTGGCGGCGGCAAACCGCACGTAGCTGCGAATCGAGTAGGCGACCCGCTCGTGCGCAGACAGGTCGCGAACGAGTTCTTCCCGGGGACTCATGAACCCACGAAGTTTTTCGATCAGGTGGCGGGCGGCGGCCTCCCAGATACCGTCCTTATTCCCGAAATGATAGTTGAGCAGATTGCGCTGCACGCCCGCGCGAATCTCGATGTCGCGCACGGTTACGGCGTCAAAACCACGCTCGGAAAACTCGTGGATAGCCGTATCGAGGAGTTGTTTCTTGGTTTTTTCCGCTCGTTCCTGCGGTCGGCGCTGGCGGGTTTTTGTGCTGGTGGCTTCCACCTAGGCGATCTCAAACAGGCCAGCAGCTCCCATGCCGCCACCGACGCACATGGAGACAACAACATATTTGACGCCGCGGCGTTTGCCTTCAATCAGCGCATGGCCGGTCAAGCGTGAGCCGGTCATGCCGTAAGGATGACCGATCGAAATGCTGCCGCCGTTAACGTTGTAGATGTCGGGATCGATGCCTAGGTGATCCCGGCAGTAAAGGCATTGCACGGCAAACGCCTCATTGAGCTCCCATAGGCCAATGTCATCGACGGTGAGACCGGCTTGCTTAAGCAGCTTCGGCACCGCGTAAATTGGCCCAATGCCCATTTCTTCAGGCAAGGTGCCAGCAACCGCCATGCCACGGTAAATTCCGAGCGGTTCGAGCCCGCGTTTTTCGGCGAGGCTGCCCTCCATCAGTACGCAGGCTGATGCCCCGTCGGAAAGCTGGCTGGCGTTGCCGGCGGTGATACAGCCTCCCTCAACTACGGGGTTCAACCCCTGCAATCCTTCCAGTGTCGTTCCTGGCCGATTTCCCTCATCCCGGTCGAGCGTCACCTGCTCGTAGCTGACCTCCCCGGTTTCTTTGTCTTTGATCGCCTTCGTTGCGGTAATCGGAACGATTTCGTCGTCAAACTTGCCCGCCGCCTGGGCGGCAGCCGTTCGCTGCTGCGACTGCAGGGCGTATTCGTCCTGCGCATCGCGGCTCACGTTGTATACCTTGGCGACGTGTTCTGCGGTATGCAGCATGGGCATGTAGGCGTGGGGTTGGTTGGCTATCGAGTTTTCGTCGGTTACCGAGCGCGACCATTCGAAATATTGGTTTTGCACGGCGGTGATGTTCTCCTGTCCTCCCGCCAGGGCCACATCCTGGCCGTCGACAATCACCTGCTTGGCGGCTGTGGCGATAGCCATGAGGCCCGAAGCGCATTGACGATTCATCGTCTGGCCTGAAACTTCTGCCGGCAAACCTGCCGCCAGGACCGCGTGTCGGGCGACATTGCTCCCGGCGGTGCCGCCCGTCAAAGCGCTGCCCATGACGGCGTCTTCAATCTCCTTGCCGTCCACGCCTGCACGTTCCACCGCATGGCGGATCACGTGACCGAGCAAAGTCGGAGACTTTATGTTATTGAGCGATCCGCGGTAGGCTTTGCCAATGCCGGTTCGGGCGGTGGATACAACAACAGCTTCTCTCATGGGATCCAGCTTCTCCGGGTTGTTCAGTTGGGTGGAGTGACCTAGTTATCCAGTCGGGTTAGCAACAGGTCTACCATCATGTCGGCATGCCGGCTGACGATATCGTCCGCACAGACGTCAATGCCAAACAGTAATTGGGCTTCCGGCGCCATGGAAAACATCACCGGAACGCCGCCGGCGAAGAGGTAATACCAGTGCACAAAATCTGCGTCGTCCAGGCCGACATCCCGCCCCAGCATGGCGCGCAGCTCTTTGGCGTTCTCTCGAACGAAGTTGTCGACGATCCAGCGCAGCCGCCAGCTTTCCTGCTTGCCTTCCTGGATCATCAGCCGATGCAGCTCGGGGTTGCTCGCCGAGTATCTCGAGAAACTTCGGATGATATAAGCCACGCGTTCGCGCGGGGGCAAGTCGCGCATGAGTTCCTGCCGCGAAGCCATAAAGGCGTCCAGGCCCTCGAAAATCTCCTGGGCCGCAGCTTTCCAGATGTCGTCTTTACTGCCGAAATGATACTTAAGAAGGTTTCGCTGAACGCCGGCCTCGACCTCGATATCGCGGACGGCCACCGCATCAAAATCATGTCGCGTGAATTTTTTAATCGCCACGTCAAGCAGTTTGCGCTTGGTGGTCTCAGCGCGCTCTTGGGGTCGACGCTTGCGAGTGATTGGTGAGCTTGCTGCCAAGCTGTCTTTTCCCATGTGTTGTCCGCGGCGACGAAAGCCCAATAATATAGCGGAGCCGCTGCGTGGAGAATTCAAGTATATATACGTATATATTTGTCGGTAAGCAAAATTACGGGTTATTGAGTTCCTCAGCAAAGCTGCTGCCGCGTCAAGTTCTGGCGTGACGTCCACCGCCATCGGGTATCCTTCCTGCAGCCTGGAACGGCAGGCCAGACTCGGCGAACCTCCCGCGTAATTTTCGTGAGCACAGTTAGTCGGGATGACGATAGAGTTCCAGGACATCTTTATGAGGCATCATCCAGGAACCTCCGGATCGCGCCGTTGACGGCCTGGGGATTTTCGATGTGCGAGAAATGATTGGCATCGACGAATTCGACGCGTAGATCTTTGACAAAGTCCGCCGACTTGGCGTATTCCTCGGGGTGCTGCCCGGCGTCGTAACGCCCCTGCAGAATGAGGATAGGCATCGACATGTGGCCAAACAGAAAACCATGTCGGTCCTTGTGTTCGATGTCGAAGTTGTTGGACTGAAAGTAGCGACGTACGGCCTTTGCGACACCCTCGAATTTGAATTCGTAGTTGAGGCGCTTAATGGTGCTTGGGCTCAGGCCCGCCGACATCACCTTGTCATAGATAACGTTGATGACGTTTTTGTAGGCAAAGTTGCCTTCACCCAGCCGGGTTGCAAACATTTCATGGGGCGGACGCGGTTCGCCGTGCGGTTCGTTAAATGACTGCTGCATGCGTACGTAGCGGGTGATGCGTCCCTTGAGCGACTCGATACTGGTCATGTGGTCGGCGATCACGGCACCCCGATCGTGGGCGATCAGGATGAAGGCATCGATGCCAAGTTGGTCGATCAGCGTGGCGGTTTCTTTGGCCATCCCTGCTGCGCTGTAGTCAAGGTCCAGCCGTTTGTCGCTCTGGCCGTACCCTTTGCAGTCGAGCGCCACCACATAGTAGTCCCTGGAAAGGTTCGAAATCTGGTGATGAAACGCCCACCAGGACTCCGGCAATCCGTGCAGCATCACAATGGGCGTGTTCTGCGGATCTCCGGCGGTGACAAAATGCCAGATAACGCCGGCGGCCTCGGCATACCAGTGGGTGGCGGGCGTGCCGTCCTGCAGAATCTCGATCTCGCCGTGGAGATTGGCCGTATTTGGCGGCGGTGGCGTCGCTGGATAGCGCAGATCGTCCGCAACTTGTGGGCCCACGGTGGGCTGGCCGGTGTGTGAGTCCGGCCAGATGACGCCCTGAATGGCGTTCACGAGGTGGTAAGGCGGTGGCGGGGGACGCCGGGTGCCCATGAACTGGTAGATCAACACCAGCATGATCAGAACCAGCAATAACGTCGTCACGATCGCTACAATCCGGCAACGTTAGCGAGCGTTGTGTTGTCCGACCTCTGCTGATGGTGCATGGCGGTCCGCAGCTCGACGATTTTCGGCGGCTCCATCACTTCTTTTGCCAGTTCCGGCCGAGCCTTCAGCGCGGCAAACCAGCGATACAGGTTTGGGTGCATGCCCTCCAGCGGATAACCCGAGCCGTGGAGACGTACGCAGTAGATGAACCAAGCAATATCCACTAAGGAAACGTCGTCACCGAGCAGGTAGGGTGAGGTTTCGAGGCGATGTTCCAGGTTGTCAAATGCCGCCTTAAAATTGGCGACGGCCTCGCGAACTCGGTCGTCCGATATACCCCCATGCTCGCGCATCTCGCGATGAAACCGAAGCTCCTGTTCCTTATGTGAATCCGCCTCACCGCCGACGGTGCCGGAGCCGAGCTTCACATATTGCTGATCCAGCTCTTCGGGACGCGGCGGCACGCCGGGGAAAAAATAGCGGAATGAGATGGCCCGCAGATCATGGTGTAAGGCATCTTCAGTATCGAGAAGCTCCTGCGCCTCAGCGTTGCCGTCGGCGGGAATCAGCGGCGGCTCCGGAAACTTGTTTTCCAGATAGTTCAGGATGTCGTTGCTTTCGATAATGACCTTGCCGTCGTCAACCAGCACCGGTACCAGTCCACGCGGATTGATCCCCATAAACCACTCGGTGTAGTTCTCGCGCTCCGGGAGATTGACGTGATGGGATTCCCACTTGATCCCTTTCAGGTGCAGAAAGATGCGGGTCTTCTGCGAACAGGAAGAGCCCATGAAATGAAGCAGGTGGATGCCTTCCCAATCGAGCACTTCGCGGGTCCGAATGTCATCGTCTCTGAGTATTGGCATAGTTCTATCTCAAGCTGGGTTTGGCGGGCCTAATTGAGCCATCCGATTACTTTGAATTTTGTTTCACACCACCAGCTGCATTCGCCGGGGTAAAGCGCGCGAAGTTCGGCTTTCAGCGGTGACTCGGCGGGCAGGATAACTTCATTGGCGGCGAGATAGTTATCGTATTCGCTGAGGAGTTCTTGGAGCTTTTCCGGCATCGCCGACGCTAGGTCCCGAACCTCGCCCGGGTCGTTAGCCAGGTTAAACAGCTGCCACTGGCCGGAGCCCAGGGGTGGGCCGATGTTGCTGATTTTCCACTCACCTTTGCGAAGTCCGCGGTTGCCAAACAGGTGCACGCCGAAGGACGCTCGAACGGTTTCAGTCTTCCCGGCCAGCGCCGGCATTAGGGAAGCGCCTTGCGGTGCAACCTTTCCTTTGAACAGATCATCGTCCTCTGGGCTAACGCCGACGAGTTCGTAAATGGTTGGGGCTATATCGGTGACGTGGGCCAAGGCCTTATTGAATGTGTTCGCAGCCACCCCCGGACCGCTCACAATCAGCGGCGAGCGAATGCCGCCTTCGGCCACCGTGTTCTTAAACATCTTCCAGGGAGTCCCGGCCGCGCTGGCCCATTCGCGACCCATGGAGGTGAAGCTGCGCGGCTTGCCCGGCGTCACCCAGGTTTTGTCCCAGTTCTCTTCGAGCCAATCTTTGGTCACGCCCGGATAGACAAATGGGCCGGTTCTCCCGGCGCCATTGTCGGAAAAGAATACGATATAGGTGTTCTCAAGCTCTCCCTGCGCCGTCAAATAGGCGATTACGCGACCAATCTGCTGATCCATCAGCTCGACCATCGAGGCATAGATCTCCATCGGCCGGGAGTCGACGTCCCGCTCGGCTGCGCTTCGCTCGTTCCAGGGCTCGGCGTGATTCGGAAACCAACCGGGAAATCTGGCATACGGCCAAAGGCCCGCCTCGGCGGAGATCAGGCCCAGTTCGACCTGGCGTTTCGCTCGGGCCTCACGCGTGGCGACCGGGCCGATGTCGTAGTGGCCATCGTAGCGGTCCAGCCATTCATCCGGGACCTGCAGAGGGTCGTGAGGCGCAGTGAAGGCCAGATAGGCAAAAAACGGAGTCTCCCGTTCCCGGGCGTCAAGGTATTCCAGGATCTTGTCGGTGTACCCGATGCTCGAGTACCAGTCGGCAGGCAGCGTTTTGATCGTCTGCCCATTTTCCACGTAATGGGCGACTTCCATCGGGCTAATCGACAGCTGGTCGCCAAAATGGCTGGCGCCGCCCGGGATCAGAGCAAAAGACTGGTCAAAGCCCCGATTCTGCGGCTCCTGGGCCGTGTCGTAGGACAGGTGCCACTTGCCGGCCATGAAGGTCTGGTAGCGCTTGGATGAAAGCACTTCGGCCACCGTGACAACGCCGTCGTGTAGCTGGCCTTCGTAGTTGATGCCCACCTGATTGGCGGCGCGCAGGCCGGACTGAACGCCGAGCCCTGCCTGGTGGTTGTCGACGCCCGTAATGAGCATGGAGCGCGTGGGGGCGCAGGTAGGCGCAACGTAATAGTCGGTCATCAGCGTGCCGCGCCGGGCCAATTCGTTCAGCGTCGGCGTGCGAATTTCCCCGCCCAACGCGCCAACGTCGGACCAGCCCATATCGTCGGCCACAATAACGAGAAAGTTAGGTCGTTTTTTTGGGGCTTCGTCGGTGTCCTGCGCGAGCGCAATTCCTGACAGAAACAGTGCGATTAGGCCCAGCATCTTGATCGACTGCCGGGGACTGGGGAGATATGGAACGGGGAAGGGTCCGATCACGGCCATTTACTTATTATTTGATGCTAGGCAAAATATAATCGAATAAAATATGTCTAGCAACACAAAAAATGTAGGCGAAAAATGACCTCAGCCGACTTCAGATCCATCGTCTCCGCAGCAAATCGCCAGCTTGGCACCAACAACCGAAATCGGATAATCGGGGGGTCAGCCGGCAGCAACATCCGGTTTGAGCTTTATCACGCCGGCCCGTCGCTCTGTTCACACAAGGTGCGCACCGTGATGGCGGAAAAGGAGATTACCTACCGGTCTCACGATATGAACATCATGCCGGACGGCAAGGCGATCCCGGAGAACTACCGTCCCACCTACGTGCGCATGCGGCTGCTCGGGCAGCACAACGAAGGTTATGCCACGGGCTACACCGGCGAGTCCTCGGTCAGTCAGCAGGGGCTTGATCCGTGCGTGGTGCCGACCCTGGTCGATCACCAGAAGGAGCACGTCGTCGTTGACTCCTCTGCCATCTGTGAGTATCTCGAGGGCGAAGTTGACACCGGTACTCGGCTGGTGCCGGAAGGCCTGGCGGAAGCCATTGCTGAACAGGGCGACATTGTGGATCGGGCGCCGCACGTGGCGATTCTCTATGGCGCTAATCCGGACGGTGACCGCAGGCCCCCCGGTCTCGCCTCCAATATCGAGGGTGTTCAGGATCGCAAGATCCGAGCACTCAACGCGATGGCTGCTGAACTGCATCCGGGAGACCCGCTGATTGAGGCCTACAAGGCGAAGATTTCCAAGGAATCCGGCAGCGACAAGTTTGTCCACGACGCTGACAGCATGCGCCACGCCTACGCCGAGATGGCTAACCACGCTGATGACCTCGAGGCCCAACTGAAGACCCACTCTGGCCCATGGACCTTCGGTGCCGATTTCACCATGGCCGACGTGATGTGGACGGTCAGCCTATACCGCCTCTACTGGCTGGGTCTGGGGGACTCGCTGAAAGGTGCCGCGGGCCGGCCGCGCGTCGAAGAATATGTGGCGCGGGCGTTTTCGCGGCCGTCGTTTGAATTCGCGGTTGTCAATTGGCCCTTCGGCTACTCGCCATCGCCGCACGTGCCGGAAATGGACAGTTTTGGCTTCAAGATGAAATTCCTCGCGACCATGATCGGGCGGCGCAGCTGGCGCGAAGCGCTGTTCGGCTGATTCAGCAACGCCCGCGTGTCAAGCCTCTACCGAATTATCGGGTCAGAGCTGTCTCCGTTTTCGGTCAAGATCCGATCCTGGTTTCGATTCAAAGGTATCGATCACGAATGGATTGTTGCCAGCGCAGCAGCTCGAACCGAGTTCCAGGAGCACTTCCGAATCCCGGTGATCCCCGTCGTAATCACGCCGAACGGCACCGGGATGCAGGACTCAACCCCCATCATCGAGAAGCTTGAGTCGGTCAGCGACGGTCCGACTATGGATCCCGCGGATCCCGCGTTGCGATTTGTCTCCTGCCTGCTTGAGGAATTCGGAGACGAATGGGCTAATAAGTGGATGTTCCACTTTCGCTGGGCGCGCCCGGTGGACCAGCGGAGCGCGGCGCTTCGAATTGCCGCCATGCGTGAGCCGGACGTGGAAATCGATGCCCTCACCTCGGCGGCGGACGCGGTCATCGAGCGAATGACCGGGCGCGTATGGTTCGTCGGATCCAACGAACACAATGCACGGCACATTGAAAACGGGTTCAGCGAAGCCCTGTCTTTGCTCGACGCACATCTGGCGTCCCGGGCTTATCTGCTGGGAGATCGGCCGGCGTTTGCCGACTTTGGACTGGCGCCGCAGATCCAGAGCGCGGCCACCGATCCCTCGCCGGGCGCCTTGATCCTCGCAAGGTTTAATCACGTCCTGGCGTGGCTGCAGCGCATGATGTGGCCACGGGTTGAGGGAGACTTCGAGTCCTTGGATGAGCTGGCGCCGACGCTCACCCCTTTTCTGGCCAGCCAGGTGGGTGCGCGATTTCTGCCGTGGTCGCTGGCCAACCGGGAAGCACTGAAGTCGGGCGCGGAGTCATTCAGCGTCGAACTTGCGGGGCACACCTGGACTCAGAGGCCGCAGAAATATCACGCGAAATCTCTGGCAGCACTGCAGCAGAAGTTCAACGGCCTGGTGGACCGGCAGGCGCTCGATCCGATCCTTGGTGACGCCGGTTGTTTGCAGCCTTTGCTGGCCCTGAACGATGGAGCCTGACCTGGCTTAACCTCCGCCGTCTCACAAGGAACCCGCTCATGAGCGAACCTGTAACCTTCACCACCCACGGCGATATCGCCGTCGTGACCATTGATTATCCGCCGGTCAACGCGCTGTCGCTGACGGTGCGACAGGGGATTGATGACGCGGTTGGCCGTCTGAACCAGGATGTTGCGCTCAAGGCCGCCGTCCTGATCTGCGCCGGCCGCACGTTTATTGCCGGGGCAGACATTACCGAGTTCGGCAAGCCGCCAGTGGACCCGATCACACCGGATTTGATGCTTACCATTGCTCGGAGTCAAAAGCCGATCATCGCTGCCCTGCATGGAACGGTGCTTGGCGGTGGATTTGAGACGGCTCTCGCGTGCCACTACCGCATTGCCCATCCCGGGACCAGAGTTGGCTTTCCGGAGGTGACGCTCGGCCTGCTGCCCGGGGCCGGCGGTACCCAGCTGCTGCCCAGGCTCGCCGGTATTCCGGTTGCGCTGGATCTGATCACCTCCGGTCGGCAGGTGAAGGTGCGCTCAGAACTGGGTCGCCAGCTTGTGGACGAGGTGGTCGATACGGAGAGCCATGACGCGCTGTTAGACGCTGCGCTTAACGCAGGCCGACGCCTTATCGATAGTGGGGCCGCAATCCGGCGCCTAGCCGATGTGGTGCTCGAACAAGACACTCAGTACGCCAGCCTGTTCGCACAGTGGCGGGACAGGATGGCGAAAAAGAAACGCGGTCAGCTGGCGGTTCAGTACGGCATCGACTCGATTGAAAACGCCGTACAGCTGCCCTTTGATCAAGCGATCATCGAGGAACGGCGGCTGTTCCAGGCCTGTCGAGAATCGTCCCAGTCGCGTGCCATGCGCCACGCTTTTTTTGCCGAGCGGCGCTGCGCGAAGATTGAAGACGTTAACGAGTCGGCGCAGCCTAGGTCGGTTGAGCAGGTGGCCGTTATTGGTGCCGGTCTCATGGGCGTCGGGATTGCGATCTGCTTTGCCAACGCCGGAATCCCGGTTGTGCTGCTGGAGCTTGATCAGACCAAGGTGGACGCGGGTCTCGACAAGATCCGGAGTAACTACGAACGTCAGGTCAGCCGCGGTCGGATGGAGGAAGCTGAGCTTGCCAGGCGATGCGATCTCGTAGCCGGGACTACAGAATATAGCGCCCTGGCTGATGTCGATCTGGTTGTCGAGGCGGCGTTTGAGAGCCTGGACGTCAAGACCATCATCTTCACGGAACTGGACGCGGTCTGTAAGCCTGATGCGATTTTGGCCAGCAACACGTCCTACCTGGATATCGATCAGATCGCGCAGGTGACCCGTCGCCCGGAGCAGGTGGTGGGCATGCATTTTTTCAGCCCCGCCCACATCATGAAATTACTCGAGGTGGTTCGGGCGGCTGATACGTCAGACGAGGTGCTGTTGACGATCGTTGCATTGGGCAAGCGATTGCAAAAGATTCCCGTTACCGTCCGGGTTTGCTACGGATTCGCCGGCAATCGTATTTATGCGCGCTACGGTGCAGAGGCGCAGAACCTGTTGCTGGAAGGGGCGACGCCGGACCAGGTTGACTCGGCGTTCCGCGACTGGGGGATGGCCATGGGTCCGCTGCAGGTGGTTGATCTCACCGGCCTGGAAATTGGTTATAAGGCCCGCAAACACCAGCCGAATCTGCCTGACGATCCCACTTACTTTGCGCTGTCCACGGTATTTGTGGAAGAGGGCCGAATCGGGCAGAAGTCCGGTGCCGGGTTTTACCGATACGAAGACGGCCAACGCCTGGTGGACGACGGTGCCATCACCCTGATTCGCGAAACGGCGGCCCGACTGGGCATTGAGCAAAGGAAGTTTTCCGCTGACGAGATCTGCCGGCGGCTGGTGTCGGCCATTGTGGACGAGGGCAGGGCGGTTCTTGCCGAGGGGATCGTGCAGCGAGCCAGCGATATCGATGTGATCTGGCTAAACGGCTATGGATTTCCTCGCTACCGTGGAGGTCCTATGTGGTACGCGGAAGAAGAAGGTCTGTAGGTTAGCCATCCGTCGCACCGGGGACTGTGTTCGCCCAGAGACTGGCTGCTGGGTCGGTCAGACTCCGCGTACCCGATCCATAATTTCCCCCGCCGCGTGAAGGTCTGCCGGGGCCGCGTTGCCGCGCCAGGCGACGTGCTGGTCCGGGCGAATCAATACCAGATTGCGGTCGTAGAGCCTGGCCGCATGCTCGTCGCGAATCTCAACCACATCAAGCGGTATCGAGGCCGCCTCCGCCGCTGCCACCAGCGTGGCGCAATCAAGACCTGCAAAATTTAACAGCGTAAAACCGGTGCCGAAGCGATCGAATAGCGGTTGGCCGTCTTCAAGAAATACGTTGGGAGGGCGGCCACCGGGCCAGGACGATGGGTCGTAATATTCCCATTCATAGGCCGGCGCCGGGCCGTCTTCGTGGCAGATGACGGGTGAATCGTCATAGCGATAACCCCACTCGATGCCCCAGGCGTCGTTTTCCAGGTTGCCTGCGTCCTGGATATACGCGCCAATCTCATGCCGGGCTTGCTCTCCGGCGGACCCCTCGGCGCGAAAGTCTTCCGGCGTATTTCGATTGATGTGGTAACGGATTGCGGAGTGACGGGCAGACGCCAGGCGATTGCGCGCACCGACATGGCGGCGCTCGTTCTCGTAAGCCTGAAAGAGCTTCTCGCCTCCCCAGCCATTGACGTTGGCCGCCAGCACCCAGCCCAGCGCCGTCGCGTCTCCGACGCCGGTGTTCATGCCGTAGCCGCCCGTGGGGATCACCTGGTGTACCGAATCACCCGCCAGCCATACTCGGCCCGAGCCATAGGCATCCGCCAGGCCGAGGCGCGGATACCAGGGGTTGGCGACGAGCACCCGGCAATCGAACTCACATCCCAGGAGCTTAAACAGAAACTCCTTTGGGTCCATTTGCTCCACTTCAGGATAAAGGGGAACCGGCACGTGGATGGTCCAGGTATCTTTGTCGTTCTGGGAAATAATGCTCCAGCGTAAAGGCGACTGCAGGTGCCAGGCGATACCGTACCGCTCGAAGACGTCCAGATCATTCGATTCCCAGTGGATCATGAACATGGGGTCGACGCGTGGGGCGTCAGCTGGCGGTTCGCCCCGGGCCACGTCGCGGTAGTTGGTTCGGTCGTCGTCAGCGACAAAATCGAGTGGCGTAATCGTATTGACAGGAATGCCCAGAGTTTTCCGCGCCACGCTGCCCGCGCCGTCACAACCGGCCAGGTATTGGCTGCGAACCTGCTGGGTCTCGCCAGTTTCGGTGGATCGAATGGTTGCGGTGACGCCCTCTTCATCCTGCGTCAGCGACTCAAGGCTCCAGCCAAACATGAGCGTGATGTGTTGGCTGTGGTCATCAAGGTGTTGCTTCAAGACCGGCTCAAGCAGCACCTGGGAAACCCGCATGCCCGGCTCCAGTGCCATGGTCCCATCATTTTTCTCGGCCAGAAGCTTTCGCATCTCCTGCACGCTTGGATAATCGAACCGCGCCAGTTCCGTTCCTACCATGTCATCGCACCAGATCACGGAAACGGGATGGTCTTCCGGAACTGCGACGGCGCGCAGAGCATCCACCAGACCTAGCCGGCGAAAAATCTCCATGCTGCGCCCGTTGGTGATGTCCATCTTCGGGTGTCGCGTGGTTGTTGGATTTCGCTCCAGCAAAATGGCATCGACACCCAGCCGATTGAGTTCGTGAGCCAGCACAAGCCCAACCGGCCCGCCGCCGGCAATGAGTATCGGTGTCTCAATCATGATGAGGAAACCTCTGTCCCCACTGAGTACCGCGGAGCACGTCGACCGAGTGGAAGCCTGGCGGATGGTCTGCGTCGAAGACGTCGCCATCAGAAAAGTGCTCGAGGATATGTCCGTAGGGGTCGTGCCAGTAATCAAACACCTGGCTGCCCAGGATATGCTTGCCGATGCCCCACTGAGGTTTGTAGTTCTTATCGATCAAATAATCGTGGCCTAGCATCACGTCGTCCCAATCGTTGACCTCAAAAGCTGCATGCTGCAGCGCCGGCGCAGCGTCGGGGTTGCCGATCAAAAAGATGCTGTGGTGATCCGTGGGTATCGGGCCGCGATCGCAGCGTAGGAAGGCGCCGAGAACGTTGGACTCGTCTTCGACCCAGATTTCGTCCGACGTGACGAACCCGAAGCGTTCCTTGTACCAGGCCTCGCTGTCGCGAAAGTGGTTGACAAAAAGCACCACGTGGCCCAGCCGCTTCACGTGAGCGGGGCCTGCCTTCAGGCGTACCGGTGCACCTCGCCGGGCGCGGTTTTCGCCAGAATTGACCGGCACCCGTTGCTCCGGACATGCTAGAGCGGTGCCTTCCCAGCCGAAAAACCCGTCAACGACAAATCCCTGAGGATCCTCAAATCGAACGCGATGGCCACCGCCGGGCGTTTCCATGGCTTCGATTGGCGATGCACCTGGCAAGCCGGCAAGCAATTCCAGATCGTTGGCCGCAGACATCACAAAACCCAGGCCAAGAAAACGCGGTTCACCCTCTTCAACTGAGTGGATAAAGGGGTCGGCGTCGGTGCCCCGGCTGAACAGGGCCGGCGTTCCATCCGAGGTTTCTCCCCGAGTGACCTTTAGGCCGAAGTCTTTGAGAAACGTATGCATTACATCCAAATCCGGGGCGCTGAAGCGAAGGTAGGAGAGATCGGATGCTTTGGGACCGGAGACCGGAGTGTTCATGTTTACTCCACTTATCGAAATTCTGGCCGCAAAATATGTTGACCAGCACGCATGGTTGGCCTATATTTTGAACCAATTCAAAAAACAAGTAAATTGTTTGCGCTAGCTGACTAATTCTAGCCGGGCGCCGGCCCAAGGTCTCTCGCCACACCAAAGCCGCCGAAACAGGCATAAGGACGATACGCGTTAATGGCGTTCTTCCGGATTTTGGAGCTTCGCTTCGGTGTCATTAGACGACCTGGACCGCAGCAAGATCATAAAGGATCTATCCGCAGGGTTGCAGTCGTCGCCCGCGGATTGGGGCTAGCAAAACATCCTTACGGTGAGGGGAATCACATGTTCGGAATATTTGAGATCACTGCGCGGCGCTGTCGATGATCCCTTCCGGAAATATTGCTTGGTTTGTCAATTCTGATGCCTTCGCCGTGTCGGCTACGACACCAAAAATGGGGCTAATGCTCGAAGAAATTGTGATGACTGCGCAGAAACGCGTGCGGTCGCTTCAGGCTGCGCCCGATTTGATTGCCGCTGTCACGGTCGAATCTTTGGAGAGCATCAGCATTGCCTAGTAATCGGGCCTGTCAGGTGGGACGTCAGCCTACGCACGTCGTTCCGAATGGAGTTCTTTGATGGATTACGCGGACCACATCAAGAGCGTCAAAAGCTACATTCGCCTGCCGTTGGTTTATAACCATTGGTACGTCGCTGGACTGGCGGAGGAGTTTACCCGCGAGCCTCGCGCCAAGACGCTGCTCGAACGTTCGATTGTCTTTTATCGAACCGAGGCAGGTGAACCGGTGGCGTTTCAGAATCGTTGCCTGCACCGGTCTTTTCCGCTGGCGAAAGGCTATCTGGAAGGCGACAACCTGGTTTGCCGATACCACGGGCTGCGCTACGCCCCGGACGGGTCAATCGCGCGAATTCCATGCCAGGAAAAGACGTCAAAACGACGCCTGCATAAGTACCCATTGCGTGAAATGGGCCCATTCGTGTTCATCTGGATGGGCGATCCGGAACAGCCCGATGAAAGTACGCTGCCGGACCTGCCGTTTCTCTCCGATCCAGGTTTTCGAACCGTCTTTGACTCGGCAGACTACCAGGGCAGCTACATGCTCATGCAGGAAAACCTGAATGACCTGACCCATTTTGCGTACCTTCACAAGGATACGTTCTACTTCGGGGATTTTTTCTTCGAATTACCCACCGAGGTAAAAAAGGTCGATGGCCGCGTATGGTGCAACCGCATCGATAAGGATCCCAGGTCCATCGGCATCTTGCCGCCAGACATTCAGGAGCGGATAAAGGATAGGCCCGTTGAACGGTGGGACGGCGGCATGTTCGTGTCGCCAGGCGTTTTTAAGGGTTATGCGCCGATATATGTGGGCGAGCCAGACGCGCCCGACCGGGAAGTGTTCAAACAGCACATCATGCACTACCTGACCCCGGAAACCCGGTCATCCACCCATTACTGGTGGTCGATGTCCAACGACTTTGCCTTGGACAACGAGGCGTACTACGCGGGCCTGAAGTCTCATCTGGCCGAAGGTTTCGCAGAAGACCGCTGGGCCTGCAACCACATGCAGACCCTGCTCGACAACGACCACATTGATTACAACGAAATGAAAATTGCCGGCGACCAGGCGGGCCTGCTTTTTAGGCGGGTGATGCTCGACTGGGTGCAGCAAGAGTACTCCGAATGAAAAACAATCTGACCACAGCGAGGCGATCCAGATGAGAAAAACATCCAAGCTGACCGGCGGCTTTGTCGTCATAGCCATGCTCTGTAGCGTCGTCGCGACCTCGATGCCGAGGATCGCACTGGCCCAGGGCTCCGACGCGGCGCTCGAAGAAATCATCGTCACTGCCGCACGCAAAGCTGAAAGCATTCAGGATTCGTCCCTGATCATTGAAGCTTTTGATGCAGACACCATCTTCGAACGAGGTTTGAACACGATCGTCGATGTATCCACCCAGGTGCCGGCGCTGCAGATTGGGTTGGCGGGGCCGCAGCTGCAGATGTTTATCCGCGGGGTCGGAACGCCGAACGCGACGGTTGTTGGCAGTCCGGCAATTGCCCTCAGTAAAGACGGCGCCTACCTGGCCCGCACCCAGTCGGTGCACGCGGCGTTTTTTGATCTTGAGCGGATCGAGGTGTTGAAGGGGCCCCAGGGCACGCTTTATGGCCGCAACGCAACCGGCGGCGCGGTCAACCTGATTACTCGTGGGCCGACGCTCGGCGAGCAGGAGGGCTACATCTCCGGCGACTTCGGCAACTTCGGCAAGATCCAGGTTGACGGCGCCATCAACATCCCGATTGGGGATACCTTTGCCACCAGAATCTCAGCGCTGAGCATCGACCGCGATGGCTTCATGTCTGACGACACCATGGACGATGACCACTGGGCCCTGCGCGTGCAGACCCTGTGGGAGCCGAACGAACGGGTTTCACTGCGGGCGCAGGCACAATACGCCGACTTTGGCGGGCGCGGTCTCGGTGGATTTACCTACGCCGGTGCTTCCGACCCCTGGGAGTCGATCTTTCCCGGTGGGAACGACGTCATTCTGGCTAACGTTTTTGGTAACGGTTTTGCCTTCCCGGACTTTGCTTTCCCTTGGGTTACTGACGCGCTGAATCTAGGCCCCGCACCGTCGCCTCCGTTCCCCCCCGATACCAGCTTTATTTCAGGGGTTCGGCTGATCGGTGACACCGCAACCCAGGACATGCAGACTTGGGATATCAGCGCCACGCTCGAGGTGGATTTGGATTTTGGCACCTTAACGGTTGTGCCTTCGTATCAGGAAATCGAGTCGTTCTTCCTGAATACGCCTGGCCCCCAGTTCCAGATCGGCGACCCGTTTACCGGCGAGCCGGAAACCTCCGAAGCAACCGTCTTTGAGGCGCGCCTGGCCAACAGCACAGAACGGTTTGACTGGGTGGCCGGGCTGTTTCTCTTTGACGAAGACCAATACGGTCCCACCCGAGTCAATCAGGGGCCGGTTCAAACCATCTTCGTCGAAAACCGATTCGAAAATGAAGGTTTCGGGATCTTTGCCGAATCGACGTACTCGTTCACCGACAGCACCCGGTTGATCACCGGCCTGCGCTACAGTGACGACGAGCAGGTTAAACCCGATTTCCGTCGCTGGTCGATCGATCAGGCGTTTGACTGTCCGCCCGTGGCGCCAAACCGACAGGTTATCAATGGCGTTGCGGCGTGCCTGGTGTCCGGCCCCGATACGCAGAAGGTCAGCTTCGACAGCACCGATTTTAAGATTGGTATCGAGCATGACCTGACCCCGGACAACATGGTGTTTGTCACTTTCTCCACGGGCTACAAAGCCGGTGGGTTGTCGGCAGTTGTCGGGGAAGCATTCGAGCCGGAAGAGCTGGACGCATTCGAAATTGGTTTCCGCAATCTCTTTCTGGATGGCCGCCTGCAGCTGAATGGCGATATCTTTTTCTGGGACTACACGAACCGGCAGGAAAATGTGGTCGGGCCGGATGAGCTGGGCATCATCGGCCAGGACACCATCAATGCCGGTGAAACGACGATTCAGGGGGCGAGTTTTGATCTGCTGTTTGCCGCAACCGAGAACGACCTGATTCGCTTTGGCGCAGAGTTTCTGGACGCGGAATATGATTCCTTCAGCTATACGCAGGCGGCACCGTTTACACCACCCAACGTGTCGTGCCCCATAGCACCGACCGGCGTAACTCTGCCATTGCCACCGCCGTTTGGGCCAACGCCCGAGCTGCTCATCGATTGCAGCGGTTTTGAAGCCACCCGGTCGCCGCGCTGGACGGCTAACGCGGATTACACTCACACCTTCAATCTTGATTCCGGCGGAACCATCGACGCCAACATCAACGCCTCCTATCGAGACCAGGTCTGGACGACCGCCCTGTTCCTGGCTGAGCAGCGGGTCCCGGATCTGACGGTCTTTAACGCCAGTCTCACGTACCGACCAGCCGACGACCGGTTCTCGGTTGTGGCGTATATCAATAACATCGACGAGGACGCGACCTTTACCGCCGGTTTGAATCACACCCAGATCTACCAGCTGGTGGGTTACAGCCCCACGCCACCTCGTACCTACGGTGTGCGGATGCGATATAACTTCTAACGCGCGACCGGAAAGGAATTGGCGATGATGCGCCCTTTGATCGTCGCTTTGGGTGCGCTGGGCATTCTGCTGCTCGGCGCACCTTCGTTCAGCACTGCGGAAGAAAACTATGGCAGTACCCGGTTTGAAGCCACCGGGTCGGGTGAGGCCCACGCGGTGTTTCTGCGCGGACTGCTGCAGCTGCACAACTTTGAATACGCTGACGCCCGGGGCTCCTTCAGGGAAGTCCGTTCTCTTGATCCCGATTTCACCATGGCCTGGTGGGGCGAAGCGTTAACCTGGTGGCACCCGCTGTGGCCGTCAACGGACCTGGATTCGGCGCGTGCGGTGCTCAAGCAAATGGGTCCGGATTCGGCATCGCGCGTCGCTCTCGGGCGCACCGAACGGGAACGTGGCTATCTTGCAAGCATCGAAGTCCTGTTTGCCGAGGGGGATCTTCAGACTCGGCGAAACGGATACTCCGATGCGCTCCAGGCCCTACATGAAACCTACCCGGATGATCTGGACGCCGCTGCCTTCTACGCGATGTCGATTCTGGCGAAATCCAACGGCCGCAATTACCACTACTACATGCAGGCCGGCGCCATCACGGAGGAAATACTCGACCGCAACCCACTTCACCCTGGCGCACTGCACTACAACATTCACAGCTACGACGACACGATCCATGCCCCGCTAGGCCTTCGTGCGGCGCGCGACTACTACAAGGTGGCGCCGTCGGCGGTTCATGCGCTACACATGGGCGCGCATATCTACTACGCCACGGGTCGCTGGCAGCTGGGCCTTGAACGCAACATCGATTCCTTTGAGGAAGCGGTCTCGCGAATGAAAGACCCCGATTCGCCCTACCACCCCGAGACCTTTCACTCGCTGCACTGGATTCCCTATGGGTTTCAGCAGACCGGCGAGCACGACAAGGCACGTCAATATCTAGCGAAAATCGCCCGGCAGGCGGAGAAGTATGGGCACGTTCATCCCATGGCGCGGCAGGTGTTTGTGGAAGCGCGGGCGTCCTACATCGTTGATACACTCGACTGGGACAGCGATTTGCTAAAGGTCCAGGTGGACCTAACCGGGTTACCAGATTACTGGGTAGTCACGGACCATTATGTGCGTGGTCTTGCGGCCTTGAAGCTGGCGGATGTCGAAACGGCGGGTCAGTACTTTGCCCAGATGGGCGCCCCCATCTTGCCTGACACGGGTCCGCGCACGGTCATGGGCGCAGCGCTGCTGAAGATGGCGCTGGAGGCGCAGCTGGCGCTTGCCAAAGGGAACAAAGAACGCGCCCTAGCGCTTTTGCACAGGGCGACGGAAATTGACCTAGACTGGCCCGCAGAGGCGGGCCCCATCAAACCGGTTCAGCCGATGGCGGAACTGCTGGCCGCTACCTACCTAACGCTGGGTGACCGGGTAAACGCCAGAAAATTTTTTGAGCTGACTCAGCTTTATTCGGTGGGCAGGGCGCGCACGCTAGCGGGTCTTAAACGCCTCGATCGGGAGATACCATGACACAACGACTCACCGGACGCCGGCGCGAAGATCTGCCGGAATTTGAACCTGTATGGAAAACGATTGAGCAGGTGATGGGCGGTTTTGTGCCCAACTCAATGTTTATTATGTCTCATCACATAGAACTCATGCAGGGCTTTGGCATGTTGTCCGAGGCCGTGTTTCGCGGTGCCAGCGAATCCAAGACCAAGCCCCTCAAGGCCATCCTTGCCAGCATTCGCTACAAGTTTAACCACCGGAAGGATCCGACCCCGGAACCCATTACCCAGGAACTGCGCAGTCTCGTGTTTTTTGCCGTTAGCTTATCGTCCGGCTGCCGCTATTGTCAGGCCCACAGCGCCATGCTTTGTGCTCACCACGATGCAAGCCGCGAGAAGGTCGACGATATCCTGAACTACGAAACCAGCGAGCACTACAGTCCCGCGGAACGGGCTGCCGTCAGCATCGCGTTTGCGGCCGGTCAGGTGCCCAACGCCACGACCAGCCAGCATTTTGATGAGCTGAAAAAACACTTCAGCGATGCGCAGATCATCGATATCGTCGCTGCCATCGCCTACATGGGGTTTCTGAACCGGTGGAATGACACCTTTGCCACGACGCTTGAAAAATCGCCGCTGGATTACTCAAATGACCACCTGAGCCAGGTGGAGTGGAGCGTCGGCCGGCACGCGTCCTAGTGGTCTATGGGTCCGGTAACCTATTTCGTCAGCGTTCCAAACGCACCGCTTTGATAGGCGCGGATGGTTTCATGCATTTCCGCCGGGCTGTTGGCGACAAACGGGCCGTGGCGAACCATCTGGTCTGGGACCCGGTCGCCCCCCAACACAAGCACCTCGGCGTTCTTTTCTGGTGCCAGCTGGAGGTCGCTGGTGGGATCCAGGATCGCGAGTTCGTCCGCGTTGACGGCAGCGCCGTCAACTTTGACCGTGCCGGTCAGCACAAATAGGCCCAACTCCTCCTGTGGGGGTAGCGTAACCAGGCTGGATTGTCCCGCCCGAAGTGAACCATGCAGCAGCAACGGGTTGCCCCAGGTCTCAAGGGGCGCGCGCGACGTCGGCAGGTGACCCAGGACTAATCGAAAGCGAGCTCCACCGGCAAAGTCGACGGTGGGAATCGCATCTCGGGCTAGCGTTTGGTAAGCCGGCGGTTCCCCTTTCCGGTCCCCCGGCATATTGATCCAAAGCTGTACCATGTGGCTTCGGCCACCGTGACGCCGCATCTCCTCGTCCGGTCCCTCATCGTGAATGATGCCGCGACCGGCGCGCATCCACTGGGCTTCGCCCGGCCCGGTGATGGCACGATTGCCGAGGCTGTCATAGTGCAACCCGCTGCCTTCCAGAAAATAGGACAGCGTTTCGATGCCGGCATGAGGATGGGTCGGGGCGCCTACGGCTTTTCCCGGCGCCACTTCAGTGGGGCCAATGTGGTCAAGCAGGATAAACGGACCGAGGGAGGGCAGAGCGGATAGCGGCAGTGGTCGTTTGACCTCAAAGCCGGCGCCTTCGAGGGTGTGATGGGCTGCGAAGGTCTGGACGACCGGCACCTACGCGCCCTCGAGTACACCGCGCAGGTTGGGATCCTGAGCTTTGCTGTCCCGCAGGCGCTCCGTGCCGTAAACCACGATGGGGTGTTTGTGGTCGATGATGGCCTGACGGTACGCCGGTCGCTCGCGCAACCGCTGCCAGTAGGCTGTGCATTCCGGCCGCTGGTCTTCGCTGACGAACACCTCTAGCACTGCCGCCTGAAGCAGTCGCTCAAAAATCACCAGCCAGGATACATCCGCCAGCGTGTAGTCTTTGCCGACAATCCAGGGGCCATCGCTTGCCTTTAGCTGCTGCTCTAACGCATCCAGGTGCGTGTGCATATGCTCCCGAGAGTCGGCCAGGAGCTTCGCAGGCATCTCGTCACCGGCGAAGATGGCCAATCCCCTCAGCTTCAGCGCCACAAACAACATCGGCATGCGCCTTTTGTGGTGAAACAGCAGACCCTCAACAATCCGCCAGAATGCGATTTTCTCGATCATCGTGGCAAACAGTGGCAGGGTCTGCCCGGGTACGGAATTGCCGGCGCTGGCCGCCATGTTGCTTAGCGGATCGACGGTGAGGGATGAGCGGTCAACCCATTCTTCCATTAAGGCTCGCAGCTGCGGGTCCGCTGGAACCAGAGGCTCCACGCCGGCCGGACAGTACTGCGCCGCGTAGCGGATTTGCTCGTGAGACTGGTAGATGGGATGGCCATTGTGTACCAGTACCGGCACCGTCCCCGCGGGATTGATGCGTCGGAAACTGGCCCGGGTCGTTTCGTAGGCGCCGGTTTCAATCAGGTCGATATGATGGCTTTTGTACGGAATCTGTAGCTCGGCCATGCACACCCGTACCTTCATGGAGCACACCGAGAGCGCGTTGTGGTAAAGCTCAAACTCCTGCTCGTACGGCAGGCTGATCTCGGGCCGGTGTCCGTCTGGCACTGGATGCGGATCGCGCCTTCGGTTCTCAAAAAACCAGATCAGCACGAGCGCAGCAATAAATATTGCGCAGCTGAGGAGAATACCGCTCATCCTTCCTCCTCCGGTGTGGCCGCGGTAATGGTGCAGGCCACGCTGCCATCACCTCCAAAGTCCACACGAATCTGGTCTCCCGGTCTGGCCGCATGCACCCCCGTTGTGGCGCCCGTCGTAATCAGGGAACCTGGCGTGAGAGGGTGGCCACGTTGGTGGGTGGCCTGAAGGATCGCCTGCACCGAGCGGGCCACGCCATCATTCAGATTGCGCGGTCCGCCCCGGCCGACGGATTTTTCGTTGATAAAGGCCTCGCACTCGAGGCTGTCCAAATCTCTCTCTCTCCACCCGTCGATGGACCCGCCGACCACCAGGCCGCCGTGCGCCCCAAAATCGGAAACAACGGCCGCAGCGCCGCGCTTGTTGAGGGCCGGCAGCGGGCTGCCCGCGGTCTCGATTCCGAGGCGCAGGTCTGCGATGGCGTCCATGGATTCGTCGAGGGTCCACTCAGCTTTGCCGGGCGGCACATTGTCACCAAGGACCGCAATGTATTCCGCCTCGATCACGGCAAACCCGCCTTCAAACAACGGCATCTCGGGTCCGCTTGAATCCGTACACTCAAAGATATGCTGGCGAAAAAGTGGACCGAGAATTCGATCGGAGCCAAACCTTGCTCGATGCTCAACCCGGATCTGTCCGACCTTCCAGCCGCCGATCGTGTCCTGCCAAAGCGCGATGGCGGCGTCCTGGATGCGATACCCATCGTCGAGCGATTCCGGAATCTTCCCGGGGTAGGCATCGAGTATGCATGCCGTCCGCCGCGCATGCACAAATGCGTCGGCGATGCCGGAGATTTCATCGGCGTTCATATCAATTGATACCCACCTCTTTGACCCACCCGGGTTCGCGAGGCTCAGGCAGCACGTGAAACGTATTCAGCGTAAAGGAGATCAGCGTGTAGTAGCCCAGAATGCCGTTCAGGTCGACCAAAGCGTCCTGGCCCAGTTCGTCGACACCTCTGGCATAAAGGTCATCGGACAAATGACGGTTTAGCAGAATGTCGCGCGTGATCTCATAGACGAGCTGCTCGTCGGCCTCGCGGAACTCGGGCGTTTGGCCCTGCTTCAGTGCCTCCACCGCAGCTTCAGGTACGCCGGCCTTGATCGCTAGCGGCGCATGGATCCATTCAAACTCAGCACCCCAGTGACGTACCGTGACCAAAATGGCCAGTTCCGACAGCCTGGCGGGCAGAGCGGTGTTGTAGCGAAGATACACGCCCAGTTCCTGGGCCCGATCCGCCAGCTCCGGGCGGTGCAGCCAGAACTGCAGCGCTCCGGCGATCCGCCCACGCGGACCGGCCACCACCTTGTCATAAACCGTCTGTTGGTCCGGCGTCAGCGAGTCCGCCGCCGGCATGGGCAGACGTTTCATGCCTGGA
Organism: Pseudomonadota bacterium; assembly: GCA_039033415.1. NCBI lineage: Bacteria > Pseudomonadati > Pseudomonadota > Pseudomonadota bacterium. The sequence goes on along the minus strand of JBCCCR010000003.1, from coordinate 39,290 downwards.
TGGGTTCGCTGACGTTGACAACGACTTTGCCAAAGTTTGATCCGTGCAGGAGCCCGATAAACGCTTCCGGCGCATTCTCAAGCCCATCAACTCGACTCTCGCGATATTGGATCTTGCCTTCAGCGAGCCATTGCGCCATCTGTTCGCGAAACTCATTCATATGCTCGGGGAAGTTTTGCAGGGCAACAAACCCCTGGATCTGGAGCTGCTTCACCAGCACCGTGCGCATAAACTGCGGTATGCGGTCTGGCCCATCGGCTGCGGCGGGGGATCCATAGAAGGCCATCAGGCCACACACCGGTATGCGGGCGCCGGTATTCAGCAGCGGTTCGACGGCATCAAATACCTTCCCGCCGATGTTCTCAAAATAGATGTCGACGCCGTCGGGACAAGCAGCGGCCAGCTGCTCGGCAAAGTCCTCCGCGCGGTGATCAATGCAGTCGTCGAAGCCAAGAACTTCTTTGCCGTGCCGACACTTCTCCTCACCGCCTGCGATACCGACTACGCGGCATCCCTTGATCTTGGCCACCTGGCCCACGGTTGATCCGACCGGGCCGGTTGCCGCTGCCACGACCAGCGTGTCGCCGGGATTGGGTTTGCCGATCTGGGTCAGGCCGATGTAGCCGGTAAATCCAGGCATTCCCAAAATGCCCAGCGCATAGGACGGCATCTCCGGTTCTGCACCGAGCTTCCGCAGACCTTCGCCGTTGGAAATCGAATAGCTTTGCCAGCCTGTGGGTGCCACTACCCACTCGCCAACCTGGTAGCCGTCGTGGTTGGAGGCTTCGACCTGGCATACCGATGAACCCACCATCACGCCGTCTATGTCGACCGATGCGGCGTAGTTTTTTGATGCGCTCATGCGGCCGAACATATAGGGGTCGAGCGAAAGAAAGATGCTGCGCAGCAGGATTTCGCCGTCTCCGGCGGTGGGTTTTTCCGCTGTTTCAAAGCGCAGGTTTTCGGCTTTGGCGGCGCCATCCGGGCGGGAGGCCAGAACCACCCGCTGGTTTTGCTCATTGCTGGTCATTTGCTGATTCCTGGTTTGATATGTCGTAGACAATGGTGAACTGATCGAGGGCCTTGCCCGCATTCTGCGTGGTCGCAACTGTCGCGTCCGGAGGAAGCGTAACGGCGGCCAGCATGCCGCGCTGGTCGTCTTTGCTGACGGAAATTCGGATCTCGGGATGGACCTCGTGCAAAGCTGCTCCGAGGACTCGCTGGATCGCGAGCATCTGGAGGTCGGGCTTGAAGATCTTGCCGACGGCGGTCATCGGCATGGCGTCAACGACCTCAACGTGCACGGGTGCGGCCGCTCGCTCACTGATGTGTTGTTTAGCGAAATCGCGCAGCGCCTGCGGCAGGGCCGCCAGATCACCGTCGAAATCCTCGCTGATCGTCACGTAGGCGCAGGGGAGCTCGCCAGCATAGGCGTCGGGTTGTCCCACGGCCGCGGCCAGCGCCACCGCCGGATGAGTCATGAGCGTATCTTCAATGCCCTTCGGATCAATATTGTTGCCGCCGCGAATGATCAGGTCCTTGGCCCGCCCGACCAGATAGAAATACCCATCGGCATCCTGGCGCGCGAGATCGCCGGTGATGAACCAATCATCCATAAACTGGCCGACATTGGCTTCGGCTTGTTTGTAGCCCATGAATACATTTGGTCCGCGAATCACAATCACGCCGACCTCGTCCACATCGCAGTCTCGCACCCACTCGTTGTTCTCATTGAGAACCACACACTTCATCTGCTGGTACGGGTAGCGCAGCCCAATGGAGCCCAGTCGTTTCTCGCCGTCCTTAGGATTGCTGCTGCTCGACAGGGTGCCTTCGGTCAGCCCATAGCCCTCAAGAATGTTGGCCCCCGTCGCTTCCTGAAACTGACGGAAGACTTCCCGGGAAATCGGCGCTGCCCCGCAGCTGACGAAATCCAGGGAGCTGATGTCGATATGGTTAAGCGGCCGTTCCAGCAAGGCGGAAACCACGGTGGGTACGGTGTTAAACATCGTGCCGCGATAGCGGGCGATCAGCTGCCAGAAATGGTCAATGAGCCCTCGGGTGCGAAAGCCCTGCGGTGTGAGGTATACGACGTGTCCGCCCGCGGCGAAAAAATTGAGCCCCGTATTGAAAACGGCGTTGACGTGAAACAGCGGTAGCGCACAGATTCCCACACTGCTTGTGGTGAGATTAAAGAGTTCTGCCTTGGTGGAAGCGACGTGGACCTGGTTCCGATGGCTGATCTGGGCAATCTTAGGGGTCCCGGTGGTACCGCCGGTATGAAAGTAGATCCCGACTTCTTCTTTATCAATTTCCCGCTCGAAACTGAGCCGGGCGCCGTCAGCGGCGTTGAGCGCGGCCGCAAAATCCACGATTGGAATTCCCCCCGTGGACCGGGTTTCCTGGACGGGCTGCGAGCCGGGAATGGCAACCTGAAATATGGCCTTTAGTGATGGGACCTCGTCGACAATCGCCAGAGTCTTTTCCCAGATGGTGTAATCCGGGTGAGGGCTCAGCACAAACACCGCCTCGGTGCCCGACGCGAGCATGATGTCGCGCAGAGCGTTGGATTCCAGCATGTAATTGATGGGGCCGGCGATCCCCAGCGTCTGGGCGCCCCAGTTGGCGAAGTGGTGTTCGGCGATGTTGGGAAGAATGATTGACGCAATCCCTCCCGGAGCCAGGCCCGCTGCGAAAAGACTGTTGGCGCTCTGGTGTATTCGACGCAGAAGCTCCGCGTAAGAATAGACGAGCGGCGCTTCGTCCACAGCGACAGAAAACTGAAACTTCATCGCTGGCCGTTCCGGATGAAGGTCGGCGGTGCGCCGAATCAGGTTGTAAGTGCTGTTCCCGCGCCAGCGTTCCTCGCAGGGCGTTTCCTCATAGGCCTCGATGTCGGCAAGCGAGGTGATTTTGACCGCGCCGGTCATGCAACTCTCGCGTCGGACGAGGCGACGGGTTTGGCCCGAAGGGTGCTAACGCCGTTGATGTAGTCTTCCCAGTGTTGTGCCAGCAGCGCCAGCGGACCGCCGCCAAAAACAATCCGGTCGGGTTTCACCAGCAGCGCTTGCTGGTCGGCAAGCATTTCTTGCACATGGTTGTCCGGATCCTGGATTGTGAGGAATTCCGGATCTTCGGAGCCGAGCTTACAGATACGCAGGTCCGGCGAAGCGGCGAGGATTTTCTTCAGCGCCACCTCAGTTTCTGAGGAGCGTTCAAAGTCTTTGCCGACGATCAACAGCGGCACGTAGCCGGCAACATCATCGAGCCGCGCGGGCGGCGCACCACGGCTTGGAACAAACGGCTCAGGAAACACCTTGCCAGCTGTGGCGTCGCTGAGTACGCCGTTATGAATCTCCGGCATCGGGGGAAATGGTGGTGGCCGGCCGGCCGCCTGATCGGCCTTGAACTGCCGGTCCCGCTCCGCAGCCTCGGTGGGGTCGGTGACGCAGACGAGTCTTCCAAGCTCAATGGCTGCAGCCGTGATGGCTTTCACGTGAGGCGCGCGTTCGAATGCCACCGTATCCAGTAAGGCGTCGCTGGCGTTCCCTGCCGCTACGGCCGCGAGCTTCCAGCCCAGGTTGAGCGCGTCCCGCACGCCAGAGCACAAACCCTGGCCAAGAAACGGTGGCATCTGGTGGGCGGCATCCCCAACGATCATGATCCGGTTAGCACGCCAGTTTTCCGCCACCAGCCCGTGAAATCGGTAGACGGCGGAACGTTCGATGGTGACGGCCTCAGGATCGACCCAGTCCGCCAGCCGTTGGCGAATGGCCTCGTGATCTGTCACTTCGTCCGTTGCCTCACCGGGCATAAGCATGAATTCCCACCGGTGGCGCCCGGGGCCCGATTGGGTGCTGGTTGTCGGTCGGTCCGGGTCGCACAGCTGCATGCCCTTGGTGGAGATGGTTTCCACGCCATCGGGCAGTCTAACGTCGACAACAAGCCACGGTTCGTCAAACTCGAGATCCTCCATCGGGGTCTCGAGCCAGCGTCGCACAAAGCTGCGGCCGCCGTCACAGCCGATGAGGTAACGGGAAGAGAGTGAGTCGATGCCGCCGGGCGTTTTAATCGATGCCCTCACCTCGTCGTCGCTTTGCTCCAGCGCAACCAGTTCGCTACCCAGCAGGATTTGAACGTTGTTAAGCTCCGCCAGCCGACGGCGCACAGCAGCCTCAAATGAAGGCTGATGGAACATGTTGGCAAAAGGGTATCCGGTGGGCATCAGACCGGTTTGATACCGGGCGACCAAAATCTCCCGCCGGCTATTGACGAATTCGTAGCCTTCCGAGGGGTTGCTGGCAGCCAACACGTCTTGAGCCACGCCAATCAGATTGACCTGCCGCAATACCTCGTGATCCATCGCCACCGCGCGCGGCAGTCGATAGACCTCCGTGTCCCGTTCAATCACCGTGACCGACAGCCCGGACTGGGCGCACAGTGCCGCCAGCACACCGCCAACTGGCCCAAGCCCAATGATGACGACGTCAGGGTTGCCCGGCATCTTTAGCGACCTGTGCTACGCAGCCTGCGCGTTTGGCCGGGAGCGCAGCGCCGCAACTGCCGTCCACAGTACCCAGGCAAAAATGACCGCATCAAAGATGGGCACAATAAGAGGCAGTTTGCCCTGCAGATAGCCGTTTAGGGCGGCTACCGGCGTGAGAATGCTCAGCACCACGGCTATCCATGCGACCGGCTTCGGCCAGCGACCATACGCAAACGACAAGCCAAGCAAGACCGCCACCACCACCAGGGGCGGCAGCATGAGTTGCTTGAGAACGACGTACTCGCCGATCACCATCAACACGATCAATCCGCCGACAATTCGTAGTACGTTGGGAAGACTCATGCCGCTTAGACTGGTTAAGAGACCATGCGATGAATGCTGTCGCGATGCTTATCGATGAAATGGTGTTTCAGCGCGCCGATAACGTGGGCGCCGATGATGATCATGCACAGGTATGGCAGTACCACCTTGTGCATCAGGCCGAACGGCTTGATGGCCTCAAGATCCTCTCCCCACCACAAAGGCAGATCCCAGATAAAGAAATGTGACCACTTGCCGCCATAGGTGGACATGACGAAACCGGAAACGGGCAGGGCAATCATCATGAAGTAGAGCAGAATATGGGCCGACTTTGCTGACGCCCGTTCCCACCATCTGAGCCCGGCGTCCAGCCCAGGGGGCTTACTCTTGAGATGCCAGACGATACGGACAAACACCAGCAACAGCACCATGAATCCGATGGTCTTATGCACCACGTAGTACCCCTGCCGCCAGGCAACGTCGTAGGGAATCATCGAGGTGAAAAATCCCATGGGTATCAGCGAGATGAACATGATGGCGGTGGACCAATGCAGCACGCGGGAAAAGCGGCCGTAGCGCTCCGGCGTATTGCTGGCGGGCAGCTGAAGCTCGTCGGTGCGCTTGTTCTGCCAAGCCGCCACCCGGAGCAAAAAGAGGCCTGAGATCAGGCTTGCCGCAGCCAGTACGGTCAGGACTTTGGGTTTAATCGCATCGCTGGGAAACAAGGCCTCGCGCGGGGCCTCGAAGATGCCCGTACCTTTCACCATCAGGAACCAGCCGCACACCGACAGGCAGCCGAGAGCTGCTAAAACTGTTCCGGCGGTGCGCACCGCCGGCGCGGCGCTGTTGAGACCCGCGGCAATCAGCAGGGATGTCACCACAATGGCGAGCGCGATCCAGCTGTCGATGTGGCCTGGTAGCCGGTGGTACTCCTCGAGGTTTGGGACGCCGGCAGCCGTTTCCGCCGCCATACCTGGCAAGGCATACCCCAGTGCTGCCGTCAGCAGTAATGCTGCGGTGGCGCGCGCCAATGACCACGACTTCATCGGATGAAGCTCACGCCCTTGTCTTTGACGACCAGGTTTTCAATGTGGCCGAGCCCTTCGATCTCTACCCGTACCCGCTGTCCCTCCTTGAGCCACGGTTGGCCCTCAGCAAACAGCGCTACGCCGGCGGCGGTCCCGGTGGCGATCACGTCCCCAGGCTGAAGTGTGAATGCCGTCGACAGATACTCAATAATGGAGGCCACGTCGAACAGCATGTCGCCGGTGTTGAAATCCTGCTTCACCTCACCATCCACAATCGTGCGGGCATTGAGGGTCTCGGGTTCGGGCATCTCGTCTTTGGTAACAATGGTTGGGCCCATCGGACAGTGGGTATCCCAGGACTTGCCCATCGTCATCGTCATGGCGGCGCGCTGCCAGTCACGGACGGAGACGTCGTTGATGACGGTATACCCGGCGACCACCTCAAATGCGTCTGCTTTGCTTACGCGTCGTGCGGTCTTCCCGATTATGACCCCCAGTTCGGCCTCCCAGTCCAGTTCCGGTGATTCCGGCGGCAGCATGACGTCGTCATAGGGGCCGGTAATCGAGGTGTTCTGCTTGTTGAACATCATGGGCGTCTTCGGCAGTCCGAGGCTTCGCTTTTTCTTGATCTCTTCCGGAATCTCGTTGAAATGTGATTCATAGTTGAGTCCGATCGCCAGGATCCTTGGCGGGACTAGAATGGGGCTCTCCAAATGGACGTCGGCCAGCGCGATTGCCGGGTCGCCCGTATCCGCCGCGGCGCGGGCCCGATCGAGCATGGCGTCGCCGCCTTGAAGCAGGGCTACCATCTCGTCTGGAATACCGGCGTCGGTGGCGTTCAGGTCTACGATATGGTCGCCGCGCAGCGCCCCCGTGCGCGTTGCGCCGTTGTGGGTAAAGGTCAGTAGCCTCATGTGAATTTTCCTTTGAATTGCGGCGAAATAGTTCGAATTAGGGACTGCCGTCCGCTCGATTATATATGCTTGCGTGCAAAAATAAAGTTCTTTAGTATGCTTTCGTGCGCATAATAATGAGGTCAATTTGGCCTCCCAGGGGATTGTAGTGAGCGACAAACAAGACGAGCGCGAGCGCCGGGGAACCGAACTGTTAGCGACCCTATTCGGCCGTCACCCCAGTGAGCTTCCGTGGCCGGAGCGGTTAACCGAATACACCATTTCTCACCTATTTGGTGACGTCTGGCAGCGTGGCTCGCTGGAGATGCAGGAGCGTTCTCTGATTACCTGCACCGCCCTTGTTGCTTTGGGCAAGGAAGCTGAGCAACGTGCCCACTTCAAAGGTGCCCGCAACTTGGGAATCCCTCGTAAAAAGCTGGAGGACATGATCATCCACATCGCTCACTACGCCGGCTGGCCAGCGGGCGTGAGCGCAATGCGCGTCCTGGATGAAGTGTGGCCTCTCGGCGAAGACTAGGCGGGTACGACTTCCCGGGCCGGCTCTTTGAGCCCGAAGATCACCACAATGATCGCAAACACCGCCGCGATCAGTGAAATGTAAGGGATCACCGCGATACCATTTTCCTGAGCGATCCCGCCCGCGATGGCCGGGGCGAAAGCGCCCCCAACCATCTCGCCGGCGCCGCTGACAATGCCCGTTGCCGTCGCCGTGATGGTCGGCGGCACTGACCCGTTGATGAACGGCCCGACGGTGATTGCGACCACGCCCGAGATCGATGCGCTCACGACAAAGAGGCAGGCCGAGATCGCCAGGGCTCCAGAGCTGAGGCGGGTCAGCGCGAACAGCGCCAGCACGGCAAAGATCAGCGCGATCACCATCACCCGTTTGCGGCCGGCACGATCGGATAGCGCCGGTATCAAGATCATTCCGAGCACACCACCCGCTCCAAGCGAGGACAACACAAATCCCATGCGGTCGATCGACATACCGATGTGGTCCGTCAGGTAATTGGGCATAAACGCAGACAGCGTATGCAGGCTGGAAAGGAATCCGAGCATCGCCAGCGCGCAGAAAATCACGTTGCGGTTTTTGATGGCGGTTCCAAAAGAGGCCTTGGGACTGGTGTTTAGCGGAGTCTCATTCGATGGGCTTCCGGGCACCGTGTCCCGGATCACGCGCCACAGCAAGAAAGCGACGATAAAACCCGGAATGGCGACCATGGCAAACACCCACTCCCAGCCTGGGAGAACCCGCAGCAGCCCGATGGCGATAATTGGCCCCAGAAACAGACCGACCAGCGGCGCAGACATCTGCTGAAGACCCACCATCAGCCCGCTGCGGCTGGGTTTTGCCGCGCGAAGCGTTGCCACGATGCTGGCCGGGAGAAAGCCGCCCTCGGCAAACCCCATCAGCCCGCGGAGGAGCAGCAGGGTGAGCAACCCGGTGGCAAGCCCGCTAGCGGCAACCAGAACCGAAAACGCAATTGTTGTGGTCACCAGCACGCGGCGATAGCCAAACCGGTCGGACAGGCTGCCGGTGATCACCGCCGCCAGCCCCCAGGTCAGGGCGAGGACACCCGCAATCAGTCCGAGGTCCTGGTAGTTGAGGCCCAGGTCCTCCGATATAAGGGGAAACAGCGGCAGAATGATGAATCGGTCAAGCCCCACGAGGCCGAAGCTCAGCGCCAGCAGAGTCACCGCTTTGAGCTCGTAGGCCTTATCCCAGCCGGCTTCGTTCTCATTATTCATTGGCTTTCTCCGGCGGGAAATTAAAGTTGTTAAAGTGCAATTTTAAAAATATTATATTCGCCTGCGTTCAAAGTTAAAGAATTTTGTGGCAACTTGGCGATCACGGGCGGCAGACCTGCCGCGACGGCTCGTCGATCCGCAGTGAGGTCTTCATGAAAGCCGTTCCCCAGGTCACAGCAGAGCAGGCCGTGAGCCACGTGAAAGCTGGCGATACGATCATCGCCGGCGGCTTCGGCATGACGGGCCATCCTGTGAATCTGCTGCACGCGTTGGCCGAAACGCCGGTCAACGAGCTGACCTACATCGGTAACAACGTGGGGGAGCCTGGGCTGGGCGGCGGGCGGTTGCTGCGCCGCGGCAAAATCCGCAAAGCCGTCGGTTCTTACTTCACTTCCAATCGCGAAGCGGTGCAGGCCGCCCAGGAAGGGAGTATGGAAGTGGAGCTGCTGCCTCAGGGCACGCTGGCGGAGGCCCTGCGGGCTGGCGGTGCAGGCATCGGTGGGTTTTATACGCCGACCGCGGCTGGTACGCCGCTGGCTGAAGGTCGGGAAACGCGGGATTTCGACGGTACGGAAATGGTGTTTGTCCCCGCGCTTCGCGCAAACGTTGCCTTGGTGCGAGCTTGGAAAGCGGACACCGCAGGCAACCTTCAGTATCGACTGACGGAAAGTAATTTTAACAATGCCGCAGCGACCGCCGCCGATCTGGTTATCGCAGAGGTCGAGCACATCGTGCCGGTGGGCAAGCTGGAGCCAGAACACGTCCACACACCGTGCTGTTTTGTCGACTATCTGGTGCAGGCGAGCATTGGCCTTGAACAGTTGGGCACCTCAGCGTCAGTCTCGGCAAGCGAAAAGCGAACGGACGAGCAGCGCGAGAACATGGCCCGGGCGGCGCTGATGGAGTTGTCTACGGGCGACATCGTCAACCTTGGGATCGGCATACCGACCCTGGTGGCCGATCTCATCGGGCCCGAGGACGGCATCATCCTCCATACGGAAAATGGACTGCTGGGTGTGGGCCCTGAGCCGGAAAGCGGCGGCGCGCTGGAACACCCGGTCAACGCCGGTAAGGTCCCGGTAACGGCGCTCCCCGGGGCGAGCTATTTCGACAGCGCCACCTCCTTCGCCATGATCCGCGGGGGGCATGTGGATGTCGCCATCATGGGCGGCCTGCAGGTGGATGAACACGGCAACCTGGCGAACTGGGCGGTACCCGGCAAGCCGCTGCTGGGAGTCGGCGGCGCAATGGACCTGGCAGGCGGCGCCCGGAAGCTCATTGTCACCATGACCCACTGCGCCCGCGATGGCACAAGCAAAGTGGTGGATCGCTGCAATCTTCCGCTCACGGCCAGCGGAGTCGTCGACCTGCTGATCACCGATCTCGGGGTCTTTCGCTTTGATGAGTCCGGCATGGTCCTCGAGCGCCTGCTGCCGGGCGCAACCCTTGAGGACGTTGCCGCCAACACGACCGCAACCTACCGGGTGGCCAACCTATGAGTAAGCCGATTTGCCGCATTGCCGACCTGTTGTTTCTACGCTTTCAGCTCACCGATTTTGAAGCGCAAAAGGAGTATCTGGATCATTTTGGTCTAGAACTCATCCGGGAAAGTGACGACGCGATCTACTTTCGAGGTTCCGGCCTGGCGCCGTTTTGCTATTGCGCACGCCGAGGCGCCGATAACCGCTTTCTGGGAGCAGGCTATTACGTCGATTCCCCGGACGAACTCCAGTCGCTGGCAAACGCATTTGATGCCCCTATTGTCGAGAGCCAGGAACCCGGCGGCGGACAGGCCGTCAAGATTGCCGACCCCGACGGGCTCGGCGTAGAGGTGTATTACGGTGTTGATTTTGCCGAGCCTGATACACGGCCGGCTCCGGCACTAAACTCCGGCACCCAAAAGTCACGCGTCAACGTGCTGCAACGCATCGGGCGGGACGCGGGAGAGTGGTCTTTACGAGACGACAAATGGCGCTACAACCTCGCGTCGCGGGTTCTGCGCGTCGGGCACTACGCCATCAACGTGACGGACGCGGACACGTCCATCGAATGGTATGCCAATACCCTTGGGCTTCTGGTGACCGACAATCTTGTGATGCTCGACGGAAAACGCTCCGGCGCGTTCATGCGGGCCAATCGCGGGGACACGCTGGTAGACCATCACATTGTCAACATCGTCGGGCCGCGGAAAGGCAGGGAAGGGCACGTTGGTACCTTTGGCCACGGCGGTTTTGAGCTTAGCGGCAGTATCGACGACCTGTTAGCCGGTCACTATCGGATGAAAACGCAAGGTCAATATCTCCACGAGTGGGGAATCGGCAGGCACTTGCTGGGCAGCCAGATCTACGACTATTGGCGAGACCCGGCTGGGTTCACCCTTGAGCACTGGACCGACGGTGATCTGGTTGACGCTTCCCGGCCGCCTGCCGACGTGCCGGCGCGGAGCTTCGCTTTGGGCCAGTACGGTCCCCTGCCACCAAGCACCTTCAATCTCAGTATTCCCAACGAAATGGTGGATGCCTGGAGGAAAGAGCACCCGGCGGTGGTTGACCTACTGAAAGCTTTCGAAGAATGAGCCGGCCTAATCGGACGAGAACACTGAGACGGAATCCCTAAGAGGGTTAAACGGACTCTTTACACCGCTAGGTTCAAAACAAGCTGTGACTTCGAAACAGCCTTGTTGTCGCTGCTGATGCCTTACTCAGGCCGCGATCGAATTCCGTCGACAAGCAGATTGGCCACCAAATCGGCATGGCGCTCAATCGCCGGGTCGGACTCCAATGGCTCACCTTCGAAATGTGCGGATAGTGCCGGCGCACAGAACGGAATAGAACCGCCAAAGGTGATGAGGAAAAATAATGTCCGAGCATCGGGGGGCTGAATGCCGGCACTTTCGTCAAGTTGCGCTATGGCTTCCACCCATGCCTTACCGATGGGGTCGAGATATTCGGACAGCAGGTAGTCAAGACGCTCACCCCCTTGCGCGCCTTCATCCAGCAGTATGCGGACGCAGCCGGGAAATCGTGCCGAGAGCTTCACCGAAACGCGGATGAATTCCCGCGCGGCTTCTGCCGGCGGTATGGACTTCTCCGGGACGGGTGCAAGGGCAATCATCTTATCGCGGAGGGCGCGGAAATAAACGTCGACGCAGGCCTCCCAGAGTTGGCGTTTGGAGCCGAAGTAATGGTGAATCAGGCCGTGGCTTACGTTCAGTTCTCGAGTCAGTGCGCGGATGGACATGGCTTCGAATCCCGAAGCGGCAAATGCACTTATGGCGACGTTTAGGATCTGGTCGCGGGATACAGCGCCCTCATGGGTTTGAGGACGTCCCCGTCGTCGGCGTGCTTGCTGGGGTTTCAACCTTGCCTCTGATTGCTTTGTGGTTTTAGACGAAGGCTAAGATTCCACCCAAAACGGCTCAAGAAAGGAAGCCCTGTGTGCGGGTCCACATCAGGGGAAACTCATCACACTCGATCGGGTCTCCGTTTTTCAGGCTAGCACTTTTCGGGGAGTCGGGAGGCGTCCCCGGGCGCTCCAGATAGCGGACGTCATCACCCAGGTAGCGCAGCGTCAGTGCCCGGCGGTGGCGGGTGGGGCTGACGTTGCCGGTTGATCCGTGCCAGGTTTTGACGTGGTGAACAATAATGTCCCCGGGTTCCGCCGGGTAGTACACCACATCAAACTCATCTTCATTGCCCTCTACGTCAGGCAGCGGTTGGCCCTCGGACCCCGGAAAAGATGCCTGGCTGACAAACAGGTTGGGCTTGTAGAGTGCGCCCCGATGGGAGCTTCTCGCGTAGCCCATCATGCCGTTTTCTTCATCCACTTTGTCCATCGGCATCCAGAACGTGCAGCATTGCTCGCCCTCATGATGGAAGTAGGTGGCGTCCTGATGAAAGGCCGTGCGTTGCAGTGAGTTTGGCTGCTTCCAAAAGAGCTGATCACCATAAAAGCAGATTTTGCTGGAGCCCATGAGATCGGCTGCGATTTGGCCAAATGGAGCCTTTTGTCCAAGGCTGTTGAGCGATGGGTAGTTATAGCAGTTGAAACTGCCCGCTTTGAACTTGCCCCGGTGCTTGGCGGATGTATCGCTCGGGTCTTTCTTTTCGTTCAAAATTTCCAGCCCCTGTGCCTCCAGCCCTTTCGCGAGTTCCTCAAAATCTGAACTCGCCATTCCCTCGGACTGAGTATCCATGACTTCCATGAAGACACTCTCCATTCGATTGACCAGCCCGAGATCGAGAATACCGGGCAAGTGCACAACACCGTGCTTCTCATAATGCGCAATTTCTTCTTGTGTGACCGCCCTAATTTGGCCTGCGGCTAACGGTTCAGCTGACATATTCCTTCGCTCCAGAAAGATAAATTAGACATATGGCTAATTAATTCTCATATTAGCCATATGTCTAATTAAATACAACTTGGTTTGGATGGACGTCGTAAGCTGGTGTCAGCGATACCGGCCTCAAATCGTAAAGACGCGGATCGACAAAGGTCTCCCAAGGAAAGACTCTGGTTAATCCGCGGCAGCCGCGTAGGATGGAGCTTGAATACAGCAGAAGTCACTCTATTCCCAACCGTCCAAATTGATGGGGTAGAACCCGGGGAAACCACCATGTTCATCAGACTATTTACCGTGTTGGCGCTCATCAGCACGGCCGCCGCAGCACAGGATCAGCATCCACTTCAGCGGGACCTGCAGATTATTGCCCACTTGTTCCCCGGGTCTTACGACAACAACGAGCAGGTCTATTTCGATAATCGACTGAACCTGTCAGATGACGTCCGGCACGAGCGCGTATCGTCAGGGGTAAGGCGTATCCCCAGCGACAGGTTCGGCGAACATGCGTTCTTCATCCTCGACTACTGGTACGAGCAAGATCGGTGGCACCCTCGGATCTATTCCTTTCATCGGGATGAAGAGGAAAACGCCATCCGCATGAAGCTCCATATGTTTATCGGTATTGATGGAGAGCCGTACCGCAACGCTATTGATGATTTGTCGTTGCTGAACAGCCTGTCGCTTGATGACCTTACCCACCTCCCGGAATGCGACCTGTTCTGGAAGCCGATTGTTCATGGCTATCACGGTGTTATGAAAGAGAAGGCCTGCGTGTATGAAGAGGGAGGAGAGACCGTCTACGCCGATTATCAGATGATGCTGGACGACCGAGCGTTATGGAAAGGCGACGTGGTCCGACGCTTGGCCGATGATGTTCAAGTCAACTCCGAGCCGGAAGTGCTCCACAAGCAGCTGCGCGCCCGCTGGTTCACCTGCAACATGGGATTTTCTGGCGAGGGAACATCAGGCAACTTTGGCGATATTCGAATGCATGACCAGGGCGGCGAATACTTCGTGCCTCAGCCAACAGACGAAAAACCAGACCGGCAGATTGGTATCCGTTTGCGCAACGTCGACTGGGCCATGAACAACGTCGCCACGGGTTTCACCAACGATGTGTTTGTCATGTATGTCGTAGAACGCTCAGGCGGCAAAGACCGCAACCTGACCTACTCTTGGGGTGCGCCCGAAGAAACGAGTGTCGGCCTTAACCTGATATGGATGATTACGTCCTGCTACATCAAGCCGACAAGTGAAACGCAGCCCTACCTCAGGAAACCCCCAGCCGGCCCTTGGCAAAGCCCGCCGCCCTAGAATGGCAGTGGTTGAGGAAACAAGCTCAGCTTCCCAGGGACTTGAGCAAGCTCCAGAACGCCCAGATGAGAAGGCCCACAAAACCTGCCAGTAGCGGAAGCATCGACCAGCGCATGGAGGGGCGTTCGCCCTGAGAGCGTGCTTGCTCAACCCAGCGCGTCTGAAACTCGTCGATGAGCTCGCGGGCTCGCCGATGGTCAGCATCGTCATAGAGCCAGAGCCCCGCGCTGCCGAAGCCCCAGGTCCCGGTTTTGGTTTCATAGTATTGAATGCCGGCCCCATCCAACGTTTCCTTTACGCCCTGGATCTCTTCCTCCGGCGCTGACCGGGCATCAAAAACGCGCTTGCTCATGGCGTCATTGTGACATGGGGTGCCCACCCAAGCTCAGAAGTATCGACAGGTTTCGAGGTTGTTCAGCGGACTTTCAGTGAATGTGTCCTAGCCTAGCTTCATTCAGCGCTTGGGGATTGGGGTTGTGTGGTTTAGGCGAGCTTTTCAAGGAATGGCAGGCTAACCGGCATGACGGGGCGCGAGGGGATGTTCTGGGGCGCTCTGGTTTTGATCACCGCCGTATTGGCTGGCGGTCTGAGTGAGCTAGCGGTCTGGTCCTGGGTCAGCGCCACGCGACCGGCCAATCTCCATCTTTACCCGGCCAATCAGGTGTGGCTCGGCGGCTTTGTTCCTCAGCTGACGGGTATTTTCTATGCGCCCAAGCCCCATCACGAAAGGCGTTTTTGCCGCGATGAGTTTTGCACTCAGGTAAGGACAAATGCCCAGGGTTTTCGGTCTGATCGAAAGGTCCTGGCCCAGCCCGACGTGACTATCGTGGGAGACTCCTTCGCCTTCGGTTGGGCGGTAGAGGTTGAGGAGCGGTATGGCGCCCAGCTGGAAAAACTGTTGGTGAACCGAAGAGTGGAACCGCTGGCGTACCCCAATGGGCATAGCCCCCCATACTACGATTTTTTCCTCAAGCAAAATCCGCAATACCTGCCAAAGGAACTCTTGGTGGTTCAGCTGTTCGCCTGGAACGATCTCGGTGCGGATCAACAGGACGTTATCTATTGGTACGACGAGCGCGAACAATGGATCGGTCTCGGCAGCCGCAGCCTGATGGTCAACGCCGAGGGCTATTTCGACTCACCAGCCCGGCCTTTTGTGCCGCGGCTGCAAGGGGTTGGTCGGTTGCTGGCGCAATCGTGGACGGGCCGCCTGGTGCTGGCGAACCTCCGTCGGAACAACGCTACTCCTGTCCTGCCGTCGGAGCTGGAGCCCCTCGATCGAGGAGCGCTCGATTTCAGCGCGCAGCGAGCGCTCGGGCACGTTCGCGACCTGGCACGCCGGGCTCGTAAACGGGGCAGTAATGTGGTCCTGCTTTATGTGCCTTTTGCGACGCTCATCGGGCAGTACCCGCGTCTGTGTCAATACGAGGCGGAGCTATGCGCCCAGCGAGCCGCCAACGACGATCCGCTGGCCGCTGCCCTGGCAGCGTGGGGGGATTCGGAATCTATTCCGGTGCTCGACCCGACGCAGGCACTCCGCGCCGCCGAGCGAACAGGCGAGCGCACGTACTTCGAAAATGACGGGCACTGGACGCCGGCGGGACATCGTGTGGTGGCAGAGGTGCTCCGCCAGTGGATCGAGGAGCGAGACCCCTTTGATGCTGAGCTCTGAGATTCCCAGTAGCAATCAATCTGGCGAGCTGGCGATTATCGTCCGGGACCTTTCCGTTCTGCAACTGAAGGACCACCAAATCGTACCAGCCACGACTGCCACAAAAAGGAACTGTTCAAAGTACCCGGAAAAACTATTAAAAAAAACGAGAAGCGGATCTTCCGCCTTGACACTGTCAATGTTGGGGAGCGCGATTCTGTCGTACCACACTCCCAAAGCGGCTTGACTGTCCGCGATGCCAAAGTACTGTCGAGTCAGGAACATCAGATAAAAAACGTGCGCTGCGATGAATTGCGACATTTTTAACTGCTTCGCGGTGAAGAACATCGCGATCAGCCATGCGAAGACGATCTGGATCGTAAATTCAATTTGCGAATGTATGTAGTTCCAGAGAAAGTCGATGTGCTCCAACATCTCCCCTCTTGTCATCCCCAGTTCGGGCGCGCCCAAGGGCAACAACTCCGTTTCCATCTTCGCCCATTCCTTACTCTGTTGGAGCGCCACTATAGCAAGCATGATCCGAAGCACGGATTTCGGCTCCGTGTCGATACCCGAAGTGGCTGATGCCCCTGAATTCCTTGCCCCGGACGCCCCCTGAGCTTCTTGTCCCTAGAGTTTGAAGGAATACCCTGAAAGAAAATTAACCTGACCCCGTTTCAGACTCCGTTTCACACAGGTGCACACTCAACATCCCGCGTGGTAAGAGCCAAGACTCCACAGTTTCTCCTTATTCTCCGCACAATTGATACCTAGGCTTCACCCATCCATAGAGCGGAGTCTTCCAAAATGTTCAGAATTCGAGCTTCGGTTTTTACCGTGTTCATGGCGTTCTCCTGTTCCGCCCTGGCCGCGGAATATCCGGAAGACGGGTGGTGGTGGAATCCAAACGAGCCGGGGCGTGGCTACCTGATCGAGCGACAGAACAACATCATGTTCATCGCCTCTTTTCACTACGCCGCGGACGGGCTCCCCGAATGGCTCACAATCCAGGGGATTTATAGTCCGGACGAGACCTCCACAACCGAAATCGGAACCTTTGTTGGCGATACCTTCGAAAGCCTGAACGGACAGTGCATCGCCTGTGCCTTTAATGCCCCCACAACGAGCGATTCCGCCCAGGGTGTCGCCGTCATCAACTTCACCAGCAATCAGGCCGGTACCCTCGCCTGGGAAGGTGAGACCATTCCTATCGAGCGTACCTTTTGGGCCTTTGGCGGAACCCTGGAGCAGCTGTCCGGCCAATGGGCCTTGTCGACCCTGGACAGCGGCATCGGCAGCATGCAGCTGGTGCAGATCGAAACAGACAGCGGGACCAGCAGTACGGTCAGCAGCCTGGCAAGCGGGGAGAGCATCGGCAGCATTTCCTCCAGCGACACCGGGCTGAGCCTTACCTTTGCACAGGACGATATAGCACTTCCTATCAAAATGCCGGAGACCAACCGATTCTATGCCGGTGAGAGCAGCGCAGACTCAACCCAGGTTGTCGCCACCCGCGTAGACGATGTGCCCCTGGATACCGCAAGCGAAACCGCCAGCGAGCTGCCGCTTACCTTTTCTGCTTTTGGCAGCAACGTGACTGTTGTCGGCAACATCGAAGACGGGACGGTGACGCTGGAAGCTGCTGGCCGGCCCGATCATCCGTCCCCCTATTGGGATCCCGATGGCGACAGCGGACTATATGTCGAGGCGGGGCCGGAAACGACCGTCAGCAGGATGTCGCCGGGCTTCATTGAGAGCTACACCAATCGCTATTTTCTCACCGTGCCGATCAACCCCGCGCTGGCCGACTCACCAACCAGCACCACGCTGGGGCCGATCGGCATCGCAATCACAGGCGCACCCATTTTTAACGACCAGGAAGGCCCAGCCGACAGCCTGAACCAAGGCGTAATTTCCGGCTTTGACGACTATGGTGCGCACACAGGCCCGCAGGTCTATCACTACCATCTGGAGCCGACTCCAATCACCAACGATGACTACGAGCTGTTCGCAATTTTACGAGACGGGTTTTTCCTTTACGGCCGCCGAGACTGGCCCAGTAATGAACATCCCACTGACCTCGATGCGTCCGGCGGACATGTTGGGCTCACCCAATACTCTCCGGATACCCCGGTCTATCACTACCACATCAAAAACCAGATCTACGCAACGGTGAACGGCAAGGATGCCTACGTGTTGTTTGACGACGCCTATCAAGGTACGCCGAACCCCATTACGAACTGAGAATTGGAGACTGTTGTCATGTGGATTTCACTCGTAATGATGCCTCTCACGGTGGCCATGCTCACTGGCAATGTACCTGACGCCGATGCGGGCAAAGGGGCTGTGACGGCCGAACAAATTCGTATCAACCCGCGCGACGGACTGCGCATGAAAAACAATGAGCCGTTTACTGGGGAGGTTTACGGGTACTACCACAATGGCGAAGTCGCAACGGCGGATCGTTTTGTGGACGGCAAGCGCCACGGGTTTTCACGCAATTTTTTTCCTGACGGTCGCCTGGGTTACGAGGTGTGGTTTGTTGACGGGAAGCGGCACGGCGGGTCGAGGACCTGGTGGGCCAACGGAACGCTGCGATCCAGTTCGCTTTATGTAAACGATTTGCCTCACGGTGAGTCTTGGGGCTGGTACCCGGATGGCAAAAAATTTAAGTTGGCCCGTTATCAAATGGGTGAGCCGACGGGGCTACAACAAGCCTGGCGAAAAAACGGCAAGCTTTTCCGGAATTTTGAGATACGTAACGGTCGGCTATATGGGCTCAATAATGCTGACCTCTGCGTAGAAATCGTTGATGAGGAGTCATCGTGAAGGCTCTCCTGGTCGGGTGCTTCACCTTTGTGATTCTCGCTCAATGCCAGCTGTCTGCTGCTGCTGAGACGTCAGCTCTGCCGTATTACAACGCCGAAAATTTTACCCCGCACTGGTTGGAAGATGATGCAGAAGAACTGCAAGGCTTTCACCGCATCCCGGATTTCAGCTTTACCAATCAGGACGGGGAAGCGGTCACCAACCAAGACTTCGACGGCAAGGTCTACGTTGCTTCCTTTTTCTTCACCAGCTGTCCTGGCATTTGCCCGACACTGGTTACAAGACTGTCTGTTATCCAAAAGACATTTCTAGCCAACGATAACGTCCGCATTCTTTCACACTCAGCGATGCCGGAAGTGGATCAGGTCCCGGTGCTGCACCGCTATGCCGACAGACACAAGATTCGCAGCGAAAAGTGGGATCTGGTCACCGGGCCCAAGGCGGCGATCTACAGTATCGCCAAGCAAGCCTACTTCGCCAGCGAAGACATGGGTGAGGCGAAGGGAGATGGCGATTTTTTGCACACCGAGAAGCTGCTGTTGATCGACAAAAACAAGCGTATTCGCGGGGTCTACAATGGCCTTTCTGAGACTGCGATCGTGGACTTGACTACGGACATAAACCTCTTGCTCCAAGAGTAGCGGCACATCACAGATAGCACAGGCAACTAAGGCGCGGAGTCAAGAAGCGGGGTCAGAACTTGCGGTGCAACATGCCAAACTCAACGGCGCGAAATTGTCGCAATTCAAGACCCCTGAATTTCCCAGCGGCCTACATTGCGGGCGGGACGTAGCCCGCGCCTAGCGCGGACTCGCCCCGAGGGTTTCGCATCGGCTGTCAGACAGGTTTCGCAGCAAGGGAACGGTGTCTTCAAGCGCATAACCGGGCAGCTCGAACTGAAAGGTGCCCGATAAACAGTCACTGAACACCAGGCTGGCGGTCCCAACGGGTGCCGTCGTGACCAATGACGGATCGTTGAACCGCCCGCCGGTGGTCTCAAACACCTCGAGCGTTGCTCGGTTGCCGACGAATTGGCCAAACGCGGTAAACCAGCGCTGGTTTGCGCCGATCAGATTTCCGGGGCTGTTGCCGTCGACCGTATCGAAGGTGAACCAGCCGACAAACACCGTGCCCGCCTGCGGGTCCAGATCAATGAAGATGCCCTGCCCGTCAGTCTCCGGGTTGTACCAGGCGCCCTCCATGGCCGGATTGATGAACACCGTTGCCTTGGCTCGCGCCAGATCAGCGGTCCAGGCCAGGGCCCGGTCAAACAGCGTCCCCTCGCCGGTCACAGCAGCGTCAAGGAAGCCTGTGGACCCGTAGCCATGTCCCGCCCCCTCAACCGGGTAGAACTCATACTCCAGGCCAACAGCCTGCGCGCGATCGACCAGCACTTCGGATTTCGCGAAGCTCACCGTTGCATCCGCCGTTCCGTGGACAATAAATAGCGGCGGCTCATTGCCATCAATCACAGTTGCTGCGGCAAGATCGTCTTCCGGTGGCAGACTGCTTCCGCCCCACAGATCAACGACAAAACTGTAGTCGTACCCGGCGATGTCGTACTCATCAACCGTATAGGCGGCGTTGATGGAGATAAAGGCTCCCGCCGACGACCCGAGCAGCCCGATTCGCGCCGCATCGGCGTTGATGTCTGGCGCATTGGCGATGATCCAATCCGTTGCCGTGGCCGCGTCCTCTGCGGCTGAAACAATCGTGTTCAGCGTCGTCTCCTCATCGCTGCTGACCCCCCGACCGAGCCCCGCAAGCGTTTCGTCGACCATCACCTGGTAGCGCTCAGAGGGAATCGGCTCGTCTCCAACCAGTCGATAGTCGATCGACGCGGCGATCCACCCGCGCGACGCAAAATCTTCCGCCATAGTTACCAGTCGGTCGTCGAGTCTGGAGCCGCCGGTATAGCCGCCGCCGTGGATCAAGATGACTACCGGCAGCGGCCCGACGCTGTTGTCCTCCAGGACCGGCTCATACAGGTCAAGCAGCAGGTCTTTGGTGGCTGTACCACCCTGGCTGGTACCCGAGCCGTAGGTGATAGCGCCGGTCACGCGGACCGCATAGGTAGCTTCATCAGCAGGCAACATCGTTCCGCCAGCCAGGCTTGGCAGCAGAAGGAGAAGAAAAGGAATGAATCGAGTTAGCATCACTGTGTTCCACGTGTCCGTGCAGCTAACAACGAGCCGGACCCAATTTGGTTGACTTCAGGGTGCAACCTGGTCATGACCTCTTTATTCGACGTCGCAAAAAGCCGCCTCATACTTACTCTGGAACTTTCAATGCACTTCTTTCAAGGATTGCAAAGCCATAGGGAACCGTAAGCGTCGCAAAGGCGTCTTGACTCGCTGCGACAGCGCTCAGGATAAACACGCCGAACGTACGTTCGACAAGCGCGATATCAAAGCCAACTAATCCTCGCGGCGTCAACTTGAGCTATGTGGGTTTACTCTGTCCCTTCACTCCGACCCCAGAAACTCACCCCGATACTGCTCTTCCCTCCAGAACAACCGCTGGGCGTCAGCGCAATCCGCCGGTCCGCGATCGGCTGTCCCTGTCCAAGCCGTTTGCGCCGTCGCGATTGCAGGAGGAGTTGCGCGCTGCATAAGAGGCACCATGTGCGCCGACTCGAGAATGATCTCGAGCTAGCAATTACTGACCCTGCATGCTCGCTTGCTCGGTCATCGTATTTTCAAACTGCGCATTGAGAGTATTGAACCGCGAATTGTCCTGCAGGTGCATGAACAGCGGCGACTGCAAAACCCGGGATCGCCACCAGACCGGAAAAATGCCGTTTGGCAACGACTCCAGGTAACCCAGCGCCAAATCATCCCTGTTTCGTATAGCGCTAACCTCGGCAAGAGCCAGGTGGTTTCTCGGCGAGAGTTTCGCCTGTCTACGCGTAAAGTGGTCCTCGTCCAGCAAGTCGAGGCTGCGAGCTACGGCTTGCGCTTCTTCTTCATTGCCCAGCGCACGCAATACCGTCGATAGTAACCCAATTGCCAAGGCGCCTTCATCTGACGACTTGGACTGCGGTTCGGTTGGCTTTACCAGGGCTCCGGCATCTGGATAGTGCTGGCGAATCAGTTGTTCCGCCGTCCGCAGCTCATTGCGATTCATGAGAACGGAAACCGCCTTTGCCAGGAGGTCGGCCCTCGTGACTCTGCGGTACGAGTATTGCGGGTCATCCAGAACACGCAGCGCCAACGCAAGGGCGGCCTCCTCGTCGCCGAGGTGAACAAGTGCATCGACTTTTGCAACGATCGCATCGCCCAGCCATTCGTTAAGCGCCAGCGACGCGTCCGCCGACTGAAGGGCACTCGCGCCATCACCCAGGCACAGTTCCAGGAAGGAAGTAAAGAGCGGACCCTCCGGGTCCAGCGGGTCGTAGGCCGCTGACAGGTTGTTGTAGTGAAGTGCTTTAGCCGGTTCGCCCATCTCGAAATAGTGTAACGACAGCGCGGCCAGGTAAAGACTGTCTGTGGTGTCTTTGTCTGCCGCGTTCAGTACTGCTTCTGCCTCATCGGACTCCTGCAGCGTATGCATGAGATAGTTGTAAAAGTAGTAGGTGACGCGAAAATTCAGCGGATCAATCCGCCTTGCCTGTGCAAACAGCTCCCGGGTTTTTTCCTCGCCCAGCTTGAAACCCAGCAAGGATGCATACCGGTTAATCACGCTAACGTCATGCGGATTGAGCTTGTAGGCGGCTCGAACGTAGTCTTCGGCCTGCTTGCGCTTGCCCTGCTTGGATGCAATCAGGGAGCGTACGAAATGAGCCTGTGCCTCGCCGGGGTCGCTGGCAAGAACACCGGTGAGAATCGAATCAGCCGTATCGAGAATCTCCCGGTCAAAGCGGCTGCCTGTCTGGATTTGAAACTGGTAAGTCTCTGCCAGCTTGATTATGGCCAGGGCAAAATCCGGTTCCAGTTCAATGGCAGACTGAAAGGCGCCAACCGCGGACTCAAGGCTGTCGAAGGTATAAATGTAGAGGTCTCGGAGGCCTTGCAGGTAGAGGTCATGTGCTTCTGGGTTGATGCTCCTGATTTCAGTGGCGGTTCTTACCAGGTCAATGCCAAGCGTCTCTTTCAGGGATGCAATAATCGCCGCGGAAATCTCATCCTGAATCACGAAGATATCGTCGAGTTCCCGGTCGTAGGTATCCGACCACATATGAAAGCCATCATCGGCTTTGATGAGCTGCGCTGTAATGCGCACCTTCGAGCCGCTCTTGCGGATGCTGCCTTCGAGAATGGTCTCAACGCCAAGCCTTGCCGCAATATCCTGAATGTCCTGGTTCTTGCCTTTGAACTGAAACGACGACGTTCGTGCCGCCACCTGCAGCCTGGGGATTTTCGTCAGCAGGTTGAGCAACTCCTCTGAAATGCCGTCCGAGAAATACTCCTGCTCCGGGTCGGACGACATATTGACGAAGGGCAACACGGCAATTGAGGTGTAATCGGTGCTGTCCGCTGACGCCTGTGACTCAGCGGCAGTCAGCCGTTCTTTCGAAGGAGCTGGCTCGGGGGCCGCCTCGGTTTTGGGGGCAAAACGGCTCTCGTAAATGAAGTAGCCTGCCACCAGCACCAGCAGGCAGATAACGCCCAGTGCCAGCTTGTTACCGGCGTGCGCACTGGCCGCTTCGGCAGGCGCGATATCAGATTCTTTCCTGATGCCGTCAGGAGTTATCTCAAAGACCCAGGCGAAAAACAGCGCGAACGGGAAACCAATCAGCGCGAAGAAAAAAACCGCGGTAACAATCCAGTCCGGCAGATGTAAGGCTGGAACGGCAGTATCGGCAATTTGTGCAACCAGCCAGGCGAGCACGAGGTAGGCAGCGCCCACCTTGAAGACGTTGCGCTTCTTGAGCTCGTTGAAAAAGGGTCCTGGCACGACTCCGCCTGTTGCTTTTGATTGTTCTTTAGGCCCCGTCGGCCACGCCGCCGTGACTATATCTCAAATGGTACGTTCAGTCCGGGAATTGGTCGGCATGCTTGCAATCTGTTAAACGCCGCTTTTGCGCAGCGAACAGTTGGTCGAGTTGACGGCGGGGCATCCATGCTTGTCTTCGTGCTTTTGCTAGAAGAATTGGGGCCAGAAGAATTGGGGCCAGGGTCAAGTGCCAGGTTGGAAGCGCCGGGGCCAGGACCAAGTGCCAGGTGGGGCCCGAGACTCGGCGTCAGGTCATGCGTGTGGCAGAATCGAGTAAACTGGCCTTTGGTCGTGGTTAGAGATTTGGAAGTGCAATCCTCCTGGTTCGCGGGACTACGGAGCAACATCGCGCTGGGTTCTGCATGAAAGTTAACCTGACCCCGATACTGCAATGCAGGCATGTTGAATTTACTGGCCGATTCCTACTTCAACAGCAACGGTTTCCAAATGACCGAAAAGGTGTTGGTCAACATTCAGTCCTTTTTCAACCTGGTGTTCTCGAGTTTGATGAGGACCCCAAGCTCGCTGTGATGTACCCGAAGCTGGAAAACGCGTTGGGTAAGCTGACGATTCCGGTCATGGCGATACTCGGGCGCCTTGATACGCAGGTTGACTGGGAGGCTGCAGGCAAGCTCTGCGCTAAGGCATTGGAAAGCGGCGAAATGCAGCTGACGCAGGGCTCCCTGGATAATTCAATCATGTCATGCGGAAGAGCGTGACAGACGTCGTCAACGAGGAGTTGCCTCCTGGTACCCCAGCCTGTGAAGGGTGCTTCGACGCTCTGTCGACATGGCTTGCGTCCCTCGATAGCGGCTGGGGCAATCAACCTTGAGCGTTTCCTGGCCCAATACACTCGCCAACGCCGATCCGGCACAGCGCGCGTTTGCCGCGCTGTTGGTGCTTCTCTTGGTCTGTTACACGGTTGTCTTCCTGTTGAGCTCCGGTGGCAGGATGCCGATCGGCGACGCGGTGGTGGCCGCCCTGATCAACGTTGGCGCCCTGGCTCTGTGGGGCTTAGCTGCTTGGTGGCTGAATACGCGTTTGCTGTTGGGGCTACGCCCGGCGTGGCAGGGCTTGCTGCAGCCGATCTGCGCGTTTGCCTACGCCTCTCTCTGGTACTTCACGGTAACTGTGCTGCTCGGCTGGCGGGACGGCAATTTTACCGGCGCGTTCTCAGTGCGGCCCTTCTCGAGCGTTGCCTTTATCTGGCAGACCTTTCAGGGCTTGACGATCTACGCACTGGTGGTGGCGCTGGCCGTGATCCAGTTGCTCTGGGTGCAGCGGCAGGCTCGGAAATCCGACCCGTCCAACGCGACCACCCGGCTTTTGGTGCGGTCTGAGGACGAGTTCGTCCCGGTGCCGGTCAGCGACATCCTCTGCATCGAGCGTGCCGGTGACTACGCGCAGATCGTGACGGCAAGTCAGTGCCACCTGACACGCAAGAGCCTGGCCGAGCTGGAGCGCCAGCTCCCGCAGGGGCGCTTCATCCGTGTGCACCGCGCGCACCTGATCAATCTCGACGCGCTCGAGTCGGTGGAATCGATCGGCGGCGGCCGCCTGCGGGTTTTTCTGGGAGGCGGGCGCAGCGTCGACACTAGTCGCAGCGGTGCACAAACGCTGCGCAGGCACGCCGCCTAGATCAATAACACCCACCACTCGCGGCGCGCGCGTGCCCATTCGCGGAAAATCTCGTCCGTTCAAGGCGTTTGATGCCAGCCTTAGGTCTGTTGCCCCTTAGGAGACCCGCTATGCCTGGCCGCGATCTATCGTTTTTTCTCTTCCTGTCTTGCGTCATTCTACAAGCCGGATGCGCGAACGTAACAGCGACCGAGCCGACCGATGTCGTCTCGGACGTTCAGATTGTCTTTTCCGCCAATCCGTCGCTCAGGGGGGACACCGTAAACGTCCGGGTCGAGTCGCTGCCGGCCGGTAAGGAGGTTGTTATCGAGGCGTCGCGGGCCGGCGTCTGGGTGCCGGACGACCTCTATCGTAGCAAGGTCCGCTTCGTGGCTGACGATCAGGGCGTCATCGACCTGACTGCCGATACGCCGGTCGATAGCCAGTGGAACAGTCCGGATGCCAACGGGCTGTTCTGGACGATGAGCAACACCGGCGAACAAACACCGGCGGGGCTCGGACCGGAGGAGATCGCCCTGCGTGTTGTGGACAGCGCTGACACAGAGCTTGCCGCCGCGCGGCTGACGCTTCGGGCGTCTGCAAAGGAGCTGGTCGAGACTCCGCTAGGAGAGCGCTTCCCGGGTGCGTTTGTGCTGCGGTCTGAGGGCGACGAGCCGCTGCCCGCGATCATCGTGCTTGGTGGCTCGGAGGGTGGCGACAGCGGCGCTCGTAATTCCGCGCCCTTGTGGGCCGCGCGAGGATATCTCGTGGTGGGCTACCCCTACTATTCGCCGGCATGGGGCGACCAGCCGCAAGCAGTGCCAGGCTTGCCTCGGGCATTTGCCGACATCCCCGTCGACCGGCTCGCCGAAGTTCGCGATGCCTTGCGCGCGCGCGGCGATGTGCAGATGGACCGCATCGGTTTGTACGGCGTGTCGAAAGGTGCTGAATTTGTGCTCGCCGCCGCCAGCCGTATCGACGGCTTCGCTGCTGTCGCGGCGATCGTTCCCAGCGACGTTATCTGGGAAGGTTGGGGCGCTGGTACAACGGCCGCGCGGAGTTCGAGCTTTTCCTGGCGTGGTGAGCCCATGGCCTTCGTGCCCTATCTCGACATGGGCCGCGTGTTTCGCCCACCCTCGGATGGCGAGAGGGTGGCGATGCGCGTGCCGCATGCCGAGGGTCGCCTCGCCCACCCCGACGCTGTCGATCCGGCGCGCATTCCGGTCGAAGACATCGACGCGCCGGTTTTTCTCCTGGGTGGCGGCCGGGACCAGGTTTGGGACTCGGGTCTCATGGCGGTCAACATTGCCAAGACTCGTGCCGATGCCGGCCGGGTAACAGAGACGCTGGTTTTTGCCGATGCGGGCCATGGTCTCAGCGGGCCACCGCAGAATCCTACCCGCCCCGAAAACGCACGAGCAAAGGCTGCAGCCTGGCCAGCGCTCAACGCTTTTTTCACCCGCCACCTTCGACCGGACGCCGACTGACAACTGCGCCTCTCGATTCTTCTCAAGCACGGACATCAGGCCGAATCAGAAGGCGACCGCGCCGAGAAACGCGCCCAAGACAAAGCAGTACGTCAAGCGCCGGGGCCAGGACGCAAGTGTCAGGTCGGGTCCGAGACTCGGCGCCAGTTCCAGCGTTTGGCGCAATCGAGCACACTGACATGCCTATCGTAGCGTTGGCTTGTTCCGGAAAGAGTCGATCGCCATGGTGACTGGAGACTCTTGGCTATGGAGGGCCGGACACTTTCCAGGCTCCATGGTGTATCGCGTCACGAGCCATAAACTTTCGCGACACAAGTTTGGCCCACAATAGCAGGTAAGTGCCGAGTTGTTGCAGCTCGAATAGACGTAAATTATTGATTTTTAAGAAGAAAAATGGTGGGCCGTATAGGATTCGAACCTATGACCAATGGATTAAAAGACGGCCCTAACCGATTTTTCACTCATATTAATCAATAAGTTAGCGGCGGCCGCTCATCGATTCGCTACTGAAAAGGACCAAAAACGACTCCGGGCCATTTACCGATTGGCCCAAATTTGGCCCAAGTTGAGCAGATAAAAGCTTCAGTCCATTTATCCCCCCTTCGTGCCCGCGAATGCGCAAACCCTTGAAATATGCTTTGAACAATGTCTCGCAGGGCTAGGGGTGATTCGGGGCAAAACAGTCTTATTGAAAGAACGAGCCCGGGCAAATCTCTCCCGATAATCGGGTGCCTCTATTTTCGTGATGATTCAACTCAACTAGGCTTACCCCCGTATGGACCTGTGTATTCATGTTGCCGCGAAGACCCGCTTGGCAACTTTGCTCGTCATTGCTTTGCTCATTGGCAGCACGTCGATCGCACAAACCCCACTACCTGAGGCCGATCTTTCCTTTGAGATCGAACTCAATCCTCCCGAGCCTATAGCTGCAGGAACCGTTGGTGAGTACACCATCACCATGTTTAACGCCGGGCCAGAGCCTGCAACTCCAGGCGTACGCACCAGTGCAGTTCCAGAGGGCTTAGTCTTCGTCGGACTTCGAGACGATACCTGCTTTTTCGTCGTGACTGACTTTAGCCGTCCGCCGCCACTCCCGCCTTTTTTCGTCTACGGGGTCTCGACCATCAACCTCCTTCCCGCGGGCGAGTCGATTCAATGCAGTGGCAATTACTTCCTTTCTGCAGATTTCGAAGGATCGTTGGAAATCACATGGACTATCGGAAACATTAGTGGCGGCCTGACAGGGCCGATGACTGACCCAAACGATAGCAACAACACGCAGCGGACCGTATTTGGTATTCCTCTCCCGACCGCAGTTCCTGCGATTGGGCCTGTCGCGGTTACCACCGTGGTATTGCTAATCATTACATTCACCGCGAACTTTTTGAGGAGAAGATAATGAAACAGGTTTTCGGATTGGCGCTCCTAACTCTAACTAACGATTCATCCGCACCGGGTGATGTCAAGCAAATCCTGTCCCATGATGTATGGAGACGAAAGATCTGAGCCTCGATTCTCCACAGGCCAACTGGTCAGCTTCGTTTCGTCCCGAGCAAATCGAAAATTTCCTTAAGCAAGGTCAACGTGTTCTTAAGCCAGGGAGCTAGCTCGCCAAGTAGATCCTTTAAACTTCCGATCCCAACCGAGTATGCATCGAGCTGCTGTTTCTCGGAAAGCGTGTCGTCTTCCGTTATCTCCTCAATTTCCTCCCCGAGTGAATTCAGAATTTCATTGCTAGCAATTCGCATTTCCGAGTTGGACGAGGTGCTGCGATGCTCCACAGAAAAAGCATCTAGCAAGTCGTTGACCTCAGTTCTTTCCATCTCTAAGAGGTGAGAGATAATTTGCTGACCGTTTTCTCGCGATCGCGGAAAGTCTGAGGACCGGCCTAAGACCGCCTTTGCTCCTATCCAGAATATTCGCCAGCTGTCGTAAAACGCCATTTTCTGTTCTCAAGTTGTGTTGCCGCATAATAACGGCGGAAAAATTTCAGTACGGATTAGCCAAGCAAAATGGATTCATGTAGAAGTGTTCGTTACCCCCGTAATGGTACCTAATTTGGCTGAGCGGTTTCCCATAGGATTGACCGATGGAACGAGGAGACCGGATAAAGACACAGAAAGAATTAGAAAAAAGGTGATTCGCTTTCGAGAACGAACGATTGTGTCGCATCCCTTTTTGGGGCAGGAAGATCCCGATCCAGCGAATGACACCGCAACCTTTGTTTTTGACACCCGGCCCGATCCGGTAGCCGCCCAGTCCTCGGGTCCGTTGGCCCCATTGATCCTAACGGTCTTGCTTGCGGGCGCTGAGCTGCGACGATTAAGGCTCGAACTCTGGGGTCAGGATCAAGTCCTAGATCCAATCCGACATGGCACCCGGTACTGACCCCTGAGTTTCTTGTCGGCTCTTGCCAGACCCCGAGAGCAAGACACCAGCGTACTCATCAGCATTCGACAGGATTTTATCCTTGAGAGGTTTTGTGTCAATCTCTTGGGTAAGGGGGTGTTCTGGGCGACTGGTGTTTAAGTAACAGGGAGGGAAACCGTGGGTCGAAGAGTTGGCATCCTTGCCGCGATCAATCGAGAACTGAAGAGAAGCGCGCGTGAGAATGAGCGTCGAATAAGACAGCGCGAGAAGGACCGCCTCGCGGCCGCAAGGAAGCTTGAGGCCGCCAGACGTCAGGAGGAAAAGCTCGCGCGAAAACTCGCCGCTGCCAAAGTCGCCTCTGATGCGGCGGAAAAGAAGCGATTGGCGGCTGAGCAGAAACGTCTTGAAAAGGAACTAAAAGCTGCGCACATCGCGTCGATGGAACGCGAGGCGGAAGACAAAAATTCAGTGCTCGAGTCCACCTATTCCGAAATTGACGGGCTTCTCGAAGCGACACTGGCCGTTGATGACTATGTAGATCTGGAAACGCTTAGGGGGACGGTCAAACACCCTCCTTTCGAACACCCTGAGCTGGAGAACCCGCTCCCTGAGCCCAAACCACCTGAGCTCCCCGTCAAGCCAATCTTTGCACCACCACCAGCTCCGCGGGGCTTGAAGAGCATCTTGGGAAAGAAGAAGTTTGAGCGCGAGCTGAAGCAAGCGAAAGCGGCCCATACGGAAAGCATTGAGGACTGGAAAAGGCTGAAAAAGGCTGCTGCAGTTGCTCTCGTAAAAGCTAAAGAGGATTGGAAGACAAAGGAAGCCGCAAGAAAGACCGATTTGGCGAATGCGAAAAAACGTTATAGGCAGGACTGCGATGCGCGAGAAAGAAAGGTTGAAGAGCAAAATCGGAACCTTGATACGCTGATTGCCAACCTCGGGTATGGCACCGAGGAAGCCGTGCAGGAATACGTTTCGATTGTTCTCTCGAATTCGATCTATCCAGACACGTTTCCTGTTTCCCATGATTTTGATTTTGACTCGAAGACGGCTGAGCTAGACCTCAAGGTCTCAATCCCCTCGCCTGACGAAATTCCCGCGGTAAAGCACTACAAGTACAACAAGACTGCCGACGAGATTAAGGCGACCAATCAGACTCAGAAGGCGTCAAAGGATCGGTATCTGCTCGCTGTCCAGCGCGTCAGTCTTCGGTCTTTCCATGAGGTCTTTGAAGCAGATCGCCGCGGCCTGATCCACTCGATAAAGCTCGTGGTCGGGACCTCGACAACTGACCCGGCGACCGGACAAGAAACGAATATCCCGTTTATCGCAGCTTCTGCCGCGCGTGAGGAGTTCCTAAAAATCAACTTGGCGAAGGTGGTGCCGGGCGCCACGCTCGAGATGCTCGGAGCCAGTGTGTCGAAGAATCCGCTTGGCTTGGTCGCCGTTAACGTGGAAGGCGTTAGAAGTGCGTGACACAGAAAACGCTTAAGTTTAATCCGCCGCCTGGTTGGCCAAAGCCACCGGATAACTGGGAGCCACCAAAAGGTTGGACTCCCGATCCCAGCTGGCCGGCCCCGCCTGATGGTTGGGAGATGTGGGTTGATGACAATGCCCCTAAGGGTAGGGGAAGCAAGGAGGTTTCCACGCCGACACCCGAAGATACGCCAGAAAGGGGCACCATCGAGCAGCCCTCGGCGGACACATCCGTCCGCCTCCGATTTCTTGAGTCTGAGAACCAAGCGCTTCGGGCTCAGCTTGCTGAAGCGGGTGAATCAGACGAGGATTTGGCTAGCCTCAACGATGAAGTGGTGCTTCAGCAAGTTGGGATTTACCGGTATCACCACCCGTTAGAAAATGCAGAGGCGTACAAGACAAAGCTGAAGGAATTGAATAGCAAGATCTCTGCGATGGTCAAATCCAGGACCGCAATAGAAGTCTCGAGCATGTTCACCTTCGACAATTCCTTGGCTCAGGGTAAGAAGATGACTCGGGACTTCTCGAAGCTGATGCTGATCGCCTACAACTCTCAGGTGGATGCCTGTATTCGCGCACTCCGAGCCGGGAATGTGCTGGCAGCCAAGAAGCGAGTAGAGCGCACCCGAGACGCAATCGCGAGACTTGGTTCGATGATGGAAATGCGCGTTAGCAATGAATTCCATGGCCTTCGACTCCAGGAAATCGAACTCACTGCGGACTTCCAGATGAAGAAACAGGAAGAAAGGGAGGCGGCAAAGGAGGAGCGAGCCCGACTACGCGAAGAGAAAAGAGTTCAGGCCGAGTTGGCCGCCGAACGCGAACGGCTCGACAAAGAGCGTACCCACTTGGTTCAGGCTCTTGAGGCGCTGTCTCGCTCAGGACAATCTGATTCAGTACTTGAGTCGAAGCTTGCGGAGATCGATCAGGCGATCGAGCAAAACGACTATCGGCAAGCGAATGTTCGGGCAGGCTACGTCTACGTAATCTCGAACCTTGGCGCATTTGGTAAGAACGTCGTCAAGATCGGACTCACTCGGCGTCTTGAGCCGATTGACCGAGTAAACGAACTAGGGGGCGCATCTGTTCCGTTCAAGTTTGACGTGCACGCACTGTTTTTCTCAGAAGACGCCGTGACGTTGGAAAAGGAACTGCATGATCACTTTTCCGACCGGCGGCTCAATCACGCAAATGCGCGAAAAGAGTTCTTCTTCGCTAAGCCGAGCGAGGTGCGCGACGTGTTGCTCTCTATGGTTGGAAATCTCCTCGAATTTTGCGAGGAGGTGGAGTCTACGGAATTCTTCCAAAGCAGGGGCTATTGGCCTGAAATCCCCTCAGATCGCTGATGCCCGCTCGGAATTAGCGAAACCAGGTGCCGAAAAGGTCTTACCAAAAGGACTCCGGAAAACCCTGGGGTCGTTCAATTTCATCGGATCTGACAACCGCTCTCGCCATTTCCACTGACTGGCTTGTTGCTCCTCGAAACAAAGGGGCAAGTAGAGCCTTAACCTAGGCGTTCTCTTGAATACGGAAAATTGACCGACGTGTTTACCCCAGTGTAAGGTTTAGCACAATCGCGTGGAAGCCACTCTGCGCGGCTTAAGGGGATTGATAGTGCCGTGTAGCCGACGAATCAAACGCGTTCGGTGTTAAAGGGGGGGCGAACGTCCGATGTCGACGATACCGCGACATTACTCTATCGAGTGGAAGGCAAATCCAGATACCCGGTGCTTGTATTACTCGGCTTCGTTAGCGGTTGCCACCAAGGATCTTGGTTCGGAGAAAACGTGTGCCTCCCAGCTTTTGAACACATTGGAAATCCATATTGATGGCAGAAAAACACGCAATACTATTTGCTGATATCAGCGGCTACTCAAAACTCGACTACCATGAAACAGGGGCGTTCCACGAATACCTTATGGAGTGCCTATATGAAAGGATCTCTACTGTGGTTGACGGGGCAAAGTATACGAACTCTTGGGGTGATGGTGTGATAGTGATTCATGAACGCACGTTACTTCTAGCCAGTGCCGCTCGCACAATGAACGAATATCTGAACTCGAACGAATACCGGCACGAACCTAAAGGGGATGCCAGGTTTATTCCGCCAGGCCTAAAGATGCGAGTCGCACTGCATTATGGTGGCTATGAGAAATCGCTGGACCCTTTTCGAGGCAGAGAGGAAACGCCGTACGGTCCAAGTATCGTCACTGCTGCACGGCTCGAACCGAAGGTGGAGCCGGGGCAAATTTGGGCCACGGACGAATATGTTAGCGAGTTGAAGACGGAGTTTTTTGAACGACAGGGCTCCGATATTTCCGGTGAAATGTCGATACGCCCTCTTGGGGAAATAGAGCTTGCGAAAGGATTTGGAAATCACATAGTGCATGAGTTGTATGCGAAAGAAGGCCATACAGGCCAACAAGAGGAATCTCCCCAACAGCATGAGGAAACATCGTCTCGAAGTCAGGGTGGCAACGGACAGGTTGTGAAAAGAGCGTCATATGTTTTAGGAACGGATGTAAAAAATTATGTTGAGTCAGACGAAGCTCATTCCGACTTTCGAACCGAATCCTTAGGTCTGATTACCACCATGTTTCGAACTGCCGAGATATCTCGCTTAGACCTTAAGGTCTATTTTGAACTCATAAAGATCTCGAAGGGTCTCAAGAAACTAATTAATGCAAGAGGATCCTCCGAGCGTGGCCTGCAGGCGGAGGTTGTAGTTGGTGCGGTCGATGGGTTATTCGCGTTGATTGGATACAAAAGGTCTGCCGATGAAACGAATTACCCGAAAGATCTAGCTCTACAGAGGAAACTCGATTTCATGAAAGCCTTTCCAATGGAAGGAGCGCATGGACAAAAGTTTGCGAGCGATCTGGCGCAGCTCCAAGAAGAACTTAGGAAAATTTCTGGCGGCTCCAAGGGTTGGGTAAACGTGATTCCTCGCAGAAAGGTGTCTCCTGATTCGTCGAAACTTGAAGCGATGCTTAAGCAAACCACGGTGGTTCAGGGCCGGGCATTAGACTTCATTCTTAGACGTCTCAGCGCACCGATAAGGGCAAAGCGAAGATTCTCGGCTCACCTGCAGAACGACGAGAACGAAGTAATGAAGAAATCGCGCTATGCATTCCTAGATAGAGTCCCCGGAAGGCTTTATCGAAATGACTGAGAGTCAAGAAGATAGGGAGGCTCGCAGGCCCGACTATGACGTCTTTTTTGCTCAAATGCAGGACGCGTTGCGAGACTTGAGCAGAGCTAAAGACTCTGCGCAGAAAGTGGCGGCTGCAGACTCACTTACTCGTTTGATAAAGATAATGTACTTAATCGAACGAAAGACTAATGCCGATAATAAGGCGATTAGTCTGTTTCGCCAATTGAGAGGCACGCTGACGTCCGCCGGCAGTCGATACCCAGACGAACTAGAGACTTTGCTCTTTGAATCCGGCAGCGCGAAAGTTGGTTTGAATGATTGGCGAGACTATACGTTGCCTGTAGCTTCAAACGAAACATCGGTACCTACTGAAAAACCCGGGCTCTTGCGGCGTCTTCTGCATCATCGCCAGCGTGAACCCGACTACACGTACTCAATAAAAACGGGCTCTTCTTCAACCCACAAAATTGACGCTGCTCACAAGTTATGCCGTTAGGCGGACGTAAATTTGCATCAGAGTTAAGGCAAGTACTCGCATTTGTAGAGTTCTTAAATTACGAGTTTGCAATGGACCGCGTCGATGGGCAGGGGCTTGCTCCCAAACTCATCACGCGACAAGCCGCTGCCACTTTTGCCAAGGCAGATATATGGGAAGTCGCGAAAACCTCTCCGATTATGAGGCATATTCAAAGAGGTGGATTCACGCCTTCCCACTCAATTGCCTCATCAATAGAAAACATGCTGCTTCGTCCCCCGGCGGGGAAAACAAGTTCTAATTTGCGTCTCCCAGACCTGTTCTCGGACAACTATGCGGGTTTTATTGTTTTCGATTCGGATTCGATCGATCCACACTGGACCATCAAGCCAGTAAACGACCCGAGTGCAGCTCGTCAATTCAAGGGGGTTGCTGCAACATATATAGGTGAATCGGTTGATCCTATAGCTGTATTAAAGAACTATTTGATCGAGACTTACGGCAAAACCGATTCTCTCGCGGAAATCCACATCCAAGACTGGATTCGTCGAGAATTCGGGATTCGTTTTAATACTGAGCAGAAATATGCTCTCAATCTCGTTTGCAATCGAGTGAATGAGATCTTTTACGGCGAAGCGCACCCGTCTATAAGGGATGTCAGAGCAAATAGGCCCAATACGGTTAGCTTGAGTTTTCTGCTTTCAAGAGTTTCGAGCTTGTACGAGACTGTTTCCGATACTCCCGATCGAGTTGCTCTTGGTGTCTATCTGTTCTATCGACTCGTTAACGGCGTACGGCTTCAATATCGAGTGGGGGATGATGAATACTTGAAACCTTCTCGCGTTTGTGCGGTGAGCCCTTTACGCGTTCTTGATAATAGTTATCTACAGGCGCGAGTCTTTGGCCACTATTCAAATATTCCGGGATTAGACTTCATTTTTTGCGGTGGGTTACTACCAAATACCGATACTGGTCCCGGTTGGGTGATCGACGGAACAGCCGGATCTGGGAAAACTACTTTTGCTCTCACTCTCTTAGCAAATTTTGCAAAGGCTGGAAAAGCGGCGATTTACTTTTCCTTAGAGGAAAGTTATTCGATGCTCGTTGATAGGCTGGTATCGCTGAATCTGCTTGATCCCTCTGCCTATGATTTGGTTGAGTTTTCTGATGAAAGTGCAACCGGTGTTTTTGCTGAGATAGAAGACTCGCGGGGTGTGCTGGCATTCTTTTGCGAACCTGCCAGTGATGCTCGACCTAAGGGTATCAAGAGACGAGACCTGGTCGGCGCGCTGGAGCGTCTTTCGGGGGGGCTGAGGCACCGTAATTGGAAAGCTGTCGCAATAGATAGTGTTAACGCCCTTAAGGGCGCCGATCCGGAGAACAGTAGGGAGTGGTTGGGAGGTTTTTTTGACGTCCTCAGACGCAATGGATTCTGGGGGCTAGCTGTTCATGAAGACGACGACGACCCTGAGTTTTCCAAGATTTCTTATCTAGCAGATACTGTAATTCGGCTAGGAATCGATAACGGAAATCAACGATGGATGGAAATCGAGAAGTGTCGCGCCCAAAGGTTTCAGCCTGGCAAACACCCATTTCGAATCAATAGTGAGAAAGGTGTGAGCGTATACCCATCTGCTGACGCGACGATAAGTGCCTTGCGGAGGCGGCGGCGGTCAATTCCAAGTACGCAGAAATTCATTTCGCTTCCCAAACCTATAAACAGTCTAGTAAATACGCTTGGCATTCGTGAGAAGAGTTCAACGTTAATCAAAGGAAGCAATGGGACCGCCAAGCCTTGGCTTGCAATGGAGCTAGCGACAGAGCCTTCTATTGACACCATCACTGAAAGCCGAATGCTGCCTACCAAAGTCTTGGTGGTAACTTTTAGGATCCCAGAGTCTCAATACATTAGAAACCTTGGTGCGTCACTTGCAAAAAGGTGGGATCAGCTTCCCACAAAATCGATTAGGTGGTTCTCAGTCGGTAGAAACTTTCGGGCCGAGCATTTCCTAGCTGAGTTGCGAGGTACATTTATTGCGTCCCGTCGCGCCGGAACTCCAATAGATCGCGTTATTTTCGATCATATCGAGGTTGCAGATTTTATCCTCCCAGAGTTGGGCAATGATCCTCTCTTTTGGCCAGCTCTGTTCGAACTAGTCACCACCGAGCCCATTACCAGTTTTTTCATCTTTGGTGAATCAAAAGCGTCAACCGATTCACTCGATTTTCTATTGTCGGGGGCCGACTACTGTATCGAACTCGAGCGACGGAAGGAGTCAGGATATCAAGCAACGCTAAGTAAGGACTCAGGGCGTTGGATTGACCTGAGAAATCGCCGAGCAAGGTTTGTTCTTCGCGACGGGCTGCTGGCCGAGGTTGTATCCACTGCGACAGTTGGCGAAGTGCGCAGGAGACTGCCGGGTATAAAGCAGCGGTAGCTCCAATAGATCTTGCCATCATTGGCAGTTCGGGTTAACCCGGCCACCTAGTTCTAACCCCTCGGTATTTGCATATCTTCTCTTGAGTCCAAATCTGAACCGCCAACGTTATCGCCAGTCCTGATATTGCGATAGCCGCAACCGATATGGTGCGACTTTGCGTTCATTGAGACTGATCAAAGCCGTGACCGCGACCAGCCGAATCGCAGTCGAGTCTAGCCGCAGGTATTTTTGGCCGGTGGTCTGGTTTCACCAAATAGAGGTAAGCAATTGAACGGAGAAGCCCCTGAAATTCTGAACTTGTTCAAAGAGCAACTGGGAAATCAAATTGCAGCAATAGTTGAAGCTGAAGAATTCAATGACGACGGCTATGGGTTTGCTTACTGGTATTTTAGAAATGTCTTAGGCATGACCGAGATTGAGGCTAAAGAACAGATCTGTGACGGCGCGGGTGACCTAGGTATCGATGCGATTGAAATTCGCGACGACGTCGTCTTTTTCTACCAGTTTAAGAACCCTCAGTCGGTCGAAAAACCGATTGCTGCAGGTGATATTGATAAGCTTCTATCTGGCCTAGAGGTAATTCTAGGCCGGAACCACGAAAAAATTGCGAATCAAGAATTACGCGGTCGGCTGGACGAGATTTATGGATTTACTCCTTCCGGTTACCGTATTGTAGTTGCGATTTCTAGTCTTCCTGGTTTACCAGATGAAGCTCAAACCAAACTTAACAGTTTCTGCCAGAAAAACAGCGGTGCGGCAAAAGACTTGTTTCGCTGGGATTTCCAGAACCTAAATGACATTCACAACAAGTTTTATAGCGTGAATCTACCAACGCTAGATGCGACGCTCGACATACCCCTTGCTCGGCAGCCATACATGACAAGAATCGGCGAACATGAAACTTACCTTTTTGATCTCAGTGGAGAATATCTTGCAAATCTCTACGACACCCATGGCGAAACGATCCTGCAGCAGAACGTCCGTATGTTTGAAGGCGATAAAGGGACCAATTTGGCTATTGCGAAAACCGCATCAACGCCACAAGAAGCTAGCGACTTTTTTCACTTCAACAATGGGTTATCGATCATCTGTGACTCTGCAACCTATCAGCCTTTCAACACTCACATCAGCTTGGTGCGTCCACAGGTCGTAAATGGGGGGCAAACGCTACGGATTCTTCACCGGTGTTTCAAACAGGGTGTTTTGCAATCAAAGGTTCACACCGCCGTTCGCGTGATAACCACTGGAAGAGATAAAGAGTTCGCGTCCAATGTCGCGATCAATCTCAACAACCAAACGCGAGTAGATAATACGTTTCTCCGCTCGAACGATCCTAGGATTGTTCAGCTGTTGCATTCACTTGCAACTCTTGGCTACTTCCTGGAACGAAGAGCCGGCGAAATTGAAGCTATGTTGCCAGATGAGGTAGCTGAGTTGGAAAATACCTTCGGCAGCCCTCTTGCCCATAAGGTAATTCCGCTGAAAGACGGCATGCAAGCGTATGTTTCAACCTATTATGGAGACCCGCAATTAGCAAAGAAGGACCCATCCAAAATCTTTACAGATGATGGAGGTAGTTTCTCGAAGATTCTTCAATCGGAATTAACAGCAGAGCGGTTCCGGGACGCATATGAACTGAGTAGGCTGATCGCTGAACAAGTTGATCTATTCAAACGGTTGAAGCGGAAACGACATTCCAATGAGGCGGAGCGAAAGTCGGCCTACGTTAAGACTTTCGGAACAGCTTTGGAGCCTTTGTTCGATCAATTGGATTCAGCGATTCCGCAGATTACAGTGTTTGGAACCGCGCTAATTTTCGAGAAACATGTCACGGTTTTTGGTAATGATTTGGAGGCGGTAGTCGCAGAGCTTAGGGGCGATCCTAATATCATTTGGGGGGTACTGCTGGAATTGATCTCAGCTCGTGCTGCGCTTGAAGATGAACGAAGCTGGCCGACCCTTCTGAAGTCGGGAGCATTCTACCGAGACGTTGTAGATCATCTAAGCGAAACTTGGGTGGCCTAAACAATGCTTTTTGGGGTCGTGTTTTATGTCCTAAGAAATGAACGTTGGTTACGCCGTTGTCCAAGGAAATCCAGATTGCTCATTTTTTCATCTGCAGTTTTCCGTTTCAGCTAATGTGCCTATCTCAAGGTTCTACTTGAATGATCGGAGTATCCAGCGCCTGGCGAGACCAGTTGAACTCTGACACCTCGATGTCGTCTCTTGATGCGAGGAAAACAAGAAGTTCGCTCACCTCTACATTGCCGCTGTCGTCTGTATCAACTTGCGGCGGGTCCATTTCCGTCAGAGCCTTAGCAATACTACCCCGATCTCTTTCACACTTTGCGAAGCCAAAGGCGCTGCTCTGAATATCGTCCGAGATAAAACTCGAACCAGAGTCAAGACAAACGTCTAGCAGGAAGAGAACTCGTTCGGATGCAAACTTTGATGGATCAACAGAAAGGTACTCCGCATATTTTGGAAGCCCATCATGAGCAGTCAAGCGGAGCCCCCCGGCTGTTATTGATGCTCGTCCGCTGAAATACACAATTCCTATTGTAATCCCCCCATTTTTACTCGGGTTAACGAGTAGAGATTCAAGCAGCTGACAACAGCTGCCTTGGGGGTACGCCGCCGATGGCGGAGTTGGGTCGTTCGTTATTGTATTGCCACAGCCACTGCGTCGCTAAATGCTGAG